>CAMDRP010000003.1 GCA_945906965.1 Opitutus sp. GAS368 | reverse complement strand
GGCGGGCGCGGCGGCGGCGTGAGCGGCCGGGAGCGTCAATACGCTAGCGGCAACGAGGCCGGCGCTGACGAACAGCGAGTGGAGGAAAGAGGTTTTCATGGGGGGATTTGATTTTTAGAAAAAAAGCAGCCCGCGCGATCGAGCGGGCGCGGGCTGCTAGTCAAGTTGGACGAGTTGAGGAGACGCGGCAAACGCGGATGTCGCTGAGTTACTCAGCGCATGGCGTCGCGGTTGGCTTGGTCGAGTTTGGCTTTGGTCAGAATCTCGGGGGCGACCTTGACCCCGGCCTGGGCGAGGGCGGCTTCGAGGAGGACTTCGCCTTTGAGGTAGCCGGTGCAGAGGGCGGCGATCTTGCCGTCGCGGCCGATGATGAATTGCTGTGGGATGCCGCCGACCCCGTAGAGTTTATGCGACGCGCGCTCGGCGCCGCGTTCCTGCGGGTCGTGCGAGAAGAGTAACTCGGGATAGGTGGCTTGGTTTTTCTTCACCCAGGCTTCGAAGGCGGCGCGGGTGTCGCTCGTGCACGAGGCGAGGACAACGACGCCTTGGTCTTTGTATTGAGCCGCGACTTCGTTGGTGTGCGGCATCGAGGCGATGCACGGGCCGCACCACGTGGCCCAGAAATCGAGGATGACGATCTTGCCACGGTAGTCGGAGAGTTTCACGGCTTTACCGTTGAGATCAGTGGTGGGAAAATCGGGGGCTGGCGCGCCGACTTTGAGCATGGCGACTTTCGCTTCGGGAACCGGAGGTTTGGTTTCTTCGGCGGTCCAGACGCGTTTGGGCATGTCGGCGGTTGAGAGCTTGATGCCGGAGCGGAGCAGGAGGTTGCCGATGGCTTCATCGGTGGCCCCGCCGCCGCCCACGCCCAGGCCGACGACGAGGCCTTTTTTATCAAGCACGATGTAATTGGGCACGGGCATCATGACGCCGCCGCTGAAGACCAACGGGGCGACCTTGGCCATGTGTTCACGCTGGGCGGTCATGTAGGCTTTTTTCTCATCGGGCGTCATGTCGGCCATGTCCTTGGCGGGCACGGGACCGCGGCCGGCGGGATCGAACAGGACGGGAAAGGTAAATTTACCGGCGTGTTCAGCGCGCATCTTGTCGTAGTCCTCGCGGGAGCCGTAGGCGGCGAGACCGATGACGAGCAGGCCTTGGTCGGCGTAGCTGCGGTAGCGGGCTTCAAGGAGTTTGAGAAAATCTTCGCTGATGCCGCGGGCGCTCCACGTGGCGAACAAAACGGTTTTGCCGGCGGAGAGTGCGGCTAACGACACGGTCTGACCTTCGGCGTTTTGCAACGTGAGGTCGGGCACGGGTTGGCCGGCGCCGAGCTTGCCGATGGATTCGCGGAACGGAGGCCGCGGATTGGCGGCGGCGGCCGCGGCGGCGACGGCTTGTTGTTTTGCCTCTTCGGCGGCTTTCACGAGCGCGGCTTTGCCGGCGGTGGCGGTAGCGTCGTCGACCTTCACGCCGGCGAGGGCGAGGGCGCCTTCGGTGCGGGTGTCGGTGTCGCCGCCGTTGCCGACGATGCTGGCGACGATCTTGCCGTCGCGCCCGATGACGAACTGCGTGGGAATGCCCGAGACGCCGTAGAGGCTGGACGAGGCGCGTTTATCGAAGGTGGCGGAACCGCGCTCGTTGGGGTCGAAGAAGAACTGCATCGCCGCATATTTCGGCTGGTTGGCGGGAATCCATTTTTTGAAGGCGGCGATGGTGTCGCTCGTGCCGGAGGCAACGACGATCACGTCTTGATCCTTGTATTTCGCTGCTAGTTTCTGCGTGTGCGGGAATGACGCGATGCACGGCCCGCACCAGGTGGCCCAGAAATCGAGGATAACGACCTTGCCCTTGAAATCAGCGAGGCGGATTTCCTTGTCGTTGATGTCGCGCATCACGAAATCGGGGGCGACGGTGCCCGGGGCGAGCAAGGTGGGTCGGGCGGGCGCGGCGGCGCCGGCAGCGGGTTTGGGTGCGGCGTTGATCGCGGAAGGAGCAATCGAGGCGCCACCGCCCATGCGCAGGGCGCCGCCGGCGGCGACGAGGGCGTCCAGGTGCTCGTCTGTGAGCTTGATGCCGTTGCGGGCCAGCGCGGAGTAGGTCATGGCGATGACTTTTGGACCCATACCAATGAAGCCGGTCCAGAGGGTGCCGTCGGCTTTGATGAACGCGGTGGCGGGATACATGCCGACGCCGAACATCGTGTTGGTCACGTTTTCCGCCCAGGCTTTGCCGGCGGAATCCCAAGCGACGGCGAAGCCGGGGTTGGGGTGAGCGGCGACCCATTTATCGAAGTCGGCTTTGTCGGTAGCGGAAAACACGGCGAGGGCGACGAGGCCTTGATCTTTGTAGGTGGCCGCGGTTGGGCCGAACCACGGTTGCGGGCCGTTGCTGGTGCAGAACTGAATCAGGAGCGGCTTGCCACGTAGGGCGGAGAGCTTGAGCGGTTGGCCATCGCTGCCGGTGACGGTGAAGTCGGGGACTTGGGCGCCGCGGGCGACGTTCCCGAATTTTTCGGGCGTAAAACCGCCGCCGGCGGGAGCAGCGCCACCCATGCCGACCATGGCGGTCTTGGCGGGCGCAGCCATGGCGGGGGTCTTCATCATCGCGGGGATCGATTTCGGCGCGCTCGGATCTTTCTTGGGCTCGGGCGGGATCGAGGCGAGGTCGACCTTGGCACCGGCGCGGGCGAGGGCGTATTCGAGGCGATAATCTTCGCCGGGGCCGCCGCCGCTCACGATTTCGACGATTTTACCGTCGCGACCGATGACGAACATCGTGGGGAAACCGGTGATGAAATACTGGGTATTGAATACCGAGTCTTTCCAGCCGTCTTTGCCCAGTGGGTCGAAGGCCATGGTGAATTTGTATTTCTCGGCGTTGCGCTGGATCCAGCCGTCGTAGGCGGCGCGGGAATCGTCAGCGGTGATGCCGAGGAGCACGACGCCTTGGGCGGCGTATTTTTGGGCGATGCGGTCGTTGTTGGGCATCGCGGCTTGGCAGGGGCCGCACCAGGTGGCGGAGACATCGACGATGATGATTTTGCCGCGATAATCACTGAGCTTGATCGTCTCGCCTTTGGGGCCGGTGACGGTGAATTCCGGGGCCACATCGCCCGGCTTGAGTTGGTTCGATTTGGCCGCAGAGGTCGTGGCGCCGGCGGCGGGCACAGAAGTCTGCGCGGCGAGCCACGGGCTGTACAGCAGGCCGAGCGCGAGACCGCAGGCGAGGAAGGGGCGGGAGGACAGTTGCATGAGAGTATAGTCTGGGGAGAAAAAGAAGCCCGCCCGGGATGGGCGGGCCGAAGGAAAATCGAACGAAATTGGCCGCGAGTTGGTTTATCAGTCGATTGGGAGGGTGAAGGACATTTCGTAGGCGCGACCGAATGCCCAACGGCCATGCAAACCGCCGTTGAAACCGAAAATGTTATTGAAGAACGGAGGCTCGGTGTCCTCCACGTTGGCGACGCCGAAGCCGACGCGCAGCCCCTTGCCGTATTTGCGCCAGACGCCGTTCTTAAACTCATAGGTGCCGCGGACGTCGATCATGCGCATGGCAGGCGTGGTGTAGCTGGAGGGGGTCACGCCGGCTTGGTTCGTGGCATATCCGCTCATGTAGCTGTGAGCTACGGTGGCGGTCCACACCCCTTTTCTCCAATTAAGATTCGAGGCGATATTCCAACGGGGGCTGGAGAAGGTGTCGCCCACGTCGTTGATCGCGGGTCCGTTGAAGGCGAGTTGACGTGATTGCGTGATCGTCTTGGCGGCGTTCACGTTGAGGCGCCAGCGGCCGAGCTGTTCCCAAGGCAGGCGATAACTGGCGCCGAGGTCCATGCTTTCGTTGCGGACTTTACCAAAATTAATGCGCTGGGCGTAGATGGTCGTGATCGGGCCCTTCCAGCCGGCGGCGGTGTCGGCCGGTGTCGGAGACGCCCGTTCCACAAACCCGGGGAAGAGAGCCTCGTTATTGAGGATGATGGTGTTGCCGAGGCTGCCCTGGATGGCATCTTTTTGGATCGTCCGGTAAAAGTTCACCGACAGCGATAGTCCGGCTACAAACGGCGGCTCAAAAACGGCGCCGTAAAATTCGTTCGTCGAGGTTTCGGGTCTGAGGTTCGGATTGGAACGGCCAATTGAGGTGGTCTGGTAGGACTGGTTAGCACGGGACGGGTCCACCACGGTCGCGGCCGTGTTGATGGAAGCGATACGGCGATCTTCGGTCAGACTGGGGGCGCGGAAACCTTCGGAGTAACTTCCGCGGAGCAACAGCGAGCGAATCGGCTGCCACGTGGCGCCATATTTTGGCACGCTCCTACTGCCGGCATCGCTCAGTTTTTCATAGCGACCGGCCAGATTGACTTCGAGGCGTTGGATCAGCGGGACCGCGTTCGGTTTACCGAAAATGGGCACCTGTAGTTCGCTAAACGCTGCGCGCGTGGTTCGGTTGTCGGCGTAGGTCGTGGACGTGGCCACGACGGGAAAACCGGCGAACGTTACCGCGGTATTCGTATTCTTGTCTTTTTCATAGGACCCGCCCAAGGCCATGCGGATCGTGCCGCCCCAGATTTTGTAAAGGTCGCCGTCGGCGGTGAGGTCAAAGCTGTCCAAACCCGACCGACCGTCTACCGTCGGATAGAGCGCAGTCTGCGCTAGGAGTGAGGCCTGGTTGGTGGCGCCGGCGACGCGCTCGTCGATGAACGGATTGAAGCGCTGCGAGGCGTCGTTGTTGTTGGCCAGCGCATTGAATGCGGTGGCGTTGAAGGTGTGGCTCAGCGAGTGATATTTCTGGTCCTGCGTGCGATACCCGGCATCCCAGCGCCACGATTCACCTAGTTTGCCGCGAACACCGGCGGTTAACGTGTGGGTCTGGGTCTTGGTTTGCTGCGAGATTTGGCCCCACTGGGGCAACAGCATGCCAAACTGAATGGCTTCGCCAAAAATGTTGTTAGTAGCCGCGACCGTAACATTCGCCACGTAGACCGGTAGCGTCTGGGCGAGTCCGCGAGAGTCGGTGAAACTGTAGTTGGTATAGGCCTCGAGGCCTTTGCTGAATTCGTAGCTGCCGGTCGCTGTGAGGCCGCGGCGGTCGGACCCGGAGACCAACTCGTTCCACTGGGATGGGTTGATGTTGCTCTGGCCCTGAGCGATGATCGAGGTGAGGGTGGTGGACTGGTTAGAGGCGTTGGTGGTGCGCCGCTCGAACGCAGAAATCGGCGGCGTTGTGGCCGAACCAGCCGGTGCGACCAGCACACGAATACCGGGAATCGAAACGAAGCCAGTGACCGCCGTGGCCTGCACTACAGCAGGATAGCCCCACTGGATGCGCTGGTCGGTACCGTAGACCGGCAAACCGGTGGTGGTGTTATAGCCTTGGAGCTTGTTTCGAAAATCAGCGCTCTTGGAAAATGAGCGTTGCGCCGCTTTGAGGGGCTCGCGGTCGTAGTAGTTGATCGCCAACATGCCACGGAATTTACCGCCGAGTGCAGCGATACCTGTCGAGATGGTCGACTGCCGCTCGCGCGCGCCGCCGTGCTGAGTCATCTTCACCGAGCCATTCACTTCTGTGCCGACCCAAGATTTTTTCAGTACAATGTTTACGACACCGGCGACCGCGTCGGCGCCGTAGATGGCGGAGGCGCCGTCGGTGATGATTTCGATCTTCTCGATCAGGCCGAGGGGAATGGTGTTCAAGTCCACGAAGCCTTGGCCCGAGCCGGAGCCGCGGTTGCGTTCACCGGCCTGGGCGACGCGCCGGCCGTCTACTAATACCAGGGTGGAACCTGAACCGAGCCCGCGTAGGCTCACGCCCGAAACGCCCGTCTGCACCGGAGCGGTATTACCCAAGATGGGGCTGGCGCCTGTCCCCGGAGTAAGCGGGAGGAAAGAGGTTTCATCGCGTTGGCCCGCGAACATATTCAAGTCGTCAGGAGCACTGTTACGACCCGAACCCGCGCCGTTGTAAGTCTGCGGAATCGTCCGCAGAAAATCCGCCAAGTTCAAAGCTCCGCTTCCGCGGATGTCGTCTATGTCGTAGGTCGAGACAGGCGACGGCCCCTCCATATCGGTACGACGGATGCGCGAACCGAGCACCTCGACGGCATCAAGTTTGACGGCCTTATCGGTGGTCGTGGCCGTTTGGGCCGGGCTCGTTGAGCCGGTCGCAATGAGGCCTGCGGTGAGGAGGCCGAGGAGAAGACGATTCATTTTCATGGTGTTAAATAAGAGGATGGCGAGGGGTGCGCCGGGTCGGCTTTACCACTTCCAGCCCAAGGTCATCAACGTAGCCTAGGCTAGGGTCGAAAGTGAGGAAACCTAGCTCATAAATGACGGCTTCAGCGAGCGCTGCAAGCTTGCTCACCGTCCGCGGGCTCGCAGTTTTGCTGAATGAACACCCGAAATTTTGGCTCCACCGGCCGCTCCGTCGGCGAAATCGGTCTCGGCACCTGGCAACTCGGCGCGAATTGGGGCGATGTTTCTGACGAGACCGCGCTGGCGACCCTGCGCGCGGCCGACGCAGCCGGAACGAGTTTCTTCGATACGGCTGACGTCTACGGCATGGGCCGCAGCGAGACGTTGATCGGGAAATTTTTAAAAGAGCTCGCGCCGTCGCGCCGTAGCAACGTCTTCGTGGCGACCAAGCTCGGGCGCTTTAGCCCGCCCGGTTGGCCGGAAAATTTTACGCGCGCGGCGGTGCGCCAGCACACGGAGGCGTCGTTGCGGCGGCTCGAGATCGAGCGCGTGAATCTTACGCAGCTGCATTGCGTGCCGCCGGAGATCATGGCGCAGGGCGAGATTTTCGAGTGGCTGCGTGAACTCCAACGCGAAGGGAAAATCGGCGCGTTTGGCGCGAGCGTGGAATCCATGGACGAAGCGCATGTGTGTCTGCGGCAGCCTGACCTCGCGGCGCTGCAGATTATTTTTAATATTTTCCGCCAGAAACCGCTGCACACGCTCTTCGCGGCGGCGAAAAAACAAAATGTCGCTTTGATTGTTCGTCTCCCACTGGCGAGCGGCTTGCTTGGCGGCAAGATGACGTCGGCGACGACCTTCCCTGCGAGCGATCACCGTAATTTCAACGCCGACGGCCAGAAGTTTAACGTCGGCGAAACCTTCGCCGGCCTGCCCTTCGCGCAAGGCGTGGCGCTGGCCGATGCGCTCAAGCCGCTCGTGCCTGCGGGGCTCACGTTGCCGGAGCTGGCGCTGCGCTGGTGTCTGGATTTTGACGCGGTCTCGGTCGTGATTCCGGGTGCGAAAAATCCCGATCAAGCTCGCGCCAACGCTCGGGCGGCAGCGTGGCCTGCGCTGAGTCCGGCGCTGCACGCGCAGCTGACAGAATTTTATACACGCGAAGTCGCCGCGCACATCCGCGGGCCGTATTGAGCGGGTTTTTTTAGTCCGCGGTAGCGTCGGCTGAACCGGGCGATGGAGCGGCAGCCGGGGCTGGTGGGGTTGTCGCCGCCGGGCCAGGGGGGGCTACACCAAAATCTAATTTTAATTTCGCGGCCGCTTCATCGAGGATAATTTTGGCCGTGTAAGATTTGCCTGATTTAGCGGATACGAGGCCGGTCACATCAATCGGCGCGCCGTCTTTCCAGCCTTGTAAAACCGCGACGTAGTCGGCGGCGGTGAAGGTTTTGCCGAAAGAATTTTTCCAAAGTTTTAAGCCGGGCCAACCGGGCGCTTCGAAGAACGTGCCGCCGTCGAGCATGAGTTTACCCGACTTGGGGCATTTCATGCCTTTTACTTTCGTCGGCTCGGGGGTGTGGATGACCAGTTTCTTGAGCGTCTCGTCGACGACCAGATCGGCGGCGTAAACCCGGCTGCCGTTGGCGGATTTCAGATTTGCGGCAGGGTAGGGTTTACCGGCGAGGTGGTGCTCGAGCAGCGTGACAAATTCGGCGGCGTCCCACGGGCGGCCAAAGGCGGATTTCCAGAGGCGGATGCCGAGGAAACCGGGCGCTTCGAAAAACGGGCCGCGGTCAAGGAGCGGCGTTTTGCTTTTCGGGCAGAGGGCACCTTCGACGGGCGTGCCGGCGGTGACGGGTACGACGGGATCGTTGAGGCCGGCGCGGGTGCTGCCGGAGATGAACGCGGTCTTCATGGTCACGACGCTGGCGAGGAGCGCATCCAGGAATTCGGGGCGCGTCATGGGTGAGGTGTTGCGCTCCATTTTTTTTAAAATGAGCTCCCACTCGCCGGTCAGTTTGGCGGAAAGTAGGCTAGGGGCCCGCGGCGTGAGTTCGCGGCAGAGGAGACGACCGTTTTCGGTCGAAAGAAGTTTAGATTTTTCGCGCACCACAAAGCCGCGCAGGAGGATTTTTTCGATGATATTGGCCCGAGTGGCCGCGGTGCCGATGCCCTTGTCTTTCATGATCTCCACCATGGCTTCGCGCTGTTCCTCAGGCGTGTCGTCGTCGAAAGTTTCGCCGGCGTATTTCATGGCGTCGAGCAACGTGGCATCGCTGAAATGCTCGGGCGGTTTCGTCGTGAGTTCCTTGAGCGTGACGGCGTCGAGCAGCTGCATGTCCGTGATGGGCGGGAGGTCTTGGGTGGGGCGGGCTTCACGTTTTACCCAGCGGTTGAAGCCGGGGAAATCGACTTGTTCGCGCGTGGCTTTGAAGCCGGCGGGCGCGTAGGGACCGGTGCCGCCTTCCTGCGTATAACGGCGCGTTACGCCGCGGTATTTCGCGGCTTCGTCGAGGGCCATGAGGGTTGTTTGGACAACCGTGAGGAAGGCGAAGAGATCGTTGCCGGTGAGCGCGTTGATGCCGTTGACCTCGCCGGTGGGGACCAGACCGTAGTGACCCTCGACCTGTTTGTCGTCGAAGGCACGGGCGGCGGCGGCGACGCGTTTGGACATCAATTCTTGCTGCGAAAGATGCAGGGCGGGCCGCATCGCGCGCAGGTGGGCGTGGACATCGACGAGCGAGGCGTAGAGTTTTTCCTTCATGTCCTCGCGCAAGTAGCGGCAATCGGTACGCGGGTAACTGATCAACTTGGCGTCGTAGAGTTTTTGGAGAATCGCGAGTGTGTCGGTGGCGGTGAGGCCGAATTTTTTTGACATCAGTTTCTGCATTTCCTGTAGGTCGAAAGGCAGGGGCGGTTTCTCGCTGCGCGTGGTTTTTTTCTCGGTGGCGCGATACGTTGCGGGCGCTTGGGCCGAGCCGACGAAGGCTTCGGCTTTGGGTTTGTCCCAGAAGACTTTCTTGTCGCGCTCGCTGCTGACGCTCGGGGCGCCGAGGAGTTTGACGCGCTCGGGCGCAGCGGCGTAGGCGTCGAGTTCAGCTTTGGCTTCGAGGCCGCCGAAGGTGCCGTGCGCTTCCCAGAATTTTTGCGGGACGAAATGGGCGATGAGTAAATCGCGTGCGACGATGAGGGCGAGGGTGGGGGTCTGCACGCGGCCCACGGACCAGACCTTCCAATCGCCGCGGCCGCGCGGAAGCGTTTTGGTGGCGAGGACGGTGACGTTCATGCCGACGAGCCAATCGGCTTGGTCGCGGGTGAAGCCGGCTTGGGCGAGGCCGTTGTAGTCTTTGAGGGGCAGGCGGGCGGCGAAGGCTTCTTGCAGGCCGGAGACGGTCATCGTCTGCGCC
Source organism: Opitutus sp. GAS368 (assembly GCA_945906965.1). Taxonomy (GTDB): domain Bacteria; phylum Verrucomicrobiota; class Verrucomicrobiia; order Opitutales; family Opitutaceae; genus Tous-C4FEB. The sequence goes on along the minus strand of CAMDRP010000003.1, from coordinate 72,345 downwards.
CACATGCGTGAGTACGTGGTGCCGGCGGGCGCGTTGACGCCGCGCAGGGCTTTGCGAAAAATGACCTCGCCCTCGCGCTCGGCGTCGCAGCCGTTGACGATTTCGCAGCCGGCGTGTGCGGCGGCGGCTTGGCGGAGCATCGCAAGCAAGCTCTCGCCATCCGCGCGTGGTTCTTCAACGAAATCCCAGAGCTTGGTTGGCACGATGGGCAGATCGTGGACGTTCCACGCGCCGAATTTCGGGTCGTAGGTTTCGGGTTTGGCCAACTCGAAAAGGTGGCCGCGCGCGGAGACGACGGTGAGTTCGGTGCCGTCGGCCATATGGCCGCGGTGCGGGCCTTGGCCGGTGAAATGTCCCCCCGTGAGTGCCGCCGCGAAGTCGCGCCCAGCAGCGGGCTTTTCGGCGACGAGGAGGATCTTGGGCATGGGACGAACGTAGTGGGCCGCAACCAACGGCGACAATCTCCGTGTCGTTCGTTGGTGTGAGTCATAGGCTTACTTTCAAAGCAGTTTATAAACTGCTTAATCGTATATAAAGCAGTTTTTAGATTGCTTAAATAGTATTAAAGCAGTTTATAAACTGCATGAAAGAAGAAATCCGTTCCATTGTGCTCAAAGGCCTTGATCAATATGTGGGTGTTTTAAAGAGCGTGCAGGCCTCGGTGCGTCGGCCAGTGCGAGGTTGGCTGAGGGCGGTGCGGGAGTGCTCGGGCGTGACGCAGGAGCGTCTCGCGACTAAGTTAGGAATGACCCGTCAGTCTTATGCCCAACTGGAAACGGCGGAGGCGCGCGGGGTGATTAGCCTGAAGTCGCTGCAACGCGCGGCGGAGGCGATGGAGTGCGAGGTGGTTTATTTCGTCGTGCCGCGGGTGGGGGTGGCTGAGACATTTGCCGATTTGGCGACGCGGCTTGATCCTGCTCGGGTGCATCTGGCGGCGACGGAGCACTCGATGGCGTTGGAAGGACAGGCCGTAGGAGATCTTAATCCGATCAAGTCTGTGGCGCTGACCTCGTGAATAAGGAAGAAAATTACGATATATTCGCCCTCGAAGATGGGGCTACGCCGCTCACGCCCGAGGAGCAACAGGAGTTAATTCCTAGTCTCGTGACGCGAATGCAACTCAACGCGGTTGAGCGGTTCGGGATCAACGCGGCCCGTATCTGGGCGATGCGAGCGAAGTCGCTCGCAAGAGTGGATTTGTTGAGCGACTCCTACGGGCGAGAGCTGCATCGTCGCATGTTTAGAGGCGTGTGGCGCTGGGCGGGACGCTACCGCACGACAGAAAAAAATCTCGGCTGGGCGGTGCCGCGAATCACAGAGGGCGTACGCAACGCCTTCGAAGATGCACGGACCCAACTGCAGTACGCGAGTTATCCGCTGCACGAGGTGGCGGTGCGCTTGCACCATCAGTTGGTTCTCATTCATCCGTGGCCCAATGGTAACGGTCGCCATGCGCGCCTCATGGCTGATATCTTAGTGGCCTCCCGTTCTGGTATCCCGCTGACGTGGGGCGTTGGTGCGAATCTGGTTAGTGTTGGGGAAATCCGCGCCCGCTACCTTGCTTCCTTACGTGCGGCGGATGAGCAAAATTTTGCACTTTTACTTAAGTTTGCGCGGAGTTAGACGTGCCCGGCCGTTAGTTTTTGCTTGGGTTGAACGATGCGTTAGCGCTGGGCTTTTCGGCGTCACTCCAAGCCTTCGCTCCCCATTCGAGGATGAAAATCAAGGTTGCCTCAATTTTGGTGGGCTAGAATTGATTTTTCCAAGTGTTGAGGTTGTGATTGCGAGATATCGTCATGACTCCGCTGCAAATCGAGATGAACAAGCTGACCGACATGGATTGGGGTTGGTGGCCGTTTCTGGGTTTACGGCCGAAGAAGGAGGCGGTGATGAACACGAGGCTGTTACTGAAAATGACGGCTTTGTTCGGAAGTTTATCGGGAGCTCTGGGTCTTTTTATTATTCATCTCCGTAATGACGACGTGTCTTTAATCGGAGCCGGGCTGGCCGTTGTCAGCGTCTACTTGGGTTTCTTCTTTGGTTATCGCTTCACTTTTGCTCGTGCTTGGAATGCGCGGGCGGCCGAACTCAATCGACAGCCGAACATAGATATTTGTTAAGCGCAGTCCTGTTTTTCGGAGAGAAGGACAGAAGCCGATGCCGGAGTTTCCTTTCGATTCTCCGATGCGAGCAACGCAGAGTTGGCTGCGGTAGGAAGGCGGCGACAAGCGCCGCTCCTACACGTTCCCATATTCCAGCGGGCGGGACGCCCGCGACACGTTTGAAGACGCCTCAGAAACTAAACGTGAGCGTCACGCGGCTGTTGAAGCCGGGTTGGGTGAAGCGGGTGAGGTCGGCGCGGGTGCTGCTCAATTCACGCACGTCCTGCCAATACCAATACTGACGGTCCGTCACATTATAGAGGCCGGCGCTCAGGCGGAGGGTTTTGGTGAAGTTCACGTAGCCGGTCACGTCAAAGAGCGTCACGCCGCCGGGTACGAATTGCACGGGCGCGGGCGGGCGTCCGTCCCAGAGCGAGAGGATCACGGAGGAATCCACGCGATTTTGACGGGCGTGCGTCGTGGCGGTGAGGCGCAGGCCCCAAGCGTCTTTGGCGGCGTAACTGAGCGCGCTGACCCATTTCGGGGGTTCGATGGAGTTGAGGGGTTTGTTGACCTGGAGGTTGTCGCCGCGGGACCAAGCGTAGGAGTTGGACCAGGTGGTGCCGTCGAGGACTTTGGCGTAGTGGCCGAGGGGTAATTCGACGGTGGCTTCGGCGCCGTAGATGCGGGCGCGGCTCACGTTTTTGGATTGGTAGACGACGGGATCGTTGGGCGAGCTGGGCAGTTGCGGGTCGCGGGTGGGGCTAAAGGTGTCGATGAAATCGGCGTAGTCGTTGTAGAAGACGCTGAAGACGTAGGTCGATCCCGGGCGGCGGGCGCGCATGCCAACATCGAAGCTGTCGCTGGTTTCGGCTTTCAGGGCCGGGTTAGGCTTGGTGCGGTAGTAGACGGGTGGGGTGGTGAGATTTACGATGGAGCCGTTGAGGTCTTCGTTGGTGGGGTTGCGGAAGCCGCGGTGGTAGCGGGCGAAGAACGTCTCTTGCGAGCTGACGTGCCAAAGCAGGCCGAGTTTGGGGGCGACGGACCATTCTTCGAAGCCGACGGGCGGGGTGCCTTTGGCGAGATTTTGGTAGAAAGCGTCGTTGGTGACGGAGAGTTGGTAATGGTCGAGGCGAAGGCCCCAGGTGGCGATCCAGTGCTGGCCGGCGTCGAGGTTGAACTCGTCTTGCGCGAAGAAGGCGTAGCGGGCGATCTCGCCGTCGGGGATGCGCTTCAGGGGGAAGTTTTCGCCGACGAAGATTTTGTTGAGGAAGGCGCCCGTGGTGCCGTCGTACTGGGAGAAATCTTCGTAGCGGGTCTGTTTCGTGGTGGAGCCATCGAGGCCCCAGAGGATGCGGTGCGAGCGGCCGGTGATCTGCGCGGCGCTCTCGACCTGGACGGAGCCGGACACGCCGCGGTTGCGGAAATCGGAATCACGCACGCGCAGGCGCGGGACGTAGATTTGCGGGGCGGGCGGGGGCGGGCCGGCGGGGATGGATTGAGTGGTGACGTAGCTCTCGCGGACTTTGGCGTCTTGCCAGGAGAGGCGCGTCTGGACGTTGCGGAAATAGCCGCGGCCACTCGAGAAATCGTAGCCGAGGCTGGCGCGGTCGCGCGTGATACGCTGGCGACCTTTCTGGCCGGCAAAGGTCGAGGTGATTAGGCTTGGGAAGGACGCGTCGGTGGTTTTGGTGTACGTCTCGCCGGTAAAAAAAAGCGTGCGGCCGGCGGCGGGCGTGTAATCGACGCGGAAGAGCGCGGCGTCGATTTTGAACTCGGAGGGATCTGCCGGATACGGGCCGTTGGGCTCGGCTTGGTGGCCTTCGCGGTGCGTGGCGGTGGCGACGGCGGCGAAGCGACCGGTGCGGCCGGCGGCGCTGGCGGTGCCGGTCCATTCATCGGTGGCGGAGGCGTAGGCGGCGGAGGCGCCGGCGAGGATGTTACGCTTGGCCTCAGCGAGGAGCGCGGTGGGGGCGGGGCTGATAAAGGACAACACGCCGCCGACGGCGTCGGAACCATAAAGTGCGGAGGCGGAGCCTTTGAGGATTTCCGCGGTGCGATACAGGGAAGGCTCGAAATAGTCGCGGCCGATGAGCTGGGCGTTGCCGAAGGTGAATTGCTCGGGCTGGCGCACGCCGTCGACTTGGATCAAGACCCGGTTGCCGTCGAGGCCGCGGATGTTGAAGGAGCGCGTGCTCGGGAAATTACGGGGGGCGTTGCCGGTGGCGCCGAAGGCGGCGGGGGCGGAGACGCCGGGCTCGTTACGGGCGAGGTCGCGAAGGGAGGCGACCGGATTGAGTAAATCGTTGAGCCGGATGACGGAAACGCTCGCGGGCACATCGGAGACGGGTTGCGCGATGCGGGTCGCGGTGACGGTGATCTCGTCAAGGGCGATGGCCGGGTCGGGCGCGAATTGGGCGGTGGCGACGGTGGGCGCGAGCGCAGCGGTGAAGAGAAGCGCGAGGGAGCGCGGGAAGGTTTGGGAAACGAGCATGGTGTCGGGACGAAAGGTGTCAGCCTCCACAATGTGGGCTGGTGGTAAGGTGCAACTTTGGAGTGAGTTTTTTAGGCAGGTATCACGGCGGCGCGTTGTGGGTGTTGGTCTTTTTATACGTCAACGCGCTCGGGCGGGATGCATATTCCCCCCTAGCCAGCGGGCGTTCTCCCCGCGCGGCGGTCAAAAAATTTGACTCAATATCTTATTTCGCAAGGGATTGGCCGTCGTCGTTTTTTCGCTCCCTTCAACCCAGAAACATCAGGAGAAACCATCATGAATCGTCGCACGTTTACGCAAAGGCTCGCCCTGGCCGTTGCCCTTTTCCTCCCCGCCCTCGCTAGCGCCGCAGAAGTCGCCGCCGCCGACACGCACGCCAAGGGCGCGAAACCTCGCCGTATCGCCCAAGGCCAAACCGTGAATCTCGCCGACTACCTCGTGCCGGGCAAGACGACCGTTTTTGATTTCACCAGCAAGTATTGCCCGCCCTGCGAAGCGATCGCGCCCGAGCTGGATAAACTTCACGCCAAACGCGCCGACATCGCCGTCGTCGCCGTGGATATTAACCGGCCGGAAACGCGCGGCATCGATTGGAAATCGCCCGTCGCGCAACACTACGGCCTACGCTCGATCCCGCATTTCAAAGTCTACGGCCCAGACGGAAAACTACTCGCCGAAGACAAACCCAACGACGCGAAGGCGCGAAAGATGGTGATGCAGTGGTTGGATTAATGGCTTCGCGCTCACCGCGGGTGCAGCGCGGTCGCGCGGTGCGCCCGCGATCCGCACGGCGGCTTGACTTGCCCCGAGCTACGCGAGGAATGGAGCTATGAATTTTATTCGTCTTGTTTCAGTTTCCTCGCTGGCTGCGCGTTGGCTCGGAGGCTCGCTCTTCATCGCGGCGCTGTTGGGCCTGACGGCCTGTGGGCCCTCCGGCGCTAATCCTAAAGTGCCCGCCGGCGCGAAGAGCTCGGGCGGCTTGCACGCGGTGATGGAAACCGACCAAGGCGCGATTGAATTCGAGTTCCTGCCCGGCGATGCGCCGAAGGCTGTGGAAAATTTCCGCCTGCTCGCCGAGCACGGTTACTACGACGGCGTGACGTTTCACCGCATCGTCAAAGGCTTCATGTTGCAGGGCGGCGATCCTGAGGGGACCGGCCGCGGCGGCATGAGCGCGTGGGGCGGTAAATTCGACGACGAGATCAAGCCCGACTCGCCGCTTTATAAAGCCGGCTATAAACGCGGCGTGTTGGCGATGGCGAACTCTGGGCCCAACACCAACGGCAGCCAATTTTTCATCATGCACGCGGATTATCCGTTGCCGCCGGCGTACGTGATTTTCGCGCGCGTGACCAAGGGTCTCGACGTCGTGGACGCGATCGCCAAGACGCCGACGCAACTCGGCGCCGATGGCGGCATGAGTCGCCCGCTTCAGCCGATCGTGATCAAAAAAATGTCCGTGCGACCGTAAAACGGCGGTACGGATAGTTTTAGCGGACGAGTTTTATTTAAAACGCCGCGGGCTTTCAGCGACCCGCGAGGGCGGCGCGGAGGATGGGTTCCATTACATCGGCTTGGCGCATGAAGCCGAGATCGTTGGGGTGAGAACCATCGGTGGCGCCTTCGCCGTCATTACCGAGCAAGTCGTCGCCGCCGATGTAAAACAGACCGGTGATGCCGGCGGCTTTGAGTTTTTCGTAAGCCTCGCGCAGCGCGGCGTGGTTGTCGGAGTGGTCTTGGTCGCGCTTGGGTTGGATCCACGAATTGGTGTAGCGGCGGTCTTCGACGAGGACGATCGGGGTCGTGGGACGGGCGGCGCGGAGTTGGTTGATAAGAGGGATGCATTTCTCGCGGACGGCGGCGGCGCCCATGTTGGGCAGGCAATCGATCACGTAGATGGCGGCGTCGATTTTGATGAGGAGATCGCCGACGGCGGTGTCCATGCGGCCGTTACCGGAGAAGCCGAGGTTGATGACGGAGCGGTCGAAGCGGCGGCCGAGAATGGCGGTGTGGACCATGCCGGGGCGGGAGGCGCTGGCGCCGTGGGTAATAGAAGTACCGTAGAAAACGATGGGCTTATCGGTGCGCGGGGCGAGCGGCTCAAATGTAGCCGAAGGGGCGACGCCGACGGAGAGTTTTTCGACACCGTTATAAAGCGGCAGGTAGATGGCGTATTCGCGGAGGCCGGGTTTGAGGGTGTTGGCGAGTTCGACGCGGACTTCTTTTTTCTCTGGGCGGGCGACGCCGACCCAGCGCCATTTGCCGGCGTCGTCGCGTGCGTAAAGATCAAGCCCGCTGGCGCCGATGGGGGTCATGTTGACGCCGTTGATGCGTTCGCGCAACAGCGTGTAATCGGCCCAGATGTAGGAGGAATCGGTTTTGAAGCGCACCATCAGGCCGGCGCTGTCGCGGCTGAGATTCCAGACGGCGGGGGTAACTTGGCCGTCGGCGCTGGCGGGGAAACGGTCGAACCAGCGTTTACGTTCGAGCTCGCCGAAAGCTCGGCCCTCGACGCCCCACGTGGTGACGTCGTGCCAGGCGAGTGGAAGTGGTTTGGCGGCAGGGGCTTTTTCTTTGGGGGCGACGGGAGCGGCGGGCGGAACGGATGTCTGCGCTAAACTCGCGGATGCGCAGGCGAGGGCGGAGATCAGCAGGGCGAGGCGGGGGAGGCGGAGGGGCATGGTTGGGGTTGGGGGGAGTAGAACCGTGAGCTTCGAGTCGGCGCCCGCGCGGTGCAAGCGTGCGCGATTAGCCCTCGCGCGCGGGCTGATCGCCTCCGCCTACTTTTTGGGGCGGCGCTGCTCGGCGGGCAGTTGCTCGCGGAGGCGGTTGGGCTGACCGGTGCGTTTTTCGAGGGTGAACGCATCGTAGAGGCGGTTGGTGGCGGTGCGGGCGGTGTAGCGCAGTTCGTCGCCGTCGACGGTGATGATCTGGTAGAGCTGGAGATCTTCGCCCGTGCGGACGGCGAAGCCGTCGTTGGAAATATCATACATCTTGGGTCCGCTGACGCTGACCACGTAGACGGTGCCGATGGCGGGGTCGTAGGCTTGGTTGTAACCGGCTGGGGTGTTGGTGGTGCCGACAACGGCGGGTTTACCGGAAACATCACCGCTGCGCGCATAGGTGTGGTCGTGACCGGTGAGGACGAGGTCGACCTTGAACTCGTCAAGGAGCGGTTTCCAAGCGGCGCGGAGGGCGGGGTTGTCGCGGTTGCGGGCGGGCGAGAACATGGGGTGGTGAAAGGTCACGATGGTCCAGCGGCGGGGATTGTTGCTGAGGACGCGGCGGAGCCACGGGACCTGTTCGGCCTGGAGGCGGTTGGAATCGAGGGAGATGATGCGGGCGTCCTGATAGTCGGTGTAAAAGCAGGTTTCCTCGAGGCCGGCGGGGGCGCCTTGGTCGGTGGGGAGGGTGAACTGCGTGCGCCAGTGGGCGGAGAGGGTGCGGACGCCGGGATTTTGCGGACGGTCTTCGAGGGGTTTTTTGTCGGGCTGGACGCCGACGACCTCGGCGGGTTTCCAACCGGTGAGTTCCGTGAACGCGGCGTCGACGGACGCGATGAGTTCTTTGTTGTCGAGAATGATGAGGGTGGAACGTCCATCGGCGGCGGTAGCGACAACGCGGGTTACGCCGGCGGTTTTGTCGATGGTGGGCGAGATCTTTACCTCAAGGGCGGTGCCGTCGCGCTTGGTCCAGCGACGCTCGGACTCGGGGCTGGCGCCGGCGCTGAAAAATTCGTGGTTGCCCGGCGTGGGGAAGACCGGAACGGAGGCGTTGACCCAGGCGGGGGCGCCGAACCATTCGCCCCACTCGGCGTCGCGGTTAGCGCGGTTGATGAGATCGCCGGCGTGGAGCGTGAAGGCGGCGCGGGGCGCATCGCGAAAGGCTTCGCGGAAGACGCGGGACCAGTGGGTCTTGATGTCGTTCTGCGCGTCACCGAAGTAGACAAAGGTGAAGGGGCCGGGGCCGGCTTTCGCGGTGCGGAAGTGATACCACTCGGACCAGTTGGCGCCATCGCCGACGCGGTAGGCGTAGAGGGTGTCGGGGGTGAGGCCGGTGAAGTTGACTGAGTGGTAATGGGCGGAACTGAGATCGGAGGTGAAATCCTCGGTGCGGGCTGGAAAATCGGTGGCGCGGAGTTTGGCGTTATCGGCCGCGGGGGCGAGTTGGGCGAGCGCGCGTTCGACGCTTGTCGCGGTGCGCCAAGTGACGGCTTGTGTGGTCGCCGGATCGCCGGCCCAAGTCAGGACCACGCGGTCGGGCAGCGGGGTGGGGGCGTGGGCCAGTTGGTCGGCGTAGAGGGTCGGTTTCCAGGCGGATGACGGGGTCTCGTGCGCTAAGACGACGCTGACGCTCAGAAGGGCGACGACGAGGGCAAGGGGTCGGTTGTATGGCATTTCCTAAATACTTACGACGATTGGGTGTAATTGCACCATGGTTAAAGTGAATTTTCTGTGACGATCTAGGCCAAAGGCGCCAACCAGTAATTCGCCGCCACCTTAGGTATTTCCGAGGACATCGTGAAACGCCACGTCAGCCACATTCTAAAGTAATTAAATGTGCCTGATCGCGCTCAGGCCACGGCCGAAGCGATCCGCCGTGGCATCATCCAGATGTCTAAGTGGGGGCGGCGGCGCGGTCCCAAGATTTCTCGCCAAATTCTTTCGTGAGCTTGCACTGGACTTGGTCGCTCACACGCTGATGGCACCCTTTGTTCCCCCTATGAGCTTTACCGCTGCCCCTGTTTCACCGTCTCTTACCCCGCTGCGTATTCTTGGCTGGACTTTGGTCGCCGCCACCGGCGCCACTTGCGTAGGTGTGCTCGCCTGGTCGCGCGGCGAGCCGCTCAACGCCCTGTGGATGGTCGTCGCGGCGCTCTGCACGTTTGCTATCTCCTATCGGTTTCACTCGGCGTGGCTCATGGCGAAGGTATTTACCCTCGACGAAATGCGGGCCACGCCGGCCGAGACCAAGGGCGACGGTAAGGACTACGTGAAGACGAACCAGTGGGTCGTTTTTGGGCATCATTTCGCGGCGATCGCGGGGCCAGGGCCGTTGGTCGGGCCCGTGCTCGCGGCGCAATTTGGTTATTTGCCGGGGATGTTGTGGATATTAATCGGCGCGACCCTCGGCGGCGCGGTGCACGATAGTATGATTATGTTTTGCTCGGTGCGGCGCGGCGGTAAATCGCTCGGGCAGATGGTCCGCGACGAGGTCGGGCCTTTTGCTGGGATCGTCGCATTGATCAGTATTTTGGGGATCATGGTGATCCTGTTGGCGGTGCTTTCGTTGGTCGTGGTCAATGCCCTCGCGGAGAGTCCGTGGGGCCTGTTCACGATTTTGGCGACGATGCCGATCGCGGTCCTCATGGGATTGGCGATGCGCGGTACGCATGAAGGCGCGAAATTAATTTGGATCAGTGCGGCGGGCTTGGTGGCCTTATTGTTGGCAGTCTGGGGTGGGCAATTTCTCCCCGGCACGCGCCTCGAACATTGGCTCACGCTGAATGGCACGACGCTCGCGTGGGGTATCATGATCTATGCAGTGATCGCCTCCGTGTTGCCGGTCTGGATCCTCCTCGCTCCACGCGACTACCTCAGCACGTTTATGAAAATCGGCACGGTCGTCGCGCTCGGGATCGCGATCGCGGTGCTCGCGCCAACGCTCCAGATGCCGGCCGTCACCCAGTTCATCGACGGTACGGGGCCGGTGTTTGCGGGTCCGGTGTTTCCGTTCTGCTTCATCACCATCGCGTGCGCGGCGCTCTCGGGATTTCATTCGATTATTTCTTCGGGTACGACTTCGAAATTACTCGCCCGCGAGAATCACATCCGCGTCGTCGGCTACGGGGCGATGATCACCGAAATGTGCGTTGGCATTATGGCGCTCATCGCGGCGTGCGCGATGGCCCCCGGCGAATACTTCGCGATTAATATGAAAGGCGAACCCGCGGCCGTTGTGGCGAAAGTTACGGCGCTCGGTTTTCCGGTGACGGAGGCGCAGATGGCCGACCTCGCCTCGAGCGTCGGCGAGAAAACCATGGTCGGCCGCACCGGTGGCGCGCCGACGTTTGCCGTGGGTATGGCGCACATGTTTGCGGGCGTGCTCGGCAGCAAGGCCGCCCTCGCCCTCTGGTATCATTTCGCGATCATGTTTGAGGCACTGTTTATTTTGACGGCGATCGATGCCGGCACGCGGGTGGGGCGGTTTATCGTGCAAGATTTGCTCGGCTATTTGTGGAAGCCACTTGGGGAAACGAAATCAACGCTGGGTAATTTTATCGCCACGGTGGCCTTTGTTAGCGCGTGGGGCTGGTTCCTTTACCAGGGCGTCGTCGATCCGCTCGGTGGCATCAATTCGCTCTGGCCGATCTTCGGCGTGGCCAACCAACTCCTCGCCGTTGTCGCGCTCGCGCTCGGCACGACGGTGCTGCTCAAGATGGGCCGCGCCCGCTACGCTTGGGTCACCACGCTACCGCTGGTCTGGCTGCTCGCCGTGACCTCCACCGCCGGCCTCATGAAAATTTTTAGTCCCGCGCCCGTCGGCTTCCTCGCGATCGCGCGCAGCTTCGAAGCCAAGATCGCCGCCGGCGGCACGCCCGCCGAGATGAAAATGTGGCAGACGCTGCTGCTAAACAACCAGATCAACGCCGCTGTCACGGGCGCGTTTCTCGTGCTGGTGACGCTCGTCCTCGCGGCCAACGCCCGCGTGTGGTGGCAGATCCTCATCGGCCGCAAAAATCTCGTTTTGCGTGAAGACCCTTACGTCGCGCTCAAGCCCGCCAATTCCTGATTTCCTCCAACCGTTTCTCGCTCCCTTCGTCTTTCTTTCCCCATGCCCATCATCACTGCCAGTAAGACTCAGCCCACTTATGATGTGATCGTCGTCGGTTCCGGTGCCGGTGGCGGCCAGACGGCCTACACGCTCGCGATGGAGGGTGTGAAAGTTCTCATGCTCGAAGCCGGGCGCAACTACGACCCGGTCAAAGAAACCGCGATGTTTCAGACCAACGGCCAAGCGCCACTCGCCGGCTCGAGCACGGTGGATAAACCTTTCGGTTTTCATGACTCCACGGTCGACGGCGGTTGGCAGGTTCCAGGGGAGCCCTACACGAGCGCATCGAGCGATCCTACGCGCCAATTTTGGTGGTGGCGCGCGCGCATGCTCGGTGGTCGCACCAACCACTGGGGCCGCATCTCCCTGCGCAACGGCCCCTACGATTTCAAACCTTACTCCCGCGATGGGCTCGGCCTCGACTGGCCCATCAGCTACGAAGACGTCGCGCCCTACTACGATAAAGTCGAGATGCTCATCGGCGTCTACGGCTCCAACGAAGGCCTCGAAAACACCCCCAATTCTAGCGAAGGCGTGCTTCTGCCTCCGCCCAAGGCCCGCGCCGGCGAACTCCTCGCGCAAAAACGCGCCAAGAAACTCGGCCTGCCTGTCATCCCGATTCACCGCGCCGTTCTCAGCGTGAAGCAAGACGCCGAGCGCATCCCCGCGAAACTGCACCCTCAGAATCCCACCGCCCAACGCATCCTCGCACAGGCCATGCGCGATCGCGCCGCGTGTTTCTGGGCGACGCAGTGCGGCCGCGGTTGCTCGATCAAGGCCAACTACCAATCCACCACCGTCCATCTCCCGCCCGCCCTCGCCACGGGCAACCTCGATATCCTGCCCAATGCCATGGTGCGCGAGATCACCATGGACGAAAACGGCAAGGCCACCGGCGTTATCTACATCGACCGCGTCACCGGCGAAGCCCACGCGTTGAAAGCCCGCGTCGTTGTCCTCGCGGCGAGCTCCGCCGAGTCCGTGCGCATTCTGCTCAATTCCAAATCCCCGCGCTACCCCAACGGCCTCGCCAACTCCAGCGGCCTCGTCGGCAAATACATCATGGACACCGTGGGCGCGCGCCTCGGCGGTCAAATCCCGCTCCTCGAAAACATGCCCGCCCACAACGAGGACGGCGCCGGTGGTGCCCACATGTATGTCCCGTGGTGGCTCTATCAGGAACAAAAAGCCGGTAAACTCGACTTCGCTCGCGGCTACCACATCGAGTTCCAAACGGGTCGCAGCATGCCCGGCCTTGGCGCCGCCACGGCTGTCGCCGGTCTCACCGAAGGCAGCTACGGCCGCAAATTCAAAGAAGATGCCCGCCGCTATTACGGCACCTTCGTCAGCTTCGCCGGTCGCGGCGAAATGATCCCTAACGCCGATTCCTACTGCGACCTCGACCCCACCGTGAAAGACAAATGGGGCACGCCCGTCCTGCGTTTCCACTGGAAATGGTCTGACCACGAGACGCGCCAAGCCGCGCACATGCAGCGCACGTTTGCCGAGATCATCACCGCCATGGGCGGCAAACCCAACAAGCTCGACGCCACCGGCCTCCAAGCCATCGAGCCCGGCGGCAAGATCATCCACGAAGTCGGCGGCACCATCATGGGCGCCGACCCCAAGAAATCCGTCACCAACCAATGGGGCCAGACCTGGGATGTTAAAAACATCTTCGTCAACGACGGCGGCCCCTTTGCCAGTAACGCCGACAAGAATCCCACGCTCACCATCATGGCGCTCGCCTGGCGCGCCAGCGATTACCTCCTCGCCGAAATGAAGAAAGGAAACCTCTAACATGATCCCGTCCGATTCTTCCCTGCGGTCCCGTCTGGATCGCCGCACCGCCATCAAGTGGATGCTGACCGCCGCCGCTTCGATCGCCATCATGGACCGAGCCGGCGCTGCCGGTACCGACACCGCTACGACCAAGGCCGCCGTCGGCTACGGCACCGATCCCGAGCTCAACAAAATCTACAAACCCGGCGATTTCTGGGCCCTCACCTTTACCGCCGGTCAACGCCGCACCGCCACCGCGCTCTGCGACGTCATCATCCCCGCTGACGCGAAATCCCCCGCGGCCTCCGCTGTCGGTGTGCCCGACTTCATCGACGAATGGATCAGCGCGCCCTATCCCGGCCATGACAAAGACCGCGCCCTCATCCTCGACGGCCTCGTCTGGATCGACGCCGAATCCCAGAAACGCTTCGGTAATGACTTCTCCAATCTCATCGCTGGCCAACAACGCGCCCTCTGCGACGACATCTGCTACGTCCCGAAGGCCAAGCCCGAGTTCAAAACTGCCGCGCTCTTTTTTAATAAATTCCGCGACCTCACCTCGGGCGGTTTTTATACCACGCCCGAAGGCATGAAAGACCTCGGCTACGTCGGCAACGTCCCCACCGTCACCTACGAGGGACCCACGCCCGCCGCGCTCAAACACCTCGGCCTCGCCTGAGCTCAGGCCGGCGGGCGCGCCGGTTGATTTCCGGCGCGCCCGGAGTTTACTTTGACCGACCTGTCGCCTTTAGGCTTTTAACTTCTTCCTCGTATGACCAAGCCACGCCCTTCCCGCACCTCGGGTCGCTTGCCCGCCCTCGCCGCGCAACGCGCCGTCGTGGATCATAGTTTCGTGCCGGTGCGGGCCAAGCTCATCGAGGTCGCGGCGTTCCTTGACCGCGTCGAACGCTATGGCGCCGCGGGCGACTTCCGCTGCGCCGCCCTGCGCCAAGCCGCCAAAATTCTCGTCGACGGCCAACCTGCCCGTGCGCGCCGCATCCTCGAGCAACTCAGCGATCCTACCACGCAGCCCGACGTCATCACTTCGGGCCAAGCCGCCCTCGGTGCGTGGCAAAAACCGTCGTCCCCTAAGCGGGCTAAATAATTCTCCGACCATGCGCTACATCGAGCCCCACGGTCATATGGTGAGCCGCACCACCGACGACTATCAGGCCATGGTCACGGCCGGTTGCGTCGCCGTCTGTGAACCCGCGTTTTGGGCCGGCTTTGATCGCAGCTCGGTTGACGGTTTTCGCGATTATTTCCGCCAGATCACCGAGTACGAACCGGCCCGCGCGGCGAAATTTCTCCTCCCCCATTTCGCCTGGTTGTGCATCAACCCGAAGGAAGCCGAAGACCTCGCCCTCGCGGCGGATGTCCTCGCGATGATCCCGGAATTCCTGACGAAGCCCAACGTCCTCGGCATCGGCGAGATCGGCCTCAATCGCAACACGCGCAACGAGCTCAAGGTCTTCGAGCAACACGTCGAGCTCGCGGTGAAATACAATCAGCTCATTCTCGTCCACACGCCCCACCTCGAGGACAAACTCAAAGGCACGCGCTTGATCGTCGATTTGCTCCGCTCGCATCCGGGCGTGAAACCCGAACGCGTTATCATCGACCACGTCGAAGAACACACGGTTAACCTCGTCCTCGACCGCGGTTTCTGGGCCGGCATCACACTTTATCCCGATTCCAAATCCTCGCCGCCCCGCGCGGTGGATATGTTGGAAACCTCCGGCCACGACCGCATCTGGCTCAACTCCGCCTGCGACTGGGGCGTGAGTGATCCGCTCGCCGTCCCGAAGGCCGCTTTTGAAATGCGCCGCCGCGGCCACACCGCCGCGTACGTCGATCACGTGCTTTACCAAAACCCCGTGCGCTTCCTCTCGCAGTGCCCGAAGTTTCGCCTCGGCGCTTGATTCGTCGGATGCAACTCAACCACGGCCTGCATCTCGCCTACTGCACCAACGTCCACCGCGGCGAAACGTGGGCGCAGACGTTTGACACTCTTGAGCGCCACACGCTTGTCGTTCGCCGCCGCGTCGCCGCCGGTCGAGCTTACGCGATCGGTCTGCGGCTCGGCGCCCGCGCGGCCGAAGAACTCGCGCAACCGGCCGCGCTCACCGCCTTCCGCCACTGGCTGGACGAGCACGACTGCTACGTTTTCACGATTAATGGATTTCCCTACGGCAGCTTCCACGGCACGCGCGTGAAGGAGCAGGTCTACGCGCCGGATTGGTCCACGCCCGAGCGCCTCGCGTACACGCAACGCCTTTTCGCGCTCATCGCGCAACTTGTCCCCGCGGGCGTCTCCGGTAGCGTGAGCACCGTACCGGGCTCGTTCAAAGCCTGGACCCAAGACGACCCCGCGCGCCGCGCCGCGATTTTCGCCAACGTCACCGCCATCGGCCGCACCATTGCCGAACTTTCCGAACGCACCGGCCGCGACCTACACCTCGGGCTCGAGCCGGAACCGTGCTGCACGTTCGAGACGACACCCGAGACCGTGGATTTTTTCAACGCCTGGCGCACGAGCGATCGTGCCGTTGATGCCGAGGGACTGCTCCGCCGCGTTGGCGTGAACTACGATTGTTGCCACCTCGGCGTGGAATTTGAATCCGCGCCCGTCGCGCTCGACCGCCTCGTCGTCGCCGGCCTGCGCCTAAGTAAAATTCACCTCAGCTCCGCGCTCCGCGTGAAGCCCGATGCCGCCGGCCGCGCCGCGCTCGCCGCTTTCGTCGAGCCGACGTATCTCCACCAAGTCGTCGTGGGCTCCCCCGCCACCGGCATCGTTCGCCGCCGCTACGTTGATTTGCCTGATGCGCTCGCCGACGCCGCGCCCGTGCAGCCTGACGATGAGTGGCGCGTTCATTTTCATCTGCCGCTGCACGCCGCGCCCGGCGCGCCGTTTGGCGACACGCGGGACCATCTGCTCGGTGCGCTGGATTGGATGCAGGCGCATCCGACCGCTTGCCAACACGCCGAAATGGAAACCTACACGTGGGAAGTGCTCCCGCCCGCGTTGCGCGTGAGCATCGAAGATCAACTCGTGGGCGAATACGATTGGACGCTCGCCGCGCTCCGCGCCCGTGGCCTCGCTTGATCGTGCCTCGATGAGCGCTTCATCGCTTCGCCTCTGGCTCGATCTCGCCCGCGCGGGTAATTTCCCGTCGGTGTGGAGCAACGTCCTCGCCGCGCTCGTGCTTTCCGCGCCCGTCGCGGGTTCTTGGCCAGCGATCCATTTGCTCCTGCTCGCCGCGCTCGCCGGCAGCCTCGCCTACGCGGGCGGCACCACGCTCAACGACGCTTTCGACGCCGACTTTGACCGCCAACATCGCCCCGAGCGCGCGATTCCGCGCGGGCTCATCGCGCGCTCGAGCGTCGCGGGGGTCGGCGCGTTGCAACTCGCGGCGGGGCTAAGCCTATTGGTTTTTCTCGGCGCCTCGTCGCTCGCCGCGGCGGGCTTAGCGGCGACGATTCTGCTCTACGATTGGCTCCACAAACGCTGGACCGGCTCCGTCGTGTTGATGGCGGGTTGTCGCGTGATGCTCGCGGTGACACTGGCGACGCTGCCCGGACAAACGATGGGCCCGGCCTTCGTCGCGTGGCTCGTCGCGCTTTTTGTCTACATCGTCGTGCTGAGTCTGCTCGCCCGCCGCGAATATCACCCCGGCGCGCCGGCGCAGAAACTGGGGAAAATCGTCCGCAAGATGCTCGCGTTCATTCCATTCGTCGACGCGGTGGCATTGCTCGCGACCACGGCGGTGATCCCTGCGGCGGGTTGCGCGGCCGCGGTGCCGCTCGGCAAGTGGGCGCAGCGCAAAGCAGCTTCCAGTTGAGCGCGCGATTGCGGCCTTGCGGTGGCGCGAGGGATGCGGGCTAATTCTCGCACGTCCATGGCCGAGCCCTCCCCTGTCGTTTCTTTCCCCATCACGCTGCGCAATGAGCATCGGCTCATTTTCACGCGCGATGTGTTCGCGCCGGAAAATCTCACGCTCGCGCAGACGCTCGCGCCGCGGGAGCCGGGTGAACGCATCCGCGCCTTGGTGTTTTGGGACGCGGGGTTGGAAAAAGCTTTTCCGGGCATCGCCGCGAGGATCACGCGGTGGTTTGCGGCGCGCGGTGACGCGATCCGGTTGGCCGCGGAGCCCGTGGCCTTGGCCGGCGGCGAAGCGGTAAAAAACGATTTTTCGCAGCTCGAAAAAATTTGGACGGCGATCGAGGCCGCGGGCCTTTGTCGGCACTCGTACGTGATCGCGGTCGGCGGCGGCGCGGTGCTGGATCTGGTTGGTTTCGCGGCGGCGACGGCGCATCGCGGGATTCCGCTCGTGCGTTTGCCGACGACGAGCCTCAGCCAAGGCGACGGCGGCGTAGGCGTCAAAAATGGCGTAAATTATTTCGGCAAGAAAAACTGGCTTGGCGCCTTCGGCGTGCCGCACGCGATCATCAACGATCTGGATTTTCTGCGCGGGCTGCCCGAGCGCGAACGGCGCGTGGGCTTGATCGAAGCGGTCAAAGTCGCGCTGATCCGCGATGCGAAGTTTTTTGAATTTATCGCGGCGCGCGTCACGGCGTTGGCGAAATTTGAGCCCGAAGCGTTTGAAGCGGTGATTCGCGAAAGCGCGCGGCAGCACATGGAGCACATCGCGACGGGCGGGGATCCGTTTGAACGCGGTTCGGCGCGGCCGTTGGATTTCGGGCATTGGGCGGCGCACAAGTTGGAGCAGCTCACGGAATTTCGCGTGAGCCATGGCGAGGCCGTCGCGGTGGGGATGGCGATTGATCTAATTTACGCACGGCGCACCGGATTGCTGCCGGAGGCCGAGGCGGAGCGTATTCTCGGGGTGATTTGCGCGCTCGGTTTTGAGTTGTTCGCGCCGGTGAAAGAAATTCGCAGCGTGACGGGCCGACAGGATATGTTGGACGGGCTGGAAGAGTTTCGGGAGCACCTCGGTGGACGCTTGACGATTCCGATGATCCGCGCGCCGGGGGTGCGGCTGGACATTCATGAAATCGACGGCGCGGTGGTGAAGGCGGCGTTCGATGAATTGCGGGAACGTTATGGCTGAGCGTACGGCGATCCTAAACGTCGTCGGGCTCACCGCGCGCGGATTGGGGCCGGATACGCCGCGGCTGCTCGCGGCGGCTCAGGCGGGGGGATTGATCCGGGTGAAGCCGGTTTTGCCCGCGGTGACGTGCACGGCGCAGAGCACATATCTAACGGGGCTCACGCCCGCGGGCCACGGCTGTGTGGCGAACGGTTGGTACGATCGCACGCTCGCGGAGCATCATTTTTGGAAACAGTCGAATCACGTCGTGCAAGGGCCGAAGCTCTGGGAGACGTTACGAGAACGGCGGCCGGGGTTTACGTGCGCGAAATTATTTTGGTGGTACAACATGTATTCATCGGCCGATTGGTCGATCACGCCGCGCCCGATGTATCCGGCGGACGGGCGTAAAGTATTTGATGTTTACACGCACCCGATGCGGATGCGCGACGAGATCAAGGCGGACCTCGGGCCGTTTCCATTTCCAGCGTTTTGGGGTCCGCGGGCTGGGATCGCGTCGTCGGAGTGGATCGCGCGTTCGGCGGAGTGGGTGGAGGAACGGCATCGGCCGGACCTGTCGCTCGTTTATTTGCCGCATTTGGATTATAACCTGCAGCGGCTCGGGCCGGATGATCCGCGGATGGCGGCGGACTATCGCGAGATTGATCGCGTCGCGGGTGGGCTGATGGATTTTTACGCGCAGTGCGGCGTGCGTTCCGTGGTGCTTTCGGAATATGGGATCACGGCGGTGAAGCGCACGATTGCGTTGAACCGGGTGTTTCGGGCGCGCGGCTGGATCACGATCAAGGAAGAGCTCGGGCTGGAGTTATTGGACTGCGGCGCGAGCAAGGTCTTCGCCATCGTAGATCATCAAGTGGCGCACATTTACGTGAACGACCGCTCGTTGCTCGCAGCGGTGCGGGCGGCGGTCGAGGGCGTTGAGGGTGTGGCGAGCGTGCTCGACGCGGCGGGGCAACGCGCGGCAGGACTCGATCACGCGCGCTCGGGCGACCTCGTGGCGTTTTCGACGGAGGATGCTTGGTTCACCTATTATTATTGGGATGACGCGGCGCGGGCGCCGGATTTTGCGCGCTGCGTCGACATCCACCGTAAGTACGGCTACGATCCGGTGGAGCTGTTTGTGGACCCGTTGATTCGCTTTCCGAAATTAAAGGTCTTGGGCAAACTGGCGCGCAAGGCGCTCGGTTTCCGAATGCTGATGGATGTGATCTCGCTCGATCCGTCGCTGGTGAAAGGTTCTCACGGGACGTGTCCGGCGGATGCAGCGGAGTGGCCGGTGTTGATCGGCACAGGGGCGACGGCGGGGGATGAACCCATCGCGGCGACGGCGGTGCATGAGCGGTTGCTCGCGGCGTGTCTGCGGTAGCGCGGGCGGGCGCGAGGCACAAAAAAAGAGCGGGTCAAATGACCCGCTCTTTTTGAAACTTAGGCTTAGGTTCAGATCGACTCAGACTTCGTAGGCCGGGAGGATCTTGTCGACGCGGGACTTATCCAGCTTGGCGAACACGGGCACACCATCGACGTAAGGTACGGCGACCTCACCCACGATGAGGGGTTGGGCGTAGCGGAGGAACTGGAAGTTCATACTCACGCCGTCTTCGTTGATCCAATCCTTCGGGAGTTTCTTCACGCCGTTGGCGATCTCGCTCAAGGTGGCGAGGCCGGTCTCGACGGTGTAGTGCTCGGTGTCGCCGCGAACGAGGGTGATCATCTTGTCGGTCTCGCCGTTAATGGCGGCTTCGACGGCGGCTTGACCGGCGAGGAACGCTTCGTCGGCGTCGGTCTTGGAACCGGCATGGGCGGCGGCGCGTTGGGTGATGCCGGGTTTAGCGACGCGCACTTTGACGCCGGGGATGTTGGCTTCGATGATTTCACCGAGGGCGTCGCCGGCGCCGCCGAGTTTGGCGTGGCCGAAGGCGTCCGTGGCGGCATCGGCCGCAAGGTAGTTGCCGTCGGTGTCTACGAGACCTTCCGCGACGACGATTTGGCAGAATTTCTCGCGCTTGAGCACGCGTTTGATGTCCTCGAGTACCTTCTCTTGGGCGAAAGGAACTTCGGGCAGGAGGATGATATGGGGCGGATCGTGCGGGTGATCCTTGCGCTTAGCGAGGGTGGCGCCGGCGGCGATCCAGCCTGCGGAGCGGCCCATGACCTCGATGATGGAGACGAGGTCGCCTTGGCCCATGGCCTCGTTGTCACAAGCGAGTTCGCGCACGGTGGTGGCGAGGTATTTGATGACGGAGCCGTAGCCAGGAGTGTGGTCGGTGAGGGTAAGATCGTTATCGATCGTCTTGGGTACGCCGATGACGCGGAGCTCGTAGCCCTGCGCTTGCGCGAGCTTGGAGATTTTGTCGGCGGTGTCTTGAGAGTCGTTGCCGCCGATGTAGAAGAAGTAGCGGATATTGTGCGCCTTGAAGACTTCAAGGACGCGGTCGAAATCGGCCTGCTTCTTGAGCTTGTAACGGCAGGTGCCGAGGGCGGCGCCGGGCGTGTGCTTGAGGGCGCGGATCTGCTGTTGGGATTGAGCCGCGAGATCGATCAGGTCTTCTTGAAGAATGCCGAGCACACCGTTAAGCGTGCCGTAAATCTCCTCGATGCACTCATGGTTGAGCGCTTCGGCAATGATGCCGGCGACGCTGGCGTTAATGACGGCGGTGGGGCCACCGGATTGGCCCACCAAAACGTTTCCTACAAGTTCAGCCATGATAGTGTGGTGTTAAATTTATACGGGGATTCGACTGTCAGAATGGGAGAGAAAGCGCGTCTGGAGCGGCGGAAGCAAACGAAAATTTCCCGGCCCCTCCCCAGGTCAGGCTTAGGCGCCAGGTTCCGCGGGCCATATTATAACAAGCGCGCGGGGTGGTAAGCAGCCGCGCCGGGGTAGCGTTTGGCGAGGGGGCGGGCGGTGGCGACGAAGGCATCGACTTGCTGAGGCGCGGCGCCGACGAAGCGCGCGCTATCGGCCAGAATGGCGCGGAGGTCTTTTAAGTTGAGGCCTATGCGCGGGTCGCCAGCGAGGCAGTTGAGGAGATCGGCGTCGCCTTCGCCGGAGCGCAGGGCCTTTGCGGCGGCGAGGGCGTGTTCTTTAATGGCTTCATGCGCGGTCTCGCGGCCGGCACCGCGTTTCACGGCTTCCATCATGATCGTGGTGGTCGAGAGAAATGGCAGGTTACGCTCGTTTTCGGCGGCGATGGCGGCCGGAAACACGTCCATCTGGCGCAGCACGGTGAGGTAAGTCTCGAGGAGTCCGTCGATCGCGTAGAACGCATCGGGCAGGGCGACGCGGCGCACGACGGAGCACGAAACATCGCCCTCGTTCCACTGGTGTCCGGCGAGCGCGGCGGTCATGGCGACGTAGCCGGAGAGAATCGTGGAGAAGCCGCAGATGCGCTCGCAGTTGCGGGCGTTGACTTTGTGCGGCATCGCGGAGGAACCGACCTGGCCCGCTTGGAAACCCTCGGTGAGCAAGCCGGCACCCGCCATCAGCCGGAGCGTGGTGGCGAAACTCGCCGCGGCGGCGCCGAGTTGATGGAGCGCGCTCACAACTTCGAAATCGAGTGAGCGTGGATAAACCTGCCCGACCGCATCGAGCGACGCGTTGAACCCTAGGTGTTTGATGACGCGGGCCTCGAGGGTCGCGACTTTCTTGGCGTTGCCGCCGAGGAGCGTGAGTTGATCGAGCTGCGTACCGACGGCGCCCTTGAGCCCGCGTACGGGATAGCGCGCAACGAGCTCTTCGATGCGGGTGAACGCGCCGAGGAGTTCTTGACCGAACATCGCGAGGCGTTTGCCAAGGGTGGTGGGTTGGGCCGGGACGTTGTGCGTGCGGCCGGTGAGCATCAGGCCGCGGTGCGTCGCGGCTTGGCGCGAGAGCGCGAGCAGCGCGGCGGCGGTTTTGAAACGCACGACTTTAAGGGCGCTAAAAATCTGCAGCTGCTCGACGTTTTCCGTAAGATCGCGGCTGGTGAGGCCGAGGTGGATGAACTGGCGGCCGGCGAGACCGGAGAACTCCTCGATGCGGGCCTTCACATCGTGCAGCGTGACGCGTTCGCGCCGGGCGATGGCGGCGAGGTCGATCTGATTTTTAACGCGCTCGTAGTCCTTGATCGCGGCGGCCGGAATGGCGACGCCGAGGTCGCGCTGCGCCTTCATGACGGCGATCCAGAAATCGCGCTCGAGGGCGACGCGCCCGTGTTGCGACCAGATGGATTTCATCGCGGCCGAGGCGTAGCGCTCGGCGAGGACGTTGGGGATGGCGGAATCTGCGGCGGTGGCGTTGGAGGCGTGCACGGTTAAAAAAACGAGTAAGCGGGCCCTTGGTCGCTGAGGCCAACGGAAAATCTCAGCCCGCTTCCGACCTCAAGCGGGCGCGCCTGCCGGTCAGGTCGTGAGGCAACGGACCGCGAGCTCGCGCAACACTTCTTCCTGCGCGTTGTTTGGCCGGCGGATGATTTCCTCAAACGCGACGATGAATTCCTGCTGGTTATCGATCAAGCGACGCAGTGAGGGCAGTTTCGCGTTGCTGGCGAGTTTGCCGACGTACCAAGCGTTTTGGGAAAATAAATTGAACGAATTTTTCTCGGTCGCGCCGATGAAGTGCTTGCCGTACGCGGCCTGGGCCTTGGGCAGACCGTCGAGGCCGCGGGCGCCTATGCGGGCCTCGCCGCTGTCGAGGAGCGCGCGGACTTGAAGTAGGATGCGATTGCGATTTTGCAGGGCGCTGATGATCGGACGGGCATCGCCACCGCTAAAAAAATGGCCGTGCAGCGCCGCGAGCGTCCACTTGAGGTCACCGCTAAAAAACGCTTCCGCTGCTTCAAAGAAATCACCGGCCGCGACGTTGGGCGTGAGTTCGGCGACGTGAGCTTCCTCGATTTTGGCGCCGGGGCCATGGGCGGCGGCGGGCGCGGCGGGTTGCGCGTACGCGGCGAGTTTGCGGGTTTCCTCGACGACGAGACGGGTATTCGCGCCGACTTTTTGGAGGAGGAGTTCGAGGGCGCCAGGGGCAAACGAGACGCCTAGGCTTCGGGCTTCAGCGAGCGCGACGCCCGCCAAGGCCTCACCGGCGTCTTCGCCGTCACCGCCCGCGAGCGCAAAGTCGGCATTTTTTTCGCACCACTTTGGAAACGCTCGGCGGCGATCCACGGGTGAGGCCGTGATTAAAATCGAAGTTTCCTCGGGGTTCACGCTGGTGAGGAGCTCTTGGAGGTCCTCCACGAGCTTCAAGGTGCCCTCGGCGCGACCGGTGACGCTATCGGCCAAAAAGTTGACATCTTTGAGCCAGACGACGCGTTTGCCGCCAAACATCGACACGGTCTGCACGCTCTCGCGGAAACGGTTCAGCGCGGACTCGACCTCGCTCATGTTGGCGGCGAAGCCGTTGATCGTCTCGCGGGCAAATTCGTCGGTGAGCTCGGCGGTGAGGGCGGCGAAACGCTCCGCGCCCATCCGGCCGACGAGGTAATCGTCCTGCCCGCAGATGAAAGTGAAAGGTTTCGCCGAAGCCATGGGGTCATATGGCGAGGAAGAGGCCGCGGGCGCACGAAAAAAATCGCCAGCGTGGTCCCCGTGCTCTGAATCGAGGTACTCCTTAATATGCCTAACCACCCCACCGCTCCAACGGCCGCACCTCAATCTTGGCGGCGCGATTTACTGCTGCTCGCGGTCAGTTTTGGCGCCCTTTATTTTGCGCTATTGGGCGGGCATCCACTTTCCAATCCCGATGAAGGTCGCTACGCGGCCATCCCGCGCGAGATGATCGCGAGCCAAGACTACGTCACGCCGCGGCTCAATGGCGTGAACTATTTCGAAAAGCCGCCGCTCTTATACTGGGCGGTGGCGGGGTGCCTGCAGGTTTTCGGGTTTAACGAATGGGCGGTGCGCATGATGCCGGCGCTGAGTGGGCTCGGCGGCGTGTTGCTGACCTATGCGGCGGCGCGGCGTTGGCAGGGTCGCGCGGTGGGCTTGGCTTCGGCGGTGGTGCTCGGCTCTTCGCTGCTGTTCTTCGCGCTCTCGCGGATCCTGATTCTCGATATGGCGGTCTCGATGTTGATGTGTGCGACGTTGTTTTGTTTTATCCTCGGCGTACGCGAAGCTCCTGGTGCACGGCGACGGTGGCTATTTTACGGACTCTACGCTAGCGCAGCACTGGCGACACTTACTAAGGGCTTGATCGGCTTTCTCGTGACCGGTGCGGTGATGTTTTTGTGGCTCCTGATTTTTAATCAGTGGAAGCGACTGCGGCCGCTGCACCTGCCGTCAGGCATCGCGTTATTTTTAGCGATCGCGGCGCCGTGGCATATCTTGGCGGCGCAGCGCAACGAGACGTGGGCGCAGTTTTACTTCATCCATGAACATTGGGAGCGTTTTACGACGACAACGCATGGGCGTTACGAGCCGTGGTGGTATTTTATCCCGATCGTGATTCTGGGGCTTTTCCCCTGGATGGGCTTTGTGCCGGCGGCCTTGCGCGAGGCGCTCGCGGGCGGTTGGGCGAAGCGGAAGGAAAATGCCGACGCGTGGTTCCTAGTGGTTTGGGTGGGCTTCGTGTTTTTATTTTTCTCCAAGTCGCAGTCGAAATTGATCCCGTACATCTTGCCGGTGTTTCCGCCGCTGGCGGTTTTACTTGGTGGCTGGTGGGCGCGACGCTGGGCGGATGGCGCGGCGGCGCGGGTGCGCGCGGGGCTCAACGGTTTCGCGTTTGTGAGCGGGTTGCTGGCGGTGGCGCTCGTGGTCGCCGTTATGAAACCGGGCTTGATCCGCGAGCCGGGGCAGGCGGATTGGCTGCGACCCTATGCATTTGCGATGGCGGCGGTGTTGCTCGTCGGCGGGGTGGCGGCTCCGTGGTGGGCGCGGCGTCGCGGTGTACGTGGGGCTTTGGGCGTGATACTCGCCACGGCGGTCGGGCTTTATTTTTGCCTCATGTTGGCCGCGCCGTACATCCAGAAGCCCGGCACAAAGGAACTCGCGACAATCGTCGCGCAGAAAATCAAAACCGGCGACAAAGTTTATCATTACGCTGAGTTCTTCCACGACTTCACGTTTTACGCGCAACGCACGGTGGGCACCGTGGCCTTCAAGGGCGAGCTGGAGCTCGAGATCGACGCGGCGGCGCGGGCGAGCGGGCGGTTTATTGATGGACCTGAGTTCCGCCGGCAGTGGACCGAGTCCGGACGCATCTTCGCGGTGGCGCGCACGAAGGACTTGAAGGAACTCTTCGCCGATCCGTCGTTTCGTTATCATTTGCTCGGTCAGTCCTCGGCCCACACGCTTTTTAGCAATCAACCCTGATATGTCCGTCCCTGCTGCCACCCCGCCTGTTGTGCCTTATTTGCCGCTCACGCGACCGACTCTGGACGAAGCCACCATCGCGGGCGTCGTCGAGGTGCTTCGCTCGGGTTGGATCACCTCCGGACCGAATGTGAAAGCACTCGAAGGCAAACTGTCGGAATATTTCGGCGGCCGGCCTGTGCGGGTGTTTAACTCCGGGACCTGTACGATGGAGATCGCGCTGCGCATCGCTGGCATTGGCGCGGGTCATGAAGTGATCACCACGCCGCTATCATGGGTGGCGACGAGCCATGTCATTCTCGAGGTCGGCGCCAAGCCGGTCTTCGTCGATATCGATCCGGTCACGCGCAATCTCGACCTCGCGCTCATCGAGGCCGCGATCACACCGGCGACGCGGGCCATCATCCCGGTCGATCTCGCGGGTTTGCCGGTGGACCGCGACCGCCTCTACGCCATCGCCAAGAAACACAACCTCCGCGTCATCGAGGACGCAGCGCAGTCGATGGGTTCAACGTGGAACGGCCAACGCATCGGCTCCTTCGGCGATTTTGTGTCGGTGAGTTTTCACCCGAATAAAAACATCACGACGATCGAGGGCGGTTGCCTCGTGTTGAACACCGAGGCCGAAGCCAAACTCGCCGAGCAATACCGGCTCCAAGGCGTGATACGCTCTGGTTTTGATGGCATGGAAGTCGAGGTCGTCGGGGGAAAATTTAATCTCACTGACGTCGCCGCTCGCGTCGGACTCGGCCAACTGCCGCGGCTCGAGGAGTTCAACGCCAAGCGTCGCGAGTTGGCGCGGACTTATTTCGAGGCGTTCGCCGCGAAGGGCGCTGCGGCGCTTGGGCTCGGGTTGCCGGTGGCGGATTTTGGGCAGAGTAATTGGCACATGTTTCAAGTCGTGCTGCCACCCGCGTTGAAACGCGCCGACGTCATGGCGGCGCTGCACGCGGCCGGCATCGGCTCTGGCGTGCATTACCCTGCGATTCACCTTTTTGCGATCTACCGCCGGCTCGGATCTAAGGAAGGCGATTGTCCGCGCGCTGAAGCGATCTGCCGCAGTATTTTGACTCTGCCGCTGTTCCCCGCGATGACCGCCGCCGATGTGGCCCGCGTCGTTGATGCCCTTATTTCTATTTTGGCGCCGGCAAAAAAACCATGAGCACTTCGTCGAATCTCCCGCTCTCCATCGTCATCCCCGTTTACAACGAGGAGCTCAATCTGCCCACGCTCTTTGCGCGACTTTATCCGGTGCTCGATGCGATCGGTCGCCGTTACGAAATTATCTTCACTAACGATGGCAGCGCCGATCGCTCCATCGAGTTGCTCCGCGCGCAACACGCGGCCCGGCCCGACGTGACGCGGGTTATCGATTTCAACGCCAACTACGGGCAGCACATGGCGATCATGGCGGCCTTTGAGCGCGTGCGCGGCGATATCATCGTGACGCTCGACGCCGATCTCCAGAATCCGCCCGAGGAAATCCCCAAGTTGCTCGCGCAGATGGACGCTGGCTCCGATTATGTCGGTGGTTATCGGTTGAATCGGCAGGATTCTTTTTTCCGTACGTACGCTTCTAAAGTCATCAACTACGTTCGTGAAAAAACGACGAGCATCGAGATGACGGATCAAGGTTGCATGTTGCGCGCGTACTCGCGGGCGGTGATCGACGCCATCGTGCGTAGCGGCGCGATCAATACTTTTATCCCCGCGCTGGCGTACAGCTTTGCGGGTAATCCGGCTGAAGTCGGCGTGAAGCACGAGGAACGGCACGCGGGCGTTTCCAATTACTCGTTTTACAGTCTGATTCGGTTGAATTTCGACCTCATCACGGGCTTCTCTATCGCACCGCTGCAATATTTCACGATGTTTGCCGGGCTTAGTTCGCTCGGGAGTCTTGCGCTGGTGGTACTGCTGTTTGTGCGTCGTTTCGCATTCAACCTCGATCGCGAGACCTTCGGGGTGTTCACGCTATTGGCGATCGTACTCTTCGTGCTCAGCGTGGCGATGATCGGCATCGGCCTGATTGGCGAATACGTGGGGCGCACTTATCAGGTTGTCCGCGCCCGCCAGCGTTACCACGTGAAGGAAGTGCTCGAAACGAAATGAGCGCGAAGCCTCGCATCCTATTTTTCGGTTATAGCGAAGTTGGTTATGCGTGTCTCTCGTTGCTGTTGGAGCGAGGGGACAACGTTGTTGCGCTCATCACGCATGAGGACAACCCGCACGAGAAAATCTGGTTCAAGACGCCGGCTGTGGCGGCGCGGGAAAAAGGCATTCCCGTTTTCACGCCCGAGTCCGTCAACACGCCCGAGTGGCGCGAACGCATCGCGGCGCTGCAGCCCGATCTGATTTTATCGATTTATTACCGGCATATGATCGGGACCAAGATCCTCGCGCTGCCGCCGCTTGGCGCATGGAATATGCATGGTTCGCTCCTGCCGAAATATCGCGGCCGCGCGCCGATCAATTGGGCCGTGCTCCACGGCGAGCCGCGCATCGGGATGACGTTGCACCGCATGGTGAAATCCGCGGATGCCGGCGCCGTGGTGGATCAAGCGGGCGTGGACATCGGCCCGCGCGATACGGCGGAGCAGGCGTTTCGCAAGGTGTTGCCCTGCGCGCCGGCGGTGCTCGCGCGCCAGATCGATGCGTTGCTCGCTGGTACCGCCCGCGAGACGGCCCAAGACGAGACCCAGGCCAATTACTTCGGCGGCCGCAAACCCGAGGACGGTCGCATCCCGTGGGCTCAGTCTTCGCGGCAAATTTTTAATCTCATTCGCGCGGTGACCGACCCGTACCCCGGTGCGTTCACCGAGCTCGAGGGTGCGCGGTTAATGGTGTGGTGGGGCGAGACCGACACGCCTGCGAAGAGCGGTCGCCGCGGCGCGCCCGGCGAAGTGCTTTCAATCGCACCGCTCGTTGTCGCCACGGGCGATGGCGCGTTGGAACTCACGCGGACCGAATGGCGCGGTGCGCCGCCCGCGATTTTTCAAGTCGGACAAAGGCTCGCCTAACTGGTGGCTTTGCTCAAACTTCAGATCGAATCCTTATCTCATGCCCCTCAAAGTTCTCATCCTCGGCGCCAACGGTTTCATCGGCAGTTCGCTCACCCGAGCGATTCTCAAACAAAAAGACTGGGAGGTCTACGGCATGGACATCGGCTCCCACAAACTCGAGGACAGCTTGAGCAATCCGCGCTTCAAGTTCGTCGAAGGCGACATCACGATCAACCGCGAGTACATCGAGTACCATGTGAAGAAGTGCGACGTGGTCATCCCACTCGTCGCCATCGCCAACCCGATCCAATACGTCAAAGATCCCTTGCGTGTCTTCGAACTCGATTTCGAGGCCAATCTCGCCGTCGTCCGACACTGCGCCAAATACAAGAAGCGCATCATTTTTCCGTCCACGTCCGAAGTCTACGGCATGAGCACCGATGCCAAGCTCGACGAAGAAACGACGAGCCTTGTTTACGGCCCTATCGAGCGTCAGCGCTGGATTTACGCGTGCTCGAAGCAATTGCTCGACCGCGTCATTTACGCCTACGGCGTGCGCGACAATGTCGATTACACGCTCTTCCGTCCGTTTAACTGGATTGGGCCGCAACTCGACGACGTCATGGAGCCTAAGGAAGGCAGCTCGCGCCTTTTCACGCAGTTCATCTCCAACGTCATTTTCAAGAAACCGCTCCAACTCGTCGACGGCGGCAAACAAAGCCGCTCCTTCACGTTTATTGACGATGGCGTCGACGCGCTCCTTCGCATCATCGAAAACAAAAATGGCTGCGCCTCGCGCCAGATTTTTAACATCGGCAATCCCAGAAACGACGTGAGCGTGGCCGACTTGGCGAAGCACATCATCACAGCGTTCAAGGATTATCCCGACTACGCCGCGCACGTGAAGGCGGCCAAGACCGTGATCGTGCCCTCGGGTAAATATTTTGGAAAATATTACCAAGACATCCAGAAACGCGTGCCCTCGATCGCTAACGCGAAGAAGCGTCTCGGCTGGAGCCCTAAGGTCGGCCTCAAGAAGGCGATCAAGCTCACGCTCGATTACCACCTCGCGCACAAAGATTATCAGCTCGAGTAAACTCCGACATGGCGTGGCGCGCCCGCTGGCTGCGCTGCGCTACCCTTTAATTTTTTGGCGGGCCCAGTGGTCCTGCCCTACCTTTTAACCATGTCTGTCCGTCTCGCACTCAAGGTGGATGTCGATACCGATCGCGGTACGCGCGAAGGCGTTCCGAACCTCGTGGCCGATTTGCAGGCGGTCGGTGCGCCCGCGGCGTTTTTGTTTTCGCTCGGGCCGGATCAGACCGGGCGTGCGATCACGCGTGTGTTGCGGCCGGGATTTTTCCAAAAAGTTTCGCGCACGAGCGTCGTGCAAATTTACGGCGTGCGCACATTACTCAACGGGACCTTGTTACCTGCGCCGCATATTGGTCGGCGTAACGCTGGCGTGATGCGCGCGGTGCGCGACGCGGGGTTTGAGGTCGGGATTCATTGTTTCAATCATTACCGCTGGCAGGATTATGTGCAGACGATGCCGCTCGCCGGCGTGCGCGCGGAATTTGAGGCGGCACGGGCAGAGTTTTTGCGGATCTTCGGGGCCGAGGCGCAGACGGCGGGAGCGCCGGGCTGGCAGAGTAACGCGCGGAGTCGCGCGGTGTACGATGAGGCGGGCTTACTTTACGCGAGCGATGCGCGCGGCGGGGCGCCGTTTTTCCCGCGCGTTGACGGCCAGGTTTTCAAGACGCTGGAAATCCCGAGCACCTTACCGACGTTCGATGAATTGATGGGCCGGCCCGAGTACCCGGATGAGAAGATCGTGGATCACTACCTCGGGTTATTGAGCGCGGAGCACGTGAATGTGTTCACGCTCCACGCCGAGATCGAAGGAATGGGGCGGCGGAAACTTTTTCAGGAACTGCTCGCGCGTTGTCGTGAGGCGGGCGTCGAGTTTGTGCGGATGGACGACTACGCGAACACGCTCTTGAAGGATCGCGCGGCGATTCCGACGCGCGACCAAGTGCTGGGCGAGATCGACGGCCGGAGTGGCGTCGTCGCGGTGCAGCGGGCGGCTTAAGCGGCGCCGCCGCCGGTGTTGGCGGGGGCGGGTTTGAAGGCCGAGCGCAGGCTGGCAGTGAGGTAATCGCGGTTCATGCGCGCGATGAAATCGTGCGAGATGAGTTTCGGACACGCGGCGCTGCATTCGTATTGGTTGGTGCAGCTACCGAAGCCGAGCGTGTCCATGGTGTTGACCATGGCGAGGACGCGGCGGTCGCGCTCGGCCTGGCCTTGGGGCAAGAGCCCGAGGTGGCCGACTTTGGCGGAGACGAAGAGCATCGCGCTGGCGTTTTTGCAGGCGGCGACGCAGGCGCCACAACCGATGCATTGCGCGGCGTCCATCGCGAGATCGGCGTCGCCTTTGGGAATAGGCAGGGCGTTGGCGTCGGGTGCGGAACCCGCGCGGGCGGTGATGAAGCCGCCGGATTGTTGGATCTTGTCGAAGGCGGAGCGGTCGGTGACGAGGTCCTTAACGACGGGGAAGGCGCGGGCACGGAAGGGCTCGACGACGATGGTGTCAGCGTCGCTAAAGGAGCGCATGTAGGTCTGGCAGGTGGCGACGCCTTTGCCGGGACCGTGGGGTTTGCCGTTGATGGTGCAGGAGCAGGTGCCGCAGATGCCTTCGCGGCAGTCGTGGGCGAAGGCGATCGGTTCGATGCCTTGGGCGCTGAGCTCGTCGTTTACGACGTCGAGCATCTCGAGGAAGGACATGTCCGGGCTGATGTCTTTCGCGGGATAATCGACGAAGGCACCGGTGGCGGCGGGGCCGGCCTGGCGCCAGACGCGGAGAGTAACGGAGAAAGTTTTGAGAGTGGATGCAGCGACCATGGCGGGGAACGGGTAAGAGGGTTACTTGTAGTTACGGAGGCTCATCTTGGTGAACTCGTAGTTGAGCGCTTCGGTGTTGCGCACGGGGGTCTTACCCTCGCCTTGGTATTCCCAGGCGGCAACGTGGCCAAATTTCTCGTCGTCGCGTTTGCACTCGCCGTCGGCAAATTGGTGCTCTTCGCGGAAGTGGCCGCCGCAGCTTTCCTCGCGGGTGAGGGCGTCGCGGCACATGAGTTCGCCGAGATCGAGGAAGTCAGCGACGCGGCCGGCTTTTTCGAGGGACTGATTGAGGGTGTCGGCGGAGCCGGGGACGTTGACGGAGGCGTTGAATTCCTCGCGCAGGGCGGGAATTTCTTGGAGCGCGGCCTCGAGGCCGGCTTTGGTGCGCGCCATGCCGCAGCGGTCCCACATGATTTTGCCGAGTTTTTTGTGGAAGTGGCTGACGGGTAGATTGCCCTTGGTGGCGAGGAAACGCGTGGTTTGGCCGCGGACATCGGCTTC
The DNA here is from genome assembly GCA_945906965.1 of Opitutus sp. GAS368. Taxonomy (GTDB): domain Bacteria; phylum Verrucomicrobiota; class Verrucomicrobiia; order Opitutales; family Opitutaceae; genus Tous-C4FEB. The sequence goes on along the minus strand of CAMDRP010000003.1, from coordinate 40,370 downwards.
GGCTTGTTGGAATTCCGGGGCATCGGAGGCGGGGCGCGAGCCGGGTTTCTGGCCGGCGAGGTAGTCGCCGATGGTGTAAGGAATCACGAAGTAGCCGTCGGCGAGGCCTTGCATGAGGGCAGAGGCGCCGAGGCGGTTGGCGCCGTGGTCGGAGAAGTTGGCCTCACCGAGCACAAAGAGGCCCGGGATATTGGACATGAGATTATAATCCACCCAGAGGCCGCCCATGGTGTAGTGGACGGCGGGGTAAATGCGCATCGGGGCCTTGTAGGCGCTTTCAGCGGTGATCTCGTGGTAGATGTCGAAGAGGTTGCCGTAGCGTTCGCGGACGGCCGGTTCGCCGAGGCGATGGATGGCGTCGGCGAAATCGAGGTAAACGCCGAGGCCGGTGGAGCCAACGCCGCGGCCTTCGTCGCAGATGCGTTTGGCGGCGCGGGAGGCGATGTCGCGCGGGGCGAGGTTGCCGAAGCTCGGGTAGAGGCGCTCGAGGTAGTAATCGCGTTCGCTCTCGGGGATGGCGGCGGGGGCTCGGGTGTCGCCGGCTTTCTTCGGGGCCCAGATGCGGCCGTCGTTGCGGAGGGACTCGGACATCAGGGTGAGTTTCGACTGGTAGTCGCCGCTCACGGGGATGCAGGTCGGATGAATCTGGGTATAGCACGGGTTGGCCATGCAAGCGCCACGTTTGTAGGCGCGCCAGATGGCGGTGGTGTTGGAGCCGCGCGCGTAGGTGGAAAGGTTGAAGACGTTGCCGTAACCGCCGGTGGCGAGGATGACGGCATCGGCGGAGTGGCGGCTGATCTCGCCGGTGACAAGGTTGCGGATGATGACGCCCTTGGCCTGGCCGCCGACGACGACGAGATCGAGCATCTCGGAGTTGGTGTGCAGATCGACCGCGCCAGCGCCGACCATACGGGAGAGGGCGGAGTAAGCGCCGAGGAGAAGTTGTTGGCCGGTCTGGCCGCGCGCGTAGAAGGTGCGGGAGACTTGGGCGCCGCCGAAGGAGCGGTTGGCGAGGAGCCCGCCGTATTCGCGGGCGAAGGGGACGCCTTGCGCGACGCACTGGTCGATGATGTTGACGGAGACTTCGGCGAGGCGGTGGACGTTGGCTTCGCGGGCGCGGTAGTCGCCGCCTTTGAGGGTGTCGTAGAACAGGCGGTGCACGCTGTCGCCGTCGTTCTGGTAATTCTTGGCGGCGTTGATGCCGCCTTGGGCCGCGATGGAGTGGGCGCGGCGCGGGCTATCGTGAAACACGAAGCATTTTACCTTGTAGCCGAGGTCGGCGAGGCTGGAGGCGGCGGAAGAGCCGGCGAGGCCGGCGCCGACGACGATGACCTCGTATTTGCGCTTGTTGGCGGGGTTGACGAGTTTGATCTCCGTCTTGTGCTTGCGCCATTTTTCAGCGAGCGGGCCGGACGGGATTTTGGAGTCGAGGGTGGCCATGGCGTTGATCGAAGTTCGTGGGTTTTAGTGGTGCGCGGCGGGGGCGGACTTGGCGGCGGATTCCAGGGAGAGTTTACCGGTCAGCACGGCGCCGGGAATCGCGGCGTTGCCCGCGAAGTAGGCGAGACACGCGATGATGACGACGGTGCGGAGGGATTTAGACCAACGGGAATTACGCCAGCCCAGCGTCTGGAAGAGACTATCCATGCCGTGGAGTAAGTGCAGCGAGAGCAAGCCGACGGCGAGAAGGTAGAAACTCGCGACGAGCGGCGGTTGAAAACCGAGGATGACCATGCGGTACACATCGAGGACTGCGGTACCGGCGGGGACGACCGTGAAGCCGAGGACCTGGTAATCGTGCGCCATCTTGTAGGCGGGAAGGGCGGCTTTAAAAGTAGCGCCTTGGGCGGTCCCGAGCGTGAAGTGAGCGAGGTGATAAATGATAAACGCCAGCACCACGTAGCCGGTCCAGCGCATGTAGCGCGAGGCGAGGGTGGCTTGGATCCAGGTTTTCACGCCGTAGGCTTGGCCGCCGCGGGCACGTTTGCTTTCGAGAGTGAGGACCGTAGCGGCCCAGATATGGATGCCGACGCAGACTAACAGGCCGATTCGAGCGACCCACAGGGCGGGCCCGAGCGATTGCAGAAAGTGGGCGTAGCCGTTGAGCTTGTCGGGGTGCGAAAACACCTGGAGGTTGCCCACGAGGTGGCCGATGACAAAGCCGATGAGCGCGAGGCCCGTAACGGCCATCAGGATTTTGCGGCCGATGGAAGAGCCGAAGAGGTTGCCAACAAGGTTCATCGAAAAAGCGCGGGTTAGATAAATACTGCTGTCATTATGATTCCCCAGCATCGCTGCTTTGTAAAGAGGGCGGAATGAACCTGTCTGCTTATTAGTGGGCCTTACCTTTTTCAGAAGTGACCGCAGCGCCCGGAGAACGACTCCGTCTGGTTATTTGGCGAGCGGCTTGAGGAGGGCGAACTTCCCGCTGGCGGCTGGTGCGATGAACTTGCGGCGAAAGGCATTCACGCGCACGCCCGAGCCGAGCAGTTGGGCGAGAGCGCTTTCCACTGCGCCATGATCGGCCGTTTCGTCAGCCACGTAGTGAAAATCCCAACGCAACTCTCCCGTCTGGATCAACGTGTAATGCCAGCAACGAAACGCTACCGGTAACGCCTCGTCTACATCGCTGGCGGCCACCAGCGAGCCATCGGGTCGGAAATAAATGCTGCCCTCGCGGCCGAGAATGCGGAACCCCGTGGCTCGCCGTTGCACGATGTCGCCGGTGTGGTAACGCAATAACGGCATCGCCTCGCGCTCACGTGTGGTCACGTAGATTTGAGCGACGTCGCTCAATTCCGCGCGCCATGGCACCAGCTCGATGAACGCATTCGCGTCGATTGCTTGGAGGTTATCTTGGAACGCTTCGCCCACAAAAAGATACCCGGCCTCCGTCGAGCCGTACAGATCGACTTGCGGCGCGGGAAACACTTCCGCGATGCGCCGACTGTGTTGTAGGCTGGCTTTGCCGTAAGTCAAAATCACCGCGCGCACGCTCGGCACCGTCACGCCCCGGCGTTGGGCGGCGCGCGCGAGTAGCGCGAGATAAACCGGCTCGCCCTCGATCACCTCGGGCTGCGTGGCCTGCAACTCGCGCACGATCCGATCCCATTCGCTCTCGGGAAAGACAAACGGATCACTCGTGAGGTTCAGGTAAACCGTGCCGTCAAAATAGCGGTGTGGAAACGGGTGATCCTCGTACGGGCAGAGATTGCTTGAGCAACCGATCGGCGCGAGGACGCACTTGCGATAATAGCGCCCGACGAATTGCCGCAAAATCGGCGACGCCAAATAGGCGCGATCCGTCTGCTTATTCCACCAGCCTTCTTCCATGATCACCGTCATGGGGCCGCTCGTCGTGCCGGAAGTGCTTTCGTATTCGTAGCTCTTGTCGGCGAGGCCGCGCTCGATCACGCGGTAATCAGCGAAGAACGCCTGATGCCCGTTTTCCACGATGTCTTTTTTAGACAACGCCGGGATTTCCTGAAAACACGACCACTGCAACGGATCCTTATGCAGCGGAAAACGCCGACTGTAGAGCGGACTGCGCTCGTAGATTTTTCGCACTTCCTGCTCCAACGCAGCTGGAATCACGACGGACGTAGTCGCGTCTAGGACGTCAGGGTGGTTGGCGAAGGCGGGCGCAGGCATCGTAAGGATTACCGTTAAAGAAAGATGCGCCCTTCTGCTAAGTCAAACGCCTCGCCCGGTGCGTTCGCGCCAGATCGGCTCGAAATGCATGAGCCCGCAGACAACCAAGCTGTGGGTGATTTTGCCCGCGCGCGCCCAGCCGAGGACCTCGTCCACTGGCGCCGTCACGACTTCGATTTCCTCGTCGTGATCCCATTCCGACACGCCGCTCAACGTGGCGTTTTCAACGAGCACGAGGTGGCAGCGATTGTTTTGGATGGCGGGGTTGGGGTGCACGCTCGCCAGCAATCGCGCACTCGTTCCCGTATAGCCGGTTTCTTCGCGCAATTCGCGCATCGCCGCCGTCACAGGATCTTCGCCCGGATCGATGATGCCGCCGGGGATCTCAAGGGAAAACTCCTCGATCCCAAAACGAAATTGGCGCACGAGCACGAGCTTTCCGTCGGGTGTAATCGCGATGACATTACACCAATCCGCCGATGCGATGACGACAAAATCGCGTTCCACCGCGCGTTGCGGGTGGCGCAGCCGCACGCTGCGCAGGTCAAGCACGCGCGTTGTCGCCAGGGTGCTTTGCCCTAGATGCTCCCAGCGGGCCGGTGACCCCGGCGTGGACGATGTACTCATAGGTAAAAGAAAAAACCTCCGCGCCGCAGAGGACGAGGAGGTTTTAAAAGGAGGAGGAAATTCTCCGAAAAAATTACTTCTTCGGGAGTTTCACTTTGTCGCCGACCTTCAACTTGCTCCAGTTCACACCGGGGTTGACGCTGAGTAAGTCGGCATGATTTACGCCGTTGGATCTGGCGATCTTGGTGCCGGTGTCGCCCGCTTTGACGACGTATTCACCTGGACCGGCGACGGCGGGTTCGCCGCTGCCTTTTTTGCCCGCGGCCGCGGCGGGCTTCTTGGCGGATTCTTCCAGCTTGGTGATCGCGGCGCTCTGTTTGGCGAGCTCGCCACCGACTTGGTTGAAGGCGTCTTGCGTCGAGCGGGTCAGCCCGACGAGTTCTTTGGAAGCTTTGTCGGCAGCGGCGGCGGCCGAAGCGACTTGGCCCTCGATCGCGTCAACCTTGGCGACCTTTTCTTCGTGAGCGGCGAGGGTCTTATTGACCTTCGAGAGGCTCATGGCGGCGTAGCCACCGAGCAGGAGCGCAACGACGCCCACAATGATGCCGCCGACCGGCAACATGCTGTTATTTTCGCGAGAAATGGTATCCATGGTGATGAAGTTAAGTTCTGAGATGAGAGCCAATCGCGGGGCGAGGCAAGCAGAGATTATTAAGAAACCTGAAGATGCGGCGCGATATCTAGGCGGCGGGCTTGACACGTTGGTTGAAGGCGCGTGCTGTGCGGCGTGCATCGGGGTGTAGCTTAGCCTGGTAGAGCGCCTGGTTTGGGACCAGGAGGTCGTAGGTTCGAATCCTATCGCCCCGACCACTTTTCCCTAATCGAAGCTTGCGCCCTCGATTCTAAAGCAACGGACCACGTGGTTTGGACAGCAAAACGCCGGGCTCATGGCATTTACCATCAAGCCCGGCGCTTAGAAGGGAAACGGCTTATTTGCCGGGTAATTTGATCTGCACACCACCGGCCGCGGGAGCTTCGGCTTGAGGCGCGGCCGCCGCAGGAGCGACGGGCAGACTGGCGCGGAGGGTCATGGCGCGTTGTGTCCAGGGGCTGGAGGGATCGATCTGAGCGACCTGTTCGGAATATTTCTTCACGTCGTCGGCGCGACCGGCTTCGGCGGCGAGGCTGGCGAGGTGATAGGAGGCTTCGGCGCGGATGCCTTTGAGTTGGGCGGCTTCGCCGGCGAGGGATTTCAAGGCGATTTCGCCCTCGGCGGTTTTGCCGGCGGCGATCTTGGCCATCGCGAGGCCGAGTTGGGCGCGAGCGAAGATCGGGCCGGTCTTGAGTTTGGCGGCAACGGTTTCGTAGCCGGTGACGGCTTCGGCGGCTTTGCCGGCGGCGTAGGCGTCGTCGGTCAGGCGCAGTTGGGCGAGGGTGCCCAAGATGTGATCGGCGTGGGCGGTGGCGAAGGACTTGAGTTTTTCCGGCGTGGTGGCGGCGGCGTAGTCTTTTTGGACTTCGACTTCTTTTTGCGCGGCGAGGTAATCCCAGCCGCCTTTAGCCACGATGCCGACGAGCACGAGCACGCAGAGCACGATGACGACGGTACCGTTTTTCTTCCAGAACGCGTGCAATTTCTCTTCAAAGGACGGCGCAATGTAGGTCGCGTCCACCGCGACGAGGTTGCGGTCATCACCGGAAGGAGTGGGCTGGGCAGGGCTGGCGGGGGTGGTCATGGCGCGTGTGTTGGTATCGTGTAAACCGGGGACAAGAGCAAATGCCTCTGACGGTGTAAATGCAGGAAATCACCCGGCTCAATCCCCGCGGGTCTCGGGTTTAGGCGGTTTATTTATTAGGGCAGGCGTTCCCAGAGCGAGCCATCCTGTCGATTGATGACCACATGGGTGCGGCCGGCGACGAGGCGCTCGGTGAAAATCAAGAGGCAGGTGCCGGACGGATTACGATTGGAGGGGAAGCGGATGCCATCGAAACGACCGGATGCAAAGGCGGCCTGGCCCAGCGTCCATGTAGGCGGGAAGCGCCCGCCGTTGAGGACGGCGAAGCCTTCCCAATTTGAAAGCAGCTCTTTTTTAGAGGGTGTGGAGGATGCGGCGAACCGGAGCGGAGGTGAGATCGAGGACTGATTCCAGCGCGACGGCCATATCGAAGGTGACGTGTTTGGCGCAGTCGCCCGCCTCCCACTTAGACCGACCGCCGGAGAACTCCGATCCGGCGGTGATCAGCTCGGTGCTCACGTAGAGCGCGCGATGATCGTTGGGCGGGCTAAAGCGCTGACCGCCCTTGGCGATCTTGGGGCCGAGGTCGAAGAGCAGCGTGGGCGTGGGGGCCTTGGCGTAAGCCTCGAGCTCGACCACGCGGAAGCATCTGGCCGCGAATGGAGCGACGGGGCACGCAGCCAGCTCGGCTTGAAATCGCGGTGCGGTAGGCATCAGGAGGGCTGGCCGGTGCGGAGATTATGCACCTTCTGTGCGACGAGTTCGGCGTGGCCGCGAAGGATGAGATCGAGCGGCGAGGGTTTCCTGCCGTCCACCTCGGGGAAGTCGCGATTGGGGCGATTGAGCCAGGCGCGGAGCTTGGCCTCGCTGCCGCCACACCACAGAAGGACCTGGGCAATCTCGTCGAAGGTCTGAAGGGCGGCCTGTATACCGGCGCTGGTGGGGTTCTGGCTAAGGTTTTGCTTGGACACTCCGCAAAGGCGGGCGAGGTCGGTGAGCGGAATCCCAAGCAGGGTGGCAATGGCCTTGGCATCGAGACGGCCGTTGGCGGGATCGCGGAGACGGGCGCTGAGATCGAGGGGATCGGCCGGGGGAGGAAGTGCGGCGACGGGTGCTGTTGCCAGAACGGGCCGCGCCTGCCTGGCGGCAATGCGTGCCATAACAAGGTGAGCGAGCCACGGACGCAGCTGGTCGGGCTGGAAATTATTTACCTCCTCGATGAGCACCTCGACGCCCTCCTCGGCGGTGACAATGGAACGAATGTCGGGGCGATTAAACTGTGTGGAATTTATCACGACTATGAGGTCGCCAAATCGCGCCTTGAGCGAGTGCAGTCGGTTACGGAGGCGGGCGGGCTGCTCGGCTGTATCCACTTTCACGACGGTTACCGTGGGATCATCGCCGGTGGGTGCGGGTGCGGACGCAAGCAAGCGAGTAAGCTGACCGGTGCGGTGGTGATGGTTGATCAGGAAGGTAAAGCGACTGAAGTCGCTGTGAGCGCGCGGTTGACGTCTGAACGGCGCACCGGCGTGCAAATCAAGCGCAGGCTCGATGAGCACCTGAGCAGTGGATTCAAGGGTGTGGCTCATGTGGATTGGTATTCACTGGCAGTCAATCTATCGTCAATGTGTCGTCAACCTTAAGTAGGGTTTTCTTAAAGATTATCCGCAAGGGTGCGCTGGCGGGTTTCTAGGTCGCGGATGGCGAGGTTTAGCTCCACGCGGCGGTTAAGCTGGCGAGCTTTGGCGGCGGTGGCGCGGAGAACGGATAATTCGCCGGACAGGCGGGCGTGCTCGGCCACGGAATCGACGCGCCCGGTAAGGGTGGCGGCGTGCCAGGCGGTGTTGCAAGGTCAGCGACTTCTAAAAAGTTATGCGGCCTAGGGTACGAGCAGGACTTTGCCGGTCGTGCCGCGGCTCTCGAGCGCGCGGTGCGCCTCGGCGGCGGCGGTGAGCTTAAACGTCGCCCCGATCCGCACCTGCAACGTGCCCGCCAGCACGGCGCCAAATAAATCGTCGGTGCGGGCTCGGAGCTCGGCGGTGGTTTGCGTATAATGCACGAGCGTGGGCCGCGTGAAAAACAAGGAGCCTTTCTGTGCCAAGAGCAGCGGCGCGAAGGGCGGCACGGGTCCGCTGGCGTTGCCGAACGAGACCAACATCCCGCGCGGCCGCAGGCTGTCGATGCTGCCGGTAAACGTGTCTTTGCCGACCGCGTCGTACACGACGTCCACCCCGCGACCATCCGTAAAATTTCGCGCGGCGGTCGTAAACGGATCGCGCGTGTAAACGACGACTTCATCGGCGCCGGCCGCGCGGGCGAGGGCCACTTTTTCCTCGGTGCCGACGGTCGCGATCACGCGGGCGCCGCGGCGCTTGGCGAGTTGCACGAGCAGCAAACCGACGCCGCCTGCGGCCGCGTGGATGAGCGCGGAGTCGCCTGGTTTTAGCGCAAACGTATCGGTGACCAGGTAGTGCGCCGTGAGCCCCTGTAACATGAGCGCGGCGGCGGTGGACGTCGTCACGCCGGCGGGGATTTTCACGACATGGGCGGCGGGCGCGAGAGCTTCGGCCGCGTAGCCGCCGCTGGCTTTGGCGGTGGCGACGCGATCACCGGGGGTAAATTCCGTCACACCCGCACCGACGGCCGACACGATGCCGGCGATTTCCGCGCCAAGCGTGAAGGGCAAGGGCACCGCGTACAGTCCGCTGCGTTGGTACGTGTCGATGAAGTTGAGGCCGGCGGCCTCGACTTGGATGCGCACCTCGCCAGCGGCGGGCGCGGGCACGGGGATGTCATCGACCCGGAGCGCTTCTGGTCCGCCGGTGGCGTGGATGCGGATCGCGAGCATGGCGCGTGAAAAAATCTCAGTCGAAGACGACGGTTTTGTGACCGTAGACGAGGACACGATTTTCGAGATGCCAACGGACAGCTTGGGCAAGGACGGATTTTTCGAGATCGCGGCCCTTGCGGATCAAATCTTCGACATCGTGCCGGTGCGTCACACGCGCGACGTCTTGCTGGATGATCGGGCCGTCGTCGAGGATGGCGGTCGCGTAGTGCGCGGTGGCGCCAATGAGTTTCACGCCGCGCGCGGCGGCTTGATGGTACGGCTTGCCGCCAGCGAAGGCGGGCAGAAACGAATGGTGGATGTTGATCACCGGACAACCGCAGCCCGATAGAAAATCCGCCGAGAGCACCTGCATGTAGCGCGCCATGATCACCAGATCGACGCGCAGCTCGCGGAGCAACGCCAGTTGTCGGGCCTCAGCGGCCGGTTTGTCGGCGGCGGTCACGGGGATGACGTGAAACGGCAGGCCGTAGGCCGCGGCGGCGGGGGCGAGATCGGCGTGGTTGGAGATGACCGCGACCAAATCGCAGGCGAATTCACCGGCGCGCCACCGCAGAACCAGATCGTGGAAACAGTGGTCGAATTTGGAGACGAAAACTGCCACGCGCGGGCGCTGCGCGGAGGCGGCGACGCGGGCGTTCATGCCGAGCGACGCAGCGAAGGTGTGGAACGCGGCGGAGTCGGCGGAGGCGGCGCCTTGAGCGGGAACCCACTCGACGCGTTGGAAGAACACGCCCGACTCCATGTCGCGGTGTTGATCCGCGTGGAGGATGTTGCCGCCGCGCTCGAAGATCCAACCGGAGACCCGCGCCACGAGGCCGGGTTGATCGGGTCCGTGAAGCAGAGCGACGAGAGTCGCGGGCGTGGTCATGGGGCTTTAGACGAGGTTGACGTTGCCGCGGTAGTGCTGGATCGGCTTCACGCCGACGGGCTTGTCGCGGAGGGCGCGGATGCCTTCGACGGCGGCGAAGGCACCGGTGATCGTCGTCATCAAACACACACCGTGAGCGTAGGCGGCGGCGCGGATTTTGTTTTCATCCTGACGTGGAATCATGCCAGCGGGCGTGTTGATCACCAGTTGGATCTGACCGTTCTTCAACATGTCGACGGCGTTGGGGCGACCTTCGGCGATCTTGGAAATGCGTTTCACGGGCACGCCGTTGTCGGCGAGCGTTTTGGCGGTGCCGCTGGTCGAGTGGATCGTGAAACCGAGTTCGACGAGGGCGCGCGCGAGGGCAGTGGCGCGGGGTTTGTCGGCGTCTTTCACACTGAGGAACACGTTGCCCTTGGTCGGCAGGCCGGGTTTGGCGGCGGCTTGCGCCTTGGCGAAGGCGACACCGAGGTCGGCGTCGATCCCCATGACTTCACCGGTGGAGCGCATTTCGGGCCCGAGGGCGATGGTGGCGCCGGGGAAGCGAACGAAGGGGAATACGGCTTCTTTGACGCACCAGTGTTTGGGCGTCTGTTCGCGGGTGAAGCCGAGGTCTTTTAGCTTGGCGCCGGTCATGACCTTGGCGGCGAGTTTCGCGAGCGGCACGCCGATGGCTTTGGCGACAAACGGCACGGTGCGCGAGGCGCGGGGGTTCACTTCGAGAACGTAGAGTTCGTTGTCCTTGATGGCGAACTGGACGTTCATGAGACCGACGACCTTGAGCGCTTTCGCGAGCGCGTAGGTGGCGGTGCGGACGGTGTTGAGCATCGCGGCGTTCAGGGTGTGCGGGGGCATCACCATGGCGGCGTCGCCGGAGTGCACGCCGGCGAACTCGATGTGCTCGAGCATGCCGCCGACGACGCTCGTCTCGCCGTCGCTGATGCAGTCCACGTCGAGCTCGATCGCGTCTTCGAGGAATTTGTCGATCAGCACCGGTTTATCCGGCATCACGTCGAACGCCTGGCGGACGACGGCTTTGAATTCTTCCTCGCTGTAGACGACAAACATGCCACGGCCGCCGAGCACGAAGGACGGACGGAGGAGGACCGGGAAGCCGACTTCTTTGGCGGCTTTGAGCGCGTCACCCTCGTTCATCGCGGTACGATTGGCGGGTGACTTTAAACCGGTGGCGTCGAGAATGGCGGAGAACTTTTTCCGGTCCTCGGCGAGCTCGATACTCTCGGGCGAAGTACCGATGACGTTCACGCCGTTGGCCTTAAGGGCGGTGGCAAGATTGAGCGGGGTCTGGCCGCCGAATTGGACGATTACGCCATCGCACTTTTCCTGGGTGTAGATCTCGAGCACGTCTTCGAGCGTGAGCGGTTCGAAATAGAGGCGGTCGCTGGTGTCGTAGTCGGTGGAGACGGTTTCCGGATTGGAGTTCACCATCACGCTCTCGTAGCCGATTTCGCGGAGGGCGAAGCTAGCGTGGACGCAGCAGTAATCAAACTCGATGCCTTGGCCAATGCGGTTGGGGCCGCCGCCGAGAATCATGATCTTCTTCTTGCCGCTCGGTGGGAGGATTTCGTTTTCGTCGCCGTAGCTCGAGTAGTAGTACGGCGTAAAGGCCTCGAACTCGGCTGCGCAGGTGTCGACGAGCCGGTAGGTCGTGTTGACCCCCGCTTGTTTGCGATGGGCGCGGACGGCGTTGAGGTCGGACTTGAAGATGTGGGCGAGCTGCGCGTCGCAGAAACCAAATTGTTTCGCGCGGCGCAGCGTGGTGACGTCGATCGTTTTGAGCGTCTTAGTGGACAGGTCCTGCTCCATCTCGTGGATCTCGCGGAGCTGATGCAGGAACCACGGGTCGATCTTGGTGAGCTCGAAAATACGCTCGACGCTGTAGCCAGCGCGGAAGGCGTGGCGCAGGTAAAACACGCGCTCAGAGTTCGGCGTGCCGAGTTTTGCGTTGATGATTTTTTCGTCGAGAATCTCGTCGCCGCCGAATTTGCCGCCGCCGCCGAAACCGCGGGAGCCGACCTCGAGCGAGCGCAGACATTTCTGCATCGATTCCTTGAATGTGCGGCCGATGGCCATGGCCTCGCCGACCGATTTCATCGCGGAGGTGAGCGTGGTGTCGGCCCCGAGGAATTTCTCGAAGGTGAAACGCGGGATCTTCGTGACGACGTAGTCGATCGTGGGTTCGAAGCTGGCGGGTGTGACGCGCGTGATGTCGTTGCGCAACTCGTCGAGCGTGTAGCCCACGGCGAGTTTGGCGGCGATCTTGGCGATGGGAAAACCGGTAGCCTTCGAAGCGAGCGCTGAAGAGCGCGAGACGCGCGGGTTCATCTCGATGACGACCATCCGGCCGGTCACGGGATCGACAGAGAACTGAATGTTGGAACCGCCGGTCTCGACGCCGATCTCGCGGATGACAGCGAACGAGGCGTCGCGCATCACCTGGTATTCCTTGTCGGTGAGCGTCATCGCCGGGGCGACGGTGATGGAATCGCCTGTGTGGACGCCCATCGGGTCGAAATTCTCGATGGAGCAGATGACCACGCATTGGTCCTTATGGTCGCGCATGACCTCCATCTCGTACTCTTTCCAGCCAAGGAGACATTCTTCGACGAGCACTTCGTGGACGGGCGAGAGATCGAGTCCGTTGGCGCAGATACCTTCGAATTCTTCCTTATTGTAAGCGATACCGCCGCCGCTGCCGCCGAGGGTGAAGGAGGGACGGATGATAAGAGGAAATGCCCCGAGAAAGTCCGCCGCGTCGCGGGCTTCGGCCATCGACTTCACGGTGCGCGATTTCGCGACATCGAGGCCGATCTTGATCATGCATTGTTTGAAGAGCTCGCGGTCTTCGCCTTTGTTGATGGCGTCGGGCTTAGCGCCGATCATTTCCACGCCGTATTTGGTGAGGATACCGGCCTTGTTGAGCTCCATCGAAAGGTTGAGCGCGGTCTGACCACCGAGGGTGGGGAGGAGCGCGGACGGGCGTTCGGTGGCGATGATCTTCTCGAGCATCTCGAGATTCAACGGCTCGATGTAGGTGACGTCGGCGAACTCCGGATCGGTCATGATTGTGGCCGGATTGGAGTTCACGAGGATGACGCGGTAGCCTTCCTCGCGCAGGGCTTTGCAGGCTTGGGTGCCGGAGTAGTCGAATTCGCACGCCTGACCGATGACGATCGGACCGGCACCAATGATGAGGATGGATTTCAGATCAGGGCGTTTGGGCATGAGCGTAGATTTCGGCGAGGGTTGAGCGGGCCGAAACGCGCGGCAAGCGGGAAAGCGCACCGGCTGAAAATCCGCTCCGCGGCAACCGAGGCCAGCGGGAAAACCGTCACTAAATTGTTTCCAAAAGAGGGCGGAATGGGGTCGAGTTTGGGGCCTAGCAGGTTTTAGCTATGGGTCATCACTTACTAGCTCAATATGACCCCTCCGCTTTACCCCTTGCCCGGTGCTCAACATCTTAGCCGTCGTTCGTTTTTGGCGGGCGGGGCCTCATTTGCCGCTGCGGCTCTGCTTTCCACGCGGGCACGGGGTGCAGTGGCGACGAAGGCCGTGTTCTCGGGTTATCCTTTCTCGTTGGGGGTGGCCTCAGGCGACCCGTTGCCGGATGGGGTGGTGCTGTGGACGCGTCTGGCCCCGCGCCCGCTTGAAGTGGGTGGCGGGATGGGGGCGGAGTCGGTGGAAGTCTCTTGGCAGATTGCTGAGGATGAGGGGATGTCGCGCGTCGTGCAGTCCGGCACGGCGACCGCCCGGGCTGATTGGTCGCACGCGGTGCACGTCGAGGTGACGGGGCTGTGGCCGGACCGTTGGTATTGGTATCAATTTAAGGTCGGGGCTGAAGTTAGCCCCAAGGGGCGCACGCGCACCGCGCCCCCGCCAGAAGCGTTGCCCGAGCGGCTGCGCTTCGCGTTTGTTTCCTGTCAACATTACGAGACCGGCTACTATACCGCTTACCAACATCTAGCGCAGGAGGACGTCGATCTCGTGGTTCACCTCGGCGACTACATTTATGAGGGCCCTGCTGTAGCCGACCGCGTGCGTCGCCACCTCGGGCTCGAGTGCTTGGCGCTCGATGATTATCGGCTGCGCTACGCGCTCTACAAAACCGATCCGCACTTGCAAGCCGCGCACGCTATGGCGCCGTGGATCATGACGTGGGACGACCATGAGGTGGCGAACAACTACGCCGCCGACCACCCTGAAAAACCAGCGAAACGGGCCGATTTCCTCCGGCGTCGCGCGGCCGCCTATCAGGCTTATTTTGAGCACATGCCGCTGCGGCGCTCGGCTTTGCCGAGCGGCCCAGATATGCTGCTCTATCGGGGCCTCAGCTTTGGCCGACTCGCCCAATTTCATGTCCTCGACACGCGGCAATACCGTACGCCCCAGCCGCTCGGCGATGGCAACAAAGCTCCGTCGCCTGTGCTGCTCGATCCCCAAGGTACGCTCATGGGCGAGCGTCAGCGCGACTGGCTTTTTAGCGGACTTGAACGCTCCCCGGCTCACTGGAACGTGCTTGCGCAACAAGTGATGATGGCGCGCGTGGACAGGGCCGGTGGCCCCGAAGTGAAATATAGTATGGACCAGTGGCCGGGCTACGAATTTGAGCGCCGCCGTGTGCTCCGGCATTTCCACGAAAAGCGAATCAAAAACCCGGTCGTGATCACGGGTGATATTCACTCCAATTGGGCCAATGAACTGATCGCCGATTTTGACCAACTCGATTCCAGGCGCGTCGGCACCGAGTTTGTCGGCACCTCGATCAGCTCCGGCGGTGACGGCGCCGCTACGCCGAAGACCCACGAACACCTGCTAAGCGAGAATCCGTTTCTCAAGTTCTACAACGCCGAACGCGGCTACGTGCACTGCGAACTTACGCCCAAAGCTTGGCGCACAGACTACCGTACGGTTCCCTTTGTCACGCGCCCCGGCGCCCCCTTGACGACCCGCGCCTCTTACCTCGTCGAGACCGATCGACCCGAGCTGCACCGACTCTGAACTTGGCTCGCGCTTAACGATAGTAACCCGCCCGCGCTTGCCCCCGGCGCGGCCGGTCGCACGCTGCCTATTTTCACCTATCCCCATGCTCGCCTTCCTTGCTCTGCTTGCTTTGCCCCAGTTTGACCTCGCCACCGCCGAGCGCCCGCGACTCGTCACCGCCGCCGGAGTTTCCGTCCGCGTCGAGCCCAAGACTCTCGTCACCGCGCGCAACCCCCGCAGCGCCGGCGGGCTGCATGACTTTTCCTCCGAAGGGGATTATTGGTGGCCAGACCCAAAAAATCCCGACGCGCCGTACATCCAGCGCGACGGTTTGACCAACCCCGATAATTTTGTCGCGCACCGTCAGTTGCTCCTGAGTTTTGCGCGCGACTTCGGCATTCTCAGTGCCGCCTACAAAGTCTCTCACGAGGAACGTTACGCCGCGGCCGCCGTGCGCCACCTGCAAGCGTGGTTCGTTGATCCGGCGACGAAGATGAATCCCAATCTCCTTTACTCGCAGGCGATTAAAGGCCGCAGCACGGGCCGCAGCATCGGCGTCATCGACACCGTGCACCTGGCCGAAGTCGCCCTCGGCGTCGAAGCTCTGCGCGGTTCCAAGGCCCTTACGCCTGCCGCCGACGCCGCCATCACGGGTTGGTTCCGCGAGTACCTCACTTGGATTCGCACGCACCCGTACGGTGTCGACGAGAGTAACGCCAAGAACAACCACGGCACCTGCTGGACGCTCCAGGCCGCCTGTTTCGCGCGGCTCGTGGGCGACACCGCCGTCCTCGCCGAATGCCGCCAGCGCCTCGTTACCAGCCACCTGCCCAACCAGATGGCCGTCGACGGCAGTTTCCCGCAAGAACTCGCCCGCACCAAGCCCTACGGCTACTCCATCTTCAATCTCGACGTCATGACCGCCATCGCCGTCGCGCTCTCGACGCCCGGCGACGATCTCATGAGTTTCCAACTCCCGGACGGTCGCAGCCTCGTGCGCGGCGTCGCTTTCCTCGCGCCTTTTCTTGCCGATAAAAACGCCTGGCTCAAAACCGCCCGCAAGCCCGTCCCCGCTACTGCCGCCCCCGGCACCGCGCCCGAGCCCGAGCCGATCAAGCCCGACGTCATGTATTGGGACAACTGGCCCGTGCGCCAACCCGCCTTGATCTTCGGTGCGTTGGCCGCTGGCCGCGCCGATTGGGTCGCGCTCTGGCAAAAACTCGACGCCGATCCCACGATCGAAGAAGTGCGCCGTAACTTGCCCGTGCGCCAGCCCGTCCTCTGGCTGCGCTGAGGGCTGCGTCCGCGTCGCGCTCGCCCGCTCAACGATCGGGCCGCTTGATCGTGAAACGCTCCATCGTGCGCGCGTAATCCTCGCGTCCGAGGCGGCCTACGAGATCCAGTTTCGCCGCGTCGGGCAGACCATCCGCGCCGAGTACCGCGTCGTCCACGTGCATCCCAAGGATGCGCCCAAAAACGACATTGGCCGCACCCGCGCCTTCGCCGATGTGCACCACGCTGTGCAACGCGCATTCGAACGCCACCGGCGAGGCCGCCACGCGCGGCGGGCGCACGTGCGTACTTGGCGCGGTCGCGATGCCAAACGCCTCAAATTCGCTCTCGCCGTGCGGCAAGAGCGCGGCGCAGGCGTTCATCGACTCGGCGAGCGCGTAGGGCACGACGTTCACCACAAATTCCCGCGTGGCCTCGAGGTTGCGCAACGTGTCTTTCGGCGAGCCGTCGCGCTGGTTGACGGGCACAAACATCAACGTGGGCGGATTCGCCGTGATGGCTTGGAAAAACGAAAACGGCGCGAGGTTGGTTTTCCCGTCGGCGGAGAGCGTCGCGACCCAAGCGATGGGCCGCGGCAGAATCGTGGTCGTCATCCACGCGTAAGCTTCGGGTCGTTTGAGCGTGGCGAAATCGAGGTGCATGTTAAAACGCTGGATACATTTCCGTCCTGCGCCAAGACCTCGCGGAGCGGATCGCTACCGCTACCGCTCCCGCGCCTGCGCGGGCGCGCCTCACCAACGCACTTTCTCGGGGAAGAACTCGCGGATGAGTTCTTCGTAATAGGGTTTCAACGTTTTCACGTCGGGCGCTTCGTGGCTCTTGGTGTAGAGATCGTAGGTGTTGAATTTTAAAACCCACCGCATCAGCGCGCGATCGGCGGGCGTGCAGAATTGGTCATACGCGCCTTCGCGGTGCCACGGATAAAAACTATGGTAGCGCAGCATCGCGAGGCCCTCGGCGGGCAGGTAGTCTTTCGCGACGTGATAGATGTATTCGTCGTGGCCCCATGAGAGAATGACTTTATCCAAGCCGCAGCCGGGTTCGTAGATGCCGTTGGGCGTCTGGAAGCGCGCGATTTGGCTGTCGGGGTTGGCGGCGAAGAATTGCGGAAAAACGTTTTTGTCGGAGAATGCGCAACCCGTCGCAAACGTATCACCTACGACCGCCCACTGTGGTTCGCCCCAAAGGCAGAGAATCTTGCCAAGATCGTGGATCAAGCCGGTGAGGATCATCCAGCGCGGTTGGCCGTCGCGCCGCATGGCTTCGGCGGTTTGGAGCAGATGCTGGAGCTGCGAAAGATCGGTGTCCGGATCGGAATCGTCCACGAGCTGGTTGAGATATTCCATGGCCTCCCAGATGCCCATGGTCATGCGGTTGAGGCCCAGATATTCTTGGCGCTTGGCGACGGCAAATTCGTGCGTCTGGTGCGTGTGGTTGAGCCGATAAAACTCGCGCACCGTGGGCCGCGCCTCGGCTTCGTAGACGCGGAATTCTGCCTTCTGCTTGTCGGGCGCGGTGCCGACGGCGGGCTTGCTGCGCGCGGGGGCCGGTGCGGGCTCAGGGTATTTGTCTTTCAGAAAATCTTCCCACTCATCGAGGCTAGCGAGGGGTTGGCTGGAAGCGGGATTCACGTTAGAGGACATGGGGGCGCGATGGGGATTGACGCTGTGGGGTACCGCCGACGTTGAGCCCAGACCCTCGCCGAGTCCAGCGGAGGTTGTTCAAGCTTATTAAAAAAAGGAGCAGTGCGCTCAGACCTTGGGCCGGGGGCGCAGGTGCGCGAGGCCGCCGTCGATTGAGTAGATCTGGCCGGTGACCCAATCCGCATCGGGCGTGAGCAACCAAGCGATAAGGCTGGCGATTTGCTCGGGCCGGCCGATCCGCCCGAGCGGGTGCATCTTTTCGGAAAACGCACGCGCCGCTTCGCTAGCGAGCAGCGGGGCGGCGAGCGGCGTATCGACGAGGCCCGGCGCGACGGCGTTGATGCGGATGTTGCGTGGCGCGTAGCTGGCGGCGGCGGAGCGCACGAGACCGTCGATCCCGGCCTTGGCGGCGGCGATGGCTTCATGCGCGGGCAAGCCGGCTTGCGCGGCGACGGAACTCACGAAGATGATGCTCCCGTGGTTTTGGGTCTGCATCGGGCCCAGCGCGGCACGTAAACCGTAGAAGGCGGAGTTGAGGTTGAGATCGAGGACGCGCAGCCATTCCTCCGGGCGCGTCTGGTGGGCGGCTTTGATTAAAATCGAACCCACGGCGTGCACGTAACCATCGAGCCGGCCGAAATGTGCGACCGTGGCAGCGACGGCGGCTTCGACCTCGGCGGGCTGGGTGGCCTCGGCGGTGAGGGTGAGTAGGCCGGGCAATTCGGCTTGGAGCGCGGCGAGTTTACCGGCGTCGCGTGCGTAGCCAGCGACCGAGACGCCGGCTGCGGCGAGCCGACGAGCGAGGGCGGAGCCGATGCCGCCCGTGACACCGCCGATGAGGACAACCGGTGCCGGCGCCGAAACAGAAATAGGGGAATCCATGGTTTAGAGTTTGAGAGGAAATAGTCCGACGACAAATCTTCGGTGCAGAAAATACATTTAAATGCCACAACCTGCCCCCAAGAGGTAAGATTCGCTCTTGGGATCATGTGTCTGCCTCCGGCATGCGTCGCACGATTACTCGCCAGCGCGGATCACGGTCGATGGGATCGGGTGAAAACTCAGTATCGTTCGCCGTTAGCGGGTCCAGTTCAACCCAAAGGGTGGGTGCCAGACCGGGAAGAAGCATCTCGGCCGTCCGCGTGTGTCCGGCTCGCGTGAGCAGGTAGCCTAGACGCTGTCGTACGGAACGCTCGAACACCGAAGCTAAAAGCGCTAGGCGGTTCCCATCGAGCTTAGGGCCTAAGTCGGCTAGCACCGTCGCGATATTATCGAGACCGCCGGCTGCGCGCGGATAGCGCAGCAGATCGAGCGCAGTTAATTCAACCGAGGAGATGCGCATTTTACCGGTATCGGTTTTTCGTTCCTCGATACCACTTTCCAAGGCAGCTATCTTTTTACTGTAATAAAATGCGATAGCTGAGCGGCCGGTCCGAAGCTTGGGCATTCGCTTCTGCGTTATCACCTGAAATTCCATCACTGCTTGATGGGCGGCCTCATGAAGCTCAGCGGCTTTTAGCAGGCCCACATAATAGGGGCACGCTTCCTGATGCATCAGGTCATCGATGAACCATGCTGGAGGGGGCGATCCCCAACTCATAAATTGAGGGGGCACTATAACGTAGAAACCCCTCCGTGGGTGGATTAGGCTGCCTTTCTTCTGTAGACGCTCGGCCATGTCTAGAAACGGGCGACGCAAGATACCCAGCGCCTGCTCCGCTTGCCTTCGTGAAAAAACCAGCCGCCCGCCCGCCTGCATATCGGCGATGTAAGAGGAGAGCTTTTTGCTTTTTTCAGGTATCATGTATAATTATCCGTTAAGAAACTGTATTTTTAAACATGGAACCATTAAATATTGATGAATCATGTTAATAAATCAACTATTAATACGGAATTTAGCACATGATAAATTTAATTCAGTGGACGGCGCGAAAGCCCGGTCCTTAAGGGTTGGTAGGAAGGCAATTTCTGGAATTGATGTAAATTGATCATAGTTAACTAAAAACCGTAATTCAAATGTCATCGGACTGCAGTGAAAAGTGAAACGATTGCGATCGGATGGCGTGTTCGGCACTTAGTGTGGCCTCATTCAGTAATTGGGCCATGTACGGCAAGGCATGAGGGGTTTCCGCCAAAAGATGCGTCACCCTTGCAGTATTTTGGGTGTAGGATGCGGGGTGTTAAACCAATAAAAACCGGCAGGTGATTATATGCCTTCTGGTTCTTGTTTTTCCGCTATGAACATCCACGCGCCGCCGGTCTGCTCACCCAGTGAGCGTTTGCCTTCATCGAGCCTGGGTTCACCAGGATAAATCACCTCTTTTTTTCACCTTTGAATACCTTATTAATTTTCTACTAGCGCGAGGCTCTGCTTCCTCAGAGCTCCCCGAGCTCCCGCTCCTAGATATCACTTTAACAGGAGGACTGTTACCATGAATATCGCCATGATTAGTCCCGCTCCCGCGGTGCCGGCCCTACGGCAAACGGCCGCGCTATATGAGCGGCATACGAACCTAGATCTCAGGGTGAATCCGGCCGATTGGGCCGGCGATGTGGATACGATCCACGATCTCAAAAAGGCTTTGTTTCATGCGATTGACGCCGGCGACTTCGCCAAGGCGATGCACATCTTGCAGGTTTTGCAGAACCTGCATTGAGTGGCGCATCGCCACACTGAGGAGCGAGTCGGAGGAGATTTTTGCTCTCCGCCGATTTTTACTCTAATGACCTTACTTAGTGGGGGCGCCGGGCACGGTGCCGGCCTTGATCAAAATCATGTTCTCCGGCTTGAGGTATTTTTTGATCGCGGCGTTTACGTCGGAGGTGGTGAGGGCGTTGATCTTGCCGGGGTATTCGTCGAGCCAGTTGAGATCGTAGCCGCGGTGGACGGCGCTCAACATAGCGCCGGCGAGACCGTCGGTGGTGGCGAGGCCGACTTTGAAGGAGCCGACGAGGTTGCTCTTGCGGCGTTCGACTTCGATGTCGGTGGCGCCGGCTTCATACCAGCCCTTCAACTGGCGCTGGGTGGAGGCGAGGCCTTTTTCGAGGAGTGCGGGGGCAAAGCTGGCGGTGATCTTCCAGTCGCCGTCGCTGAACGTGTCGCGCGCGAGGCTGGAGCCGATGCCGTAGGTGAGGCCTTCTTTGTCGCGGACGTTGGCCATGAGGCGGCCCGTGAAGCCGCTGCCGAGGATGGCGGTGCCGACGCGGAGGGCTTGGTAATCGGGATCGTTGTATTTAAGGCCGCTCGATTGGCCGAGGACGACGCTTACGCTGGTCTTGTCGGCCATGAATACGTTCTGGTCTTTGGCGGCATCGGTCTGCGTGGCTTTGGCGGGACGAATGAGAGCGGCGCCGCCGGTCCAGCCGGCAAAGGCGCTAGTCAGTTCTTTTTGGATCTGCGGAATGTCGAGGTCGCCGACAACAACGAGCGTGAGGTGATCGGGGCCGTAGTATTTTTTGTGGAAGGCGACGACGTCTTCGAGTTTGGCGGATTCGATGGCGGCGAGCATTTCATCGGCAGGCGTCTGGCGGTTGGGGTGACCGATGGGATAGACGGCGCGGGTGAAGGCATCGGCGGCGCGGAAGTCGGTGTTCTCGAGGGAGCGTTTGAGGCTGCCGGCGTATTGTTTCTTGGCCTTGGCGAATTCCTCGGCGGAGAGGGCGGGGGTGCGGAGTTGCTCGGCGATGAGGCTGATGACGAGCGGGACGTCTTTCTTGAGGCACTTGGCGCTCACGGTGGCGACCTGCGTATCAACGCTGAAGGAAATAGTGGCGCCGACGGATTCGAGTTTTTCGGCGATGGCGAATTTATCCTGCTTCGTGGTGCCTTGGTCGAGGAGCATGCCCGTGAGGGTGGGGATGGCGGGGTTGCCGTCGGCGGCGAAGGCGTCACCGGCGGGCAAGGAGGCTTTCATCGTGACGACCTGTTTCACGCCGGTGGGGTAAGCGATGACATCCATGCCGGCGATTTTGGTGCGGACGGCATTGGGAGCGATTTTGGCGCCGGAGCTGACCGCGGGCGCAGAGCTGGCGGCGGAGGTTTCGGCGAGGGCGAGCGGAGCGCCGAGGCCAGCGTCGTCGAGGCCGGGTGTGCGGTAGTAATAAGGGCCGTCGCTAAGAGCGGGCTTGGGGGCGAGTTTAGCCGTGGGTTTGGCGCCAGGGGCGCCGCCGGCGGCGGTGGGGACGAACCACCCCGTGGTGCTTTGGTCGATGTTGAGGTAGCGGTTGGCGACGCGCTGGACGTCGGCGAGGGTGACTTTCTGGGCGGTCGCTTCGAGGGAGTAGAACAACGCCCAATCGCCGGCGGCGATGCATTCGTTGAGGTTGCCAGCGATGGCGAAGGAGCCGTCGCGTTGGAAGGCGGCGTCGGCGAGGGTCTTGGCGACGGCGGAGGCGACCTCGGTCGCGGTCACGCCGTCTTTCTTCAGGCGTTCGATTTCGTCGACGGTGATTTTTTCGACCTCGTCGTGTTTCGCGCCGGGCGCGAGTGGGGCGAAGATGATGTGCATCGTCGTGTCGTGGTTGAAACCGGCGAAGGCTTGGACGCCCGTGGTGAGATTTTTATCGGTGAGGGCTTTGTAGAGCCGGCTGTTTTTGCCGTCGGTGAGAATAGCGCTGAGGACGGCCATGGCCGGGTAATCGGCGTGGGTGGCGGCGGGCATCTTGTGGCCGACCGCAACGACGCCGAGTTGGCCGCTGCGTTTGACGGTGACGCGGCGGGCGCCGGTCTGCTCGGGTTCTTCGGTGTAGAGCTGTGGGATCGGCTTGGGGGATTTCGGATAGACGCCGTAGAATTTTTTGACGAGGCCGAGGGCGGCGGGCGTCTGGAAATCGCCGATGATGGAGACCGTGGCGTTGTTGGGCCAGTAGTAGGTGTCGTAGAACTCGCGGAGTTTCTCGATGGAGACTTTTTCGATATCGCTACGCCAGCCGATGGTGGAGTGGTGGTAGGGGTGGGCGACGAAACCGGCTTGGAAGATTTCCTTGATGAGGGATTGGAACGGGGAGTTTTCGCCGCGTTCGAATTCGTTGCGCACGACCGTCATCTCGGGGGCGCGGTCGGTTTCGAGCAGGAGCAAGTTGCGCATGCGATCAGCTTCCATTTCGACGACCATCGGGAGGTGTTCGCTGCCGAGATTTTGGTAGTAGTTGGTGCGATCGAGCCACGTGGTGGCGTTGTAGAGTGCGCCGGTTTTCTCGAGGAGCTGGTCAACGCCGGTGCCCTTGGAGCGGAGGAATTTTTCCGTGCCCTTGAACATGAGATGCTCGAGAAGGTGAGTGGCACCGGTGGTGCCGGTGACTTCGTTTTTCGAACCCACGCGGTAGGTGACCATGAACGTGAGCGTGGGGCTCGAGTGCTCGGGCATGAGTAGGACGGTGAGGCCGTTGCTCTCGAGCGTGTATTCGGAAATTCCGCCGACGGTGCGGACGAAGGTGAAGCCGTCGATCTGGGCGGGGGCGGGAGTTTCGGCGGCGCGGAGCGTGGAGCCGAAGGCGAGGGCGGCGAGGGCGAAGGCGAGGATACGTTTCATATAAAAGATAGGGAATGAAGAGGGGGTAGGGATGTTTTTAAGGGTAAATTGTAGCGCGAGTTGGCGTTTCGCCAAGTCGTTAGCGCCGAAAAGTAGGGCGGGCGGGCTGAGTGGTTTTAGTCTTGGGTGTTGCAGTAGGCGCGGAGGTTGCAGTGGCCGCGGATAGAGTGACTTTTTTCACGCGGCGGACATGGCGATTGGGGCGGCGCTTGAGCGCGGCGTGGTGCGCGGGATCGAGCGGTACGCCGAAGCGTTCGAGACATTCGAGGCACATGGCGGCGGCTAGGGTTAGGGTTGGGCGAGACGCCGGGCGAATTGAGCGGCGTGGAGGTTGGCGGGCGAGAGGTCTTTGGGCGAGATCGCTTCAAACCACGGGCCGGAGCCATCGAGCTTGCTGGGAAACTTGGTGCGCAAGCCGATGAAATTCATGGTGCCGGGGCCCCACGTTTTCGGGGCGGGCTCAATCAGGCGCGTGGCGCGGATATTCCAAAACGTGGCCCAGCCGGCGCTCTGGCGGCCGAGGCTGGCACCGCCGCCGCAACGCCAGATGCGCGTGCCGCGCCCGCAGTCGATGTCGGTGAAAAGATTTTCGTACGGCGTATCTTTATGGTGATCAAAATCAAGATCGAGGCCGCGGCCTTGAGCGAAGACATTGCCGGAGGCGTGTTCGACCGTAAGATCGTGGACGTAGGGAGCGCGGACTTCGAAGTTGGTGATGAGATTATCCTCGGCGTTTTTGACCTGAATGGCGTGGTGGCCGGTGCAATCGGGGACGCCGGCCTCGACCGTGTCGCGCGCGGTGTCGGCGGTGAGGAGAACGCCGTCGAGGGTGTTGTGGCAGGCGACAACGTTGACGCCGAGATCGCCGTTGTGGATGGCGACGTCGCGGACCCAGCAGTTGTAAACGTTGCGAAGCTCGATGGCGTTGTGACCGTCTTCCTTGAAGTGACCGCGGTATTTCGTACCGGGGAAGGCGAAGCCCAAGTGCTCGATGCCGGCCTCGGTGACGGTGGGATTAAACGCGCGCAACTCCGGCCGCCACGCCGCACGCGTCTCGAAACGTAGCGGGCGGTCAAACGTCACGCGCGCGCCGGTAATCGCGGTGATGCGCACGAGCATTTTGGTGTCGAGGGGCTTGCCCTTGGCGATGTCGCCGGGGTCGTTGTTGTAGAGATAGGTTTTGAGACTTTGGTCGGGCGTCTCGCGCACGACGATGAGGACGAGTTGCCCCACGCTCAGGCCGCTGACCTGGTCGGTCTCGACGCTGTGGTCGCCGCGGCGGGAGACGGCCGTGATCTGCGCGAGCGATTTGGCCTGATAATCACCTCGGATGGAGACAAACGCGCCGTCGAAGGAGTAACCGCTCGCGGGCGAACCGGTGCTAGTTTTGCCTTTGCGCGGATGGACGACGTCGAGCCCGCGCGGGAACCAGAGAACGCTTTGCTCGCGCCCTGCACCCCTGAGGACGACGCCGCTGCGCGTGAGGCGGATATAATCGGAGACGAGGTAACGCCCCGGCGGCAGATAAACGGCGCCCGCTGAGGTGGCATCGATCGCGGCTTGGAGAGCGCGAGTGTCGTCGGTCATGCCGTCGCCGCGCGCGCCGAAATCATGGACGTTGGTCGCGCGCGGCAATTCTGGGATCGGTTGTTCGCCGCGATGGTAACCGGCGTAGGAAAAATCGGGGAGGCGGCTCGTGGCGGACCATTTTTCGCCGGCTTCGCCCCAGAGCTCGGAAAATACCGGTGCAGCTACGAGGCGAGCGAGCACGAGAAAAAAAGCGGTGGCACCGAGCGTGAGATTGCGGCAAAAAATCGAGCGGAGCATGGGCACGTATAAGGTTAACGATTAAGGCGCTCGGGCTGGGGCGGAAGCCGGAGCGGGCGTGGCCGTGATTTTTTCGCGGAGATGGGTCGTGCGCGTTTTGGATTCGGCGTTGCGCACGGCCATGGCGTAGGCGGCGGGTTCGCCGATGATGAAGACTTTTTTCCGCCCGCGCGTGATCGCGGTGTAAATCAGATTGCGCTGCAGCATCATGAAATGAGCCTTCAGTAGCGGCACGATCACGACGGGATATTCGGAGCCTTGGGATTTGTGGATGCTCACCGTGTAGGCGAGGGCGAGATCGTTGAACTCGCCGCGCTCAAAGGTGTGGACGTCGCCGTCGAAATCCGCGGTGAACGTGCCGGCCTCGGCGTCGATCGCGGTGATGACACCGATGTCACCGTTAAAGAGGTTTTTGTCGTAGTTGTTGCGCAGCTGGATGAGTTTGTCGCCCGCGCGGAATTCGCCGGTGGGTGTGCGCAGGGCTTTGGCGCCGCGCGGTGCGGGGTTGAGCGCGGCTTGGAGTTGGACGTTGAAATTGCCGACGCCGGCGACGCCTTTGTGCATCGGCGCGAGGACCTGCACGTCGCGGATCGGGTGCGGCCATTTTAATTTTTGCGGGATGAACGTGGTGAGGAGTTCGAGAGTTTTGCGAACGCAATCCTCGGCGTCGGTGGCCACGATGAACGTGAGGTCGGCCCAGACTTGGGTGGCGGAGACTTCGTTGACGGCGGGTGGCAGTGATGGGTCGCCGGCGTTGATGGCGTGGGCGGTGGTGACGATCTGGCTCTGACCTTGTTGGCGGTAGATGACGGCGAGCCGCGTGACGGCCGGCGCGTGGGGCGAGGACTCGGCGGTGGCGACGGCGATGAGGTCTTTGAGGACGTTGCCGGCGCCGACGCTTGGGAGCTGATCGGTGTCGCCGACGAGGAGCAGATGCGCGCGCGACGGGACGGCCTGGAGAAGCGCGGAGGCGAGCCGGTTGTCGAGCATTGAGGCCTCGTCGACGATGAGGAAATCGGTGGCGAGAGGCGCGGATTCGTTGGCGACGAAGCCGCCGCCGGCGGGGTCGTATTTGAGGAGCCGGTGGATCGTGGTCGCGAAGCCGCCGGTGGTCTGCGCGAGACGTTGCGCGGCGCGACCGGTGGGAGCGGCGAGGTGGACGCGGACCTTTTTGGCTTTTAGAATTTCGACGAGGGCGCGCAAAATGGTCGTCTTACCCGTTCCAGGTCCGCCGGTTAGGATGGTGAACTTGTGGGTGAGGGCGTTTTTGACGGCGGTGCGTTGGAGCTCGTGGAAGGCGAAGCCGGCTTTGGCTTCGGCCCACGTGACGGCGGCATCGGCTTTGATCGCGGGCAGGCCGCTGCCGGTGCGGGCGAGGCGGGCGACGACCTCGGCGATTTTTTGTTCGGCGCGGTCGTGGTGCAGGAGCTGGATCAACGCGGAGCCCGGGAGTGGGTTTTCCACTCCGGCGGGTTGATGACGCGAGAGAGCTTTGGCTTGGACGAGGGCGTCGATGCGGGCGGTGATGTGGTCGCCGCTCGTTTCGAGCATCGTCGCGGCGTAGTCTTGGAGATCGGCTTCGCGGTAGGCGGTGTGGCCTTCGTCTTGGAGCGTCTCCAAAGCGTAAATCAGGCCGGCGTCGAGGCGGGGCGGGGCGTCGTTGGCGAAGCCGAGGTTGATGGCGATGCGGTCGGCGGTTTTGAAACCGATGCCGTCGATCTCGCGGGCGACGCGGTAGGGTTGCTCGAGGAGAATGGGTTTAGCTTGGGCGCCGTAGCGCTCGACGAGTTTCACGCATTGGCTGGGCGTGACGCCGTAGGTCTGGAGGAAAATGTAGAGTTCACGCTCGGTGCGTTTGGCGTCCCAGGCGGCCTTGATGGCGGTGGCGCGTTTCGGGCCGATGCCGGGGACATCGCGGAGTTTGCCGGATTCTTCGGAGAGGACGCGGAACGTATCGGTGCCGAGGGCGTCGACGATTTTATTGGCGTAGGCTTTACCGATGCCGGGGACGAGACCGCTGCCGAGGTATTTGCGGATGCCGTAGACGCTGGCGGGGAGTTCACTCTTGAAGGCGGCGATTTTGAACTGGGCGCCGTGTTGGGAGTGTTGGGTCCACTCGCCGGTGAGGTGGAGCGTCTCGCCGCATTCGACGCTGGGGAGGGCGCCGACGATGGTGACTTTTTCGATTTTCTCCTCGGAGGAGGCAGGCGTTTTTAAGGCCGTGGGACGGGTGTCGGGTCGAAATTCCGCGATCGTGTAATGATTTTCCTCGTTGTGGAAAATGATGCGTTCGAGGACGCCGGTGAGCGTGGAATGGGCGGCGGGCGGTGGCACGGGCGAGGAAAGGTGAAGCGGGAAATCGTGGCGTGGCAAACCGAGGATTGCGGGCGGCGGGAGAGCGGCTCAGGTTGGGCAGATGAATACGATCGTACCCAGCTCGTTTTTGCCGGTGATTCAGTTGGCGATCACGCCGGTGATTTTATTGAGCGGCGTGGGTGGGTTGATGATCACGTTGACCAATCGCATGGCGCGCGTGGTGGACCGCACGCGGATTTTGGCGGGGCAAGTGCGGCAGGCGGCTTCGCAAGAAAGCGAGGAACGCGAGCACTTGGAGCATCAGCTGGATATCTTGTGGCGGCGGGCGCGGCTCGTGCAACGCGCGGTGATGTTTGCCGGCTTAAGCATGCTGCTGGCGTGCGTGCTCGTGATGATTATTTTCGTGGACGCGGTGCTGGAGCGTGAATTTGCCGTCGAGATGGTGGTAATTTTTCTGGCGAGTATCGCTTGCTTGATCGCGGCGTTGACGGCGTTTCTGCGCGACATCGTAGTCTCGCTGCGGGCCTTGAAACTGGAAGTCGTGCGGGTGCGCGGGCTCAGTCGCTGAGGGCGGCTTGGATTTCGGCGAGGTTGGCAAAAACGCGCGTGGCGCCGGCGGCATGAAGTTCCGCGGCGTGGTGGGTGCCGGTGGTGACGGCCCAGCAAGGGAAGCCGGCATTGAGGGCGGCTTGGACGTCGAACGGGGAATCGCCGATCATTAGCGTCGTAGCGGCTTCGGCGTGAAGCGTGGTGAGGACGTGCGCGGTGAAGGCCGGGTCGGGCTTGAGCCACGGGGTGTCTTGGGCGCCGAAATTATTGGCGAGGAAGGGAGTGAAACCGAGGTGGTCGGCGATGAGGCGGGAGGACGGGGCGTGTTTGTTCGTAAAAATCGCCACGGTAAGGCCGCGCGCGTGCAGGGCGCGCAGGAGCGTGAGGGCGCCGGGGAGGGCGAGGACGTCGTCGAGCATCGTGCGATCCCAGTAGGCGCGGTAGATTTTCACGGCGGCGGGGACTTGGTCGGGGCGGATGAACTTGAGCAGAGCGTTTTCGAGGCCGCCGCCGACGGCGTCGCGTACCTGGGCGAGCGTGGGCTCGGGTAGGCCGAGTTGCGGCAGGGTGTGCGCGTAGCAGCGATGAATGGCGGTGAAGTGGTCGATCAGCGTGCCGTCGAGGTCGAAGAGAAAGGTGCGAAACTGCATGAGCGGAAAGAGTGGCGGCGGGAGTGGGGCGGAGGCACGGAAATTTTTTAGGGTTTGGTTTTGGGCGGATACCGCTACAACCGAGTCCATGTCTGATAACGCCGATCAACCGCAGGCCCGTGTGACCGTCCAACCGGGCGCGGAGGGTTGTACGGTGATTCTGGCTGGCGTTTGGCGCATCACCGCCGCGCCCCCGCGCTGGGCGGAGTGCGCGTGCGGGGAGAAATCGAACCACGTCACAGTCGTGATGGATGCGGTGGAGCGCTGGGATTCGTCGCTGCTGCTGTTTCTATTTGAAGTGCAACAGTGGTGTCGGGCGCACGGGGCGCATTGCGATCTCGAGGCGGTGCCAGCGAGGGTGCGAACCTTGCTCGGGCAGTTGGTCGCTTCGCATGAGACGAGCGTGCCGTTTGACCGCTCGGAGAATTTTTTAACGAGCGTCGGGCTGGCGACGCAGGACGCGTGGAAAAAAGTGCGCGAGATCATCGCGTTTGTGGGCGAGTGCGTGATCAGCGCGTGGCGGCTGGTGCGGTTACCGCATAAATTTCGCTGGCGGGACTGCGTCGACGAGATGCAGCAATGCGGCGCGATGGCGTTGCCCATCGTGAGCCTAATCAGTTTTCTGGTCGGGCTGATCATGGCGTATCAGGCGGCGGTGCAGCTACGGCAGTTTGGCGCGGATATTTATGTAGCGGATTTGGTGGGCCTGTCGGTCGTGCGCGAGATGGGGCCGATGATGGCGGCGATCGTGTTGGCGGGGCGCACGGGCGCGGCGTTTGCGGCGACGCTCGGCAATATGAAGGCCAATGAAGAAATCGACGCGCTCGTGGCGCTGGGAATTTCGCCGGTAGATTTTTTGGTGCTGCCCCGAATCGTGGCCCTCGGATTGATGATGCCGCTACTGGCGCTTTACGCTAACTGCGTCGGTATCTTGGGCGGCATGATGGTGGCGCTCGGGGTGCTTCAGATTCCGCCGTCGGCGTACTGGATCGAGACGCAGAGCATCATCGATCTTTCGGATGTGAACACGGGGTTATTTAAGGCGCTCACGTTTGGCTTGTTAATCGGCTTGGCGGGTTGTTTGCGCGGTTTGCAGGCGGACCGCAGCGCGGCTGGAGTGGGGCGGGCGGCGACTTCAGCGGTGGTGACGGCGATTTTGCTGATCATCGTATCCGACGCGTTTTTCGCGGTGGCATTTAACATTCTCGGGCTATGAGCGCGCTGAACCGGAATCACACTCACAACGGCGGCCCGGCGATCGAAGTGGCCGGCTTGGTCTGTGGCTACGGCGAGCAGACGATTTTGCGGGATGTGACGTTCAACGTCGCCCGCGGAGAGATTTTTTTCATCGTAGGCGGGTCGGGTTGCGGCAAGAGCACGTTGCTGCGGCATCTCGTGGGTTTGAATCCACCGACCGGCGGAAGCGTTCGGTTTCTCGGCGCGCCATTTTCGGAAGCCGATGCAGGAACGCGTCGGGCGCAGTTGCGGCATTTCGGCATGCTCTTTCAAGGCGGCGCCCTTTGGACTTCGCTAACTTTGCGTCAAAACGTGGCGTTGCCGCTCGAGGAATATACCTCGCTCACGCGGCGCGAGATCGAGGAATTATCCGCGCTCAAACTCGGGCAAGTGGGGTTGGGCGGTTACGAAGATTACTATCCCGCGGAGATTTCGGGCGGTATGAAAAAGCGCGCAGGTTTGGCGCGGGCTTTGGCGCTAGATCCAGAGATTTTATTTTTCGACGAACCTTCCGCTGGGCTCGACCCGGTGACTTCGCGCAAGCTCGACGAGTTGATCGTGGAAATCCGGGCGATGTTTGGCACCACGATCGTGGTGGTTTCGCACGAATTGGCCTCGATCTACGATATCGCCGATCGGGTCATTATGCTCGAAAAGCAGGCGCAGGGTATTATCGCCGAAGGCGCGCCGCGGACGCTCGCGACGACGAGCGAGGATCCCCGCGTGAAGGAATTTCTGACGCGCGGCACGGGCAAGGTACCGATTTCATGAAGCGCCCAACTCCGTCGCTCGCATGCGCGTTGCGTGACGTTTGTCCCCGTCGTTGCTTCCGGCTGTCCTTTTAACCTAATTTTGCTTCTTCTCTCATTCACGTGAAAACCAAGGTCAGTCCTGCCATCGTCGGAGCCTTTGCGCTGGGAGCGTTTGCGCTCGGTATTGTCGTGTTGCTGGCGTTTGGCGGCGTGAACTTTTTCTCCAAGCCGCAGCGCTTTGTAGTGTATTTTGACGAGTCGATCCACGGGCTTGATCTCGGTTCGCCGGTGAAGTTGCGTGGCGTGCGCGTCGGCCGTGTGGCCGATCTCACGGTCCGTTACGACGAACGCAAAAACCACTCGGTCGTGGTTGTGACGTGTGAATTTAGCCGCAACACCCTCACCGACAGTCAGGGCGCGTTGATCAACGTCGCGGAGCGCGGCGAATTACAGACGCTGATCGACCACGGCCTACGCGCCCAACTCGGCGTGTTGGGGCTCGCGACGGGCATGTTATTCGTGGAGCTAGATTTTTTGAACCCCAAGGAATTCCCGGCTGATACCCGCACGACGGAATTAAAATACGTCGTCGTACCAGCGGTGCCTTCGGCGATATCGGAGTTTCAGGCCAGCGCGAGCGAGATTCTCTCCAAGGTGCGAAAGATCGATTTCGACGGACTCTCCGTGGAGCTGAAAACCTTACTCGCGACCACCCGCCGCCAAGTCGACGGCCTAGATCTGAAAGGCGTAAGCGCGCAGTGGCAACGCACCGGCGCGGCGGTCGAAACGCTTGCGAGTTCGCCCGAGCTGAAGGAAGCGTTCGTGAATCTCAATGCCACGTTGGTCGATCTGCGCACGACCTTGGCGAAGCTCGATGGCCAAGTGGCGACGGCCGGCGCGGATGTCCACGCCACCCTCGGCAAGGCGCAGGAGACGCTACAGAATTTTAACGCCACCGCGCTCACGCTGCGCAGTTTCATTAACGCGCAACAAGGCCTGGGCGAAGGCGCCGGCGAGGCTTTCGGTAAACTCTCCGAAGCCGCCGATGCCGTGCAACGCCTCGCCGATTTCCTCGAACGTAATCCCAACGCTCTGCTCACCGGCAAGAAAGCGCCGCGCTGAGCGATTCATTCACCGATCTTCAACTTCCCCCATCGCGCGCATGAGCACTCAGAAATTTTTCACGCAGGATTTAGGGTGGCGCGCTGTATTGACGCTCAGCGCCTGCGCGCTGCTCGTCACGGGTTGCAACGTCATCCCCGCGCCGACGGCGGACACCACGCGTTATTATGTGCTTTCGGCGCCTTCAGCGGGCGCGGCGGGCGCGCAACCCATCAACGGCGGATTGCGCATCGGTTTGAGAAACGTTGATCTCGCGCCTTACTTGAAAAAAGGCTCGCTCGTCGTGCGCACCGGGGAAAACGAACTGTCGTTTCCACCGGAGGCGCGCTGGGCGGAGCCTCTGGAGCAAGAAATTTTACACACGCTGCGCGCGCAATTGTTGGCCTCGCCAACGGTGGGGCGGGTGTTTGTGCAGCCGTTTCCGTTTGAAGAGCCGCGCGATTTTGATGTGAGCGTGCGCCTGCTGCGCGCCGAAGGCGTGTTGTCCGCCGCCGGCGGTGCTGGCATGGTGCGGCTCGTTGCGATGATCGAGGTGACGCGTATTGGGGCGCTCGGCGAAGTGGTGGCGCGCCGGCGTTTTGTTGCGCCCGAGACCGCGTGGGACGGCAAAGACTTTTCCCAATTGGCGGCGCGTTTGAGTGCGGCCGTGGCGGCACTGAGCGAAGACGTGGTCGGGGTGTTACCGGCGAAGTTGTAACGCTCGGCTTGGGCAAAAAAATCGGGCCGTGGTCGGCCCGATGCGGTGCGGCGATCTCGCGTGAGACCGCCGCTTTTTATTTTTGGCGGAGTTTGCCGCGTGCTTATTTTTTCAGCGCCGTGGCGATGCGTTGGAGCGCGGTCTCGACGTTGGCGCGCGAATTGAAGGCGCTGATGCGCACGTGACCTTCGCCGCATTTGCCGAAGCCGGCGCCTGGCGTGCAGACGACTTGGGCGTTGTTCAGCAAGAGATCGAAGAACTCCCAAGAATCGCGGCCCGTATTGACCCAGATGTAGGGCGCGTTGTCGCCACCGACGCAGCTGAGGCCGAGTTGGTTGACGGCGGTGCGGATGAGCGCGGCGTTGGCGAGGTAGAAGTCGGTCATGGCTTTTACCTGGGCTTTGCCTTCGGGCGTGTAGATCGCGGCGGCGGCTTTCTGGATCGGGTAGGCGACGCCGTTGAATTTCGTGGTGTGGCGGCGATTCCAGAGCGCGTGCACGGAGTGAGTTTGGCCGGCGAGGTCGTAGGCGACGAGGGTCTTGGGAATGACGGTGTAGGCGCAGCGGGTGCCGGTGAAGCCGGCGGTTTTGGAAAAGCTACGGAACTCGATAGCGACGTCGCGCGCGCCGGGGATTTCGTAGATCGAGTGCGGGATCTGCGGGTCGCGGATGTAGGCTTCGTAGGCGGAGTCGAAGAGGATGATGGCGTTGTTGGCCTTGGCGTAGGCGACCCAAGCGGTGAGTTGTGCGCGCGTGGCTACGGCGCCGGTGGGGTTATTGGGAAAACAGAGATAGATGAGGTCGGTCGCGTTGCTCGGGATGGCGGGCACGTAGCCGTTGGCCGGCGTGCAATCCAGGTAGGTGATGCCGGCGTAGCGACCATCGAGGTTGGGACCGGTGCGGCCGGCCATGACGTTGGTGTCAATGTAGACGGGGTAAACGGGATCGGGGATGGCGAGTTTTAGGCCTTCGGTGGCGAAGATTTCCTGGATGTTGCCGCAATCGCATTTGGAGCCGTCGGAGATGAAAATCTCATCGGCTTCGATGGCGCAGCCGCGGGCGGCATAGTCGTGTTGGGCGACGGCTTCGCGGAGGAAAGCGTAGCCTTGCTCGGGGCCGTAGCCCTTGAAGGTGGCGCGCATGGCCATCTCGTCGGTGGCGGCGTGGAGCGCGGCGGTGCAGACGGCGGGGAGGGGCTCGGTTACATCGCCGATACCGAGGCGGATGACCGGTTTATCCGGGTGCGCGGCGACGTAGGCGCTGACACGCTTGGCGATGTCGGCGAAGAGGTAGGAGGCCTTGAGCTTGGTGTAGTTTTCGTTGATGCGGATCATGGTGCGGGTCGGTAAAATGTTGTGAGGAGTTTGCGAAAGAAGGGTCGCTGGGTTGAGGCGAAAAACTTGAACAAACGCGGCGGGCCGAGTTTGTTCAAGCCCGACGTTAGTCCAAATCGGCTTACCCCTATGAAGATAATCGAATCCGTGACAGAGATGGCTGCTGAGGTTGCTGCATGGCGCGCGGCCGGCAAGACCCTGGCGCTCGTGCCGACGATGGGCGCGCTTCATGCTGGTCAGGCCGCGATGATCCGCACGGCGAAGGCGCGAGCGGATGTGGTCGTGGTTTCCATTTTCTTGAATCCGCTGCAGTTTGGTCCCAATGAGCGTATCGAGAACTATCCGCGTACGCCGGTCGAAGATCTCGCGCTTTGTGAAACCTGTGGGGCCGATGTGGTTTTTTCGCCGAAACAGGAGGTGATATTGCCGCGCGGCTATGCGACGTTCGTCAGCGAGGAAGCGACGAGCAAGCCGTTATGCGGGGCTTCGCGGCCGGGGCATTTTCGAGCGGTGACCACGGTCATGGCGAAATGGTTTAACATCGTCCGGCCGCACGCGGTTTTCTTTGGACAAAAAACGGCGCAACGAGCCGCCGTGGTCCGCCGCATGGCCGAGGAGTTGAATTTCCCCGTGGAGATCGTGGTGGTGCCGACGGTGCGCGAAGCGGATGGCCTCGCGGCGGGCGTGCGCAACCGCGAGTTCACTCCCAGCCAACGCCAAGAGGCGCTCGCGCTCAGCAAGGCGCTCAAACGCGCCAAAGAAATGGCCGATAGTGGCGTGCGTAGCACCGATCGCTTGATCGCCGAGGCGACGCATATCATGGGACAACACCGTCGCGTGCGGGTGATTTACGTCGCCATCGTCGATGGCCAAACGATGGAGACGTTGCGCGAAGTCGTCCCGGGCCGGAGTTTGTTAGCCATCTCCGCTTGGATCGATGAAGTGCGCCTGATCGACAACGTCGAGCTGTGAGCCGCCTGATCGGAAAAGGGGCGAATTGAGAGATTTTGGTGGAATCTCGCACTATCTCTCATTTTGCTGTCGTTTCTTCATGGCCGTGAAATCCTCATCTGTTCCCGCTCCCGATCCGCTTGCTCGGTTGCTCGAACTCTCGCACCAACTCGGTCGCGAGGAGCGCAAGCTCGCTATCCTAGGCGAAGGCAACACCTCGACCCGCCTTGGCGCCGATACGTTTTTGGTTAAAGCCAGCGGCTCGAATCTCGCCACCCTCGCTCCGGCTGGCGTGGCGGCATGTCGGTTTGAACCGCTCGTTTCGCTACTAGATGAAAAAGGTCTCGCCGACACCGCCGTGGATGAACGCTTGCTGGCTGCGCGCGTGGAACTCGCGGGTAAAAAACCTTCGGTTGAAGCGATGTTTCACGCGTGGCTCCTGACGTTGCCGGGAGTGAATTTTGTCGGCCACACGCACCCGATTGCGGTGAATGCGATCCTGTGCACCCCGCACGCGAAGACCTTCGCCACGCGCCGACTTTGCCCTGACGAGATCGTGTGCTGCGGGACAGAATTCGTGCTCGTGCCTTACGTCGATCCTGGCCTGAAACTCGCGCAGCAGATCCGCCGCAGCGTCCTCGCTTACGTGAAACGTCTCGCTCGGGCCCCACGCGTGATCCTTCTCGAAAATCACGGCCTGATCGCACTGGGCGGCACGCCCGAGGCGGTGTTGGCGGCGACATTGATGGCCGTAAAAGCGGCGGAAATTTACGCCGGCGCCGTTGCGCTCGGCTCGCCGCGTTTCCTGTCCAGCGCAGTGGCGTCGCGCATCGCGGGTCGGCCCGATGAACTATACCGCGAAAAAATGCTCGGACTCCGTTAAACTCATCCTCCCTTTTTCAAACCTCCATGAAATCCTATAAATTCGTGAACTTCCTTTGGGACGACGCCAAAGCCGCCGCCCTCGATCCCGTAGGCCGCCTTGTCTATCGCTCCAACATTCTCGGCAGCGACCAACGCATCACCAACACCGGTGGCGGCAACACCTCGTCCAAGATTTCCGAGAAAGATCCGCTCACCGGCCAGCCCACAGAAGTGCTCTGGGTCAAAGGCTCCGGCGGCGATCTTCGCACCAGCACGCGCGAAAATTTCTCCTCTCTTTATCAGCAAAAATTGCTCGATATGCAGCAGCTCTACGCTGCCCGTCCTGACAAGGGCCTGAAGGCTCCCGCTGAAGACGACATGGTGGGCATGCAAGCGCACGCCACGTTCAACCTCAACCCCCGCGCTTCCTCGATCGACACCCCACTGCACAGTTTCCTGCCCGCGAAATTCGTCGATCACATGCACCCCAACGCGATCATCTCGATCGCGGCTTCCAAAAACTGCGAAAAACTCACGCAGGAAATTTTCGGTGGTGAGATGGCTTACGTGCCCTGGATGCGTCCCGGTTTTGAGCTCGGCCTCGCGATGCAGGCCATCGTTCAAAAAAATCAGAAGGTAAAATCCATCATGATGGGCCAACACGGTTTCATCTCTTGGGATAACGAAGAAAAAGCCTGCTACACGTATACGCTCGATTGCATCGAGAAAGCCTCCGCCTTCATCGAAGCGAAATACCAAGCCAAGGGCGGCGACGCCGCGGCCTTCGGCGGCGCTAAATACGCCACGCTTACGCCCGAACAACGTCGCGCGACCTTTGCCGCGATCCTCCCTTGGTTCCGCGGCCAAGTTTCCAAGGCCAAGCGCCTCATCGGCACCGTGCAGGACGACGAAAAAATCCTCCGCTTCGTGAATTCCAAAGACGCCGCTCGTCTCGCTGAACTCGGCACGAGCTGCCCCGACCATTTCCTCCGAACCAAGATCAAGCCACTCTACGTGGACTGGAATCCGCAGGCCGAAGACACCGCCGCGCTAAAGCAAAAACTCGCCGCCGGCCTCGAGGCTTACCGTAAGGATTACGCCGCTTATTACAACAAGTGCAAACACGCCAACTCGCCCGCGATGCGCGACCCGAATCCCACGGTCGTGCTCATCCCAGGCGTCGGTCTGATCGCGTGGGGCAAAGATAAATCTGAGAGCCGGGTTACCGCCGAATTTTATACCTGCGCCGTTGAAGTCATGCGCGGCGCCGAGGCGATCGATACCTACATCGCGCTTTCGCAGCAGGAAGCCTTCGACATCGAATACTGGCTTTTGGAAGAAGCTAAATTGAAGCGCATGCCCGCCGAAAAAGAGCTCGCGCGCCAAGTCGTCATCGTCATCGGCGCCGGCTCCGGCATCGGTAAAGAAACCGCGCATCGCATCGTCAAAGAAGGCGCTCACATCGTCTGCGTCGACATGAAGATCGAGACCGCCCAAGCCACCGCCAAAGAGATCACCGACAAATACGGCGTCGGCATCGGCGTCGCCGGTTCCGGAATTTCCGCCTGCGGTCCCGCGCTCGGTCTCGCGGCCAACATCGTTGATCGTGCCAGCGTGCGCGCCATGCTCGATGACGTCGCGCTGGCCTATGGCGGCTTTGACTCGATCTGCGTCACGGCCGGCGTCTTCTGGCCGAGCGATACGACCGGCCACATTCCCGACGACAAGTGGGCGTTCACCTTCGGCGTCAACGTCACTGGCAGCTACATCGTCGGCGACGAAGCGCTCAAGACCTGGAAAGAACAGGGCCTCAAGGGCCAGCTCGTCCTCACGACTTCGGCCAACGCCGCCGTCGCTAAAAAAGGTTCACTCGCCTACGACTGCTCGAAGGCCGCCGCCAATCATCTTGTGCGCGAACTCGCCATGGAACTCGCGCCGCTCGTGCGTGTGAACGGCGTCGCTCCCGCGACCGTGGTTCAAGGCTCCGCGATGTTTCCGCGCGACCGTGTCATCGGTTCACTCGCGAAATACAACATCCCTTACAAGGACGACGAAGCGACTGATTCGCTCGTATCGAAACTAGCCCAGTTCTACGCCGACCGCACGCTCACGAAGGCACCGATCACGCCCGCCGATCAAGCGGAAGCGTATTTCCTTCTCGTGTCGCAGCGCCTTAGCAAAACCACGGGCCAGATCGTCACTGTCGACGGCGGTTTGCACGAAGCGTTCCTGCGCTGAGTACGGTTAGTTTCGTTGTGCTCAAGCCCCGGCCCCAGCCGGGGCTTTTTTCTGCGCGGTAGCTGACGATAACGGGCTTGCGCGATGCGACGGCCGGAGAAAGTTTGCCCCATGCGAACTCTCCCCCGCGCGGCCCACGCCGCCTTTGTCCTCGCGTTGACCACACTCGCTCACGCGGAAATTAATCCAAAAAATTTCGATCCCGAAATTCGTCCGCAGGATGATTTTTACCGTTACGCGAATGGGGCGTGGTTAAAAAATAATCCCGTTCCCGCCGAAGAAAGCCGCTGGGGCGGTTTCTCGGTTCTCCAGGAAGATAATCAAAAAAATCTCCACACGATTCTGGAACGCGCCGCCGCCGGCAAGATCCCGTCGCCGATCGAGAAACTCGTCGGTGATTTTTACGCTAGTGGTATGGACGAAGCCGCTATCGAAGCCGCGGGTACGCGTCCGCTTGCGCCCGAGTTCGCGCGAATCGCTGCGATCAAAACACCCGACGACATCATGGCCTCACTCGCGCGATTTCATCGCATGGGCGTCCGCGCAGGTTTCGGATTTTACAGCGGAGCCGACGCGAAGAACAGCAACCTTGAGATCGCCCAGCTCCGGCAGGGCGGGCTCTCGTTGCCGGACCGCGATTACTATCTCCACGACGACGAGAAATCGAAAACCATCCGCACGGCCTACGTCGCCCACGTGACCAAGATGTTTGGCCTGCTAGGCGATTCCCCAGCGGTGGCCGAAGCGGCGGCGAACGCCGTGCTGACGCTCGAGACCAAGCTCGCCACCGCTTCGCTGAAGCGGGTTCTCCTGCGCAACCCCTACGCGAGCTACCACAAGATGCCGGTGACCGACTTGGCGAAGACCACTGGCGAGCTCGACTGGGCGGCCTTCTTCAAGGCGGTGGACGCGCCGACGTTCACCGAGATCAACCTCGCGCATCCCGATTTCTACAAAGCTTTCGCTACCGAGCTGACCGCGACGCCTGTTGGCGACTGGCAGTACTACCTGCGCTGGCACCTGCTGCGCGCCGCCGCGCCACATCTCAGCTCGGCGTTTGTGAATGAGAACTTCGCGTTCTACAGCACGACGCTCAACGGCGTGAAAGTGCTCAAGCCGCGCTGGAAACGCATCGTGGCCCAGACCGACTCGTCTCTCGGCGAAGCGCTCGGCCAGCTCTACGTCGCCGAGTATTTTCCGCCCGAGGCCAAGGCCCGCGTGCTCAAGCTCGTCGCCGATCTACGCGCCGTTTTCCGCGCGCGGCTAGAAACGCTCGACTGGATGGACGAGACCACGCGCACCCGCGCGCTCGCGAAACTGGATGCTTTCACGGTCAAGATGGGTTACCCCGACAAATGGAAGGACTACAGTGCCGTGGTCATCGACCGCGGGCCTTACGTGTTGAACGTGTTCCGCGCCGCCGAGTTTGAGGCCCGCCGCAATCTGCAGAAGATCGGCAAAGCGGTCGACAAGACCGAGTGGGGCATGACCCCGCCGACGGTGAACGCCTACTTCAGTCCCTCGGTGAACGGCATCGCGTTCCCGGCGGGGATTTTGCAACCGCCTTTTTTTGACCCCAAGGCCGACGATGCGGTGAACTACGGCGGCATCGGCACGGTGATCGGCCACGAGATCACGCACGGCTTTGACGACCAGGGCCGCCAATACGATGCGCAGGGTAATCTCACCGACTGGTGGACCCCGGAGAGCGCCGCTAAGTTTAAGCAACGCGCAGCGATCGTGGTGAAACAATTTGCCGGCTACTCGGCGTTGCCCGGGCTCAACGTTAACGGCGAGCTCACGCTCGGCGAAAACATCGCCGACCTCGGCGGCGTGAAGGTGGCCTACGCGGCGCTGCAACGGGCGCTCGCCGACCAAGTACGCACGCCCATCGACGGATTCACGCCCGAGCAGCGGTTCTTTCTCAGCTGGGCGACGATCTGGCGAAACAATATCCGCCCGGAAAACCTCCGCGTGCGCGTCATGACCGATACGCACTCACCCGGTGAATTCCGGGCGAACGGTCCGCTCACCAACCTCGACGAATTCGCCGCCGCCTTCGGCGTGCCCGAGGGTGCAGCGATGCGCCGCACGCCGGCAGAGCGGGTCACGATCTGGTGACCCGCGGCGGCGTTTGGCCGCGGGTGAAAAAACGCGAGCTGTAGGGCTCGCGTTTTTTGTTGGCCCGTTGGCCAAGAGATCAGCGCGGGGCGTAAATTTTCTTCGCCAACGTCGCGCCGATTAGGCGGCGGAAGGTCGGGAGATCTTTCACGGCGCGCAGGGCGATGAGCTGGCTGGCGATGTTGCCGACGGCGGTGCCTTCGAGGGCGAATGACACGACCGGGATGCCGGCGGCGTTGGCGGTGGCTTGGCAGAGGAGACGATTTTTAGAGCCGCCGCCGACGATGAGAATGCGGCGGAATTTTTTGCCTGCCATTTTTTCGAAGGCGCGCATCGCGTCGGCGTGGCCACGGCCGAGGGAGTCGCAGATGAGGCGCGTATAGGCAGCGAGGGTTTTTGGGGCGGGCAACTTGCGGCGTTTGAGTTGAGCGTCGATGGCGGCTTTCATCGACTTGGGATTGGTGAAGGCGGGATCGGTGACGTCGAGGAGCGCGGCGGGAGCGGCGAGTTTTTCGGCGGCGGTGATGAGCGCAGCCCAAGCTTGGTCGTCGGCGGGGCGCGAAGCGAAGTCCT
>CAMDRP010000002.1 GCA_945906965.1 Opitutus sp. GAS368 | reverse complement strand
GTGTAATTAACACTGAATCCAGCGGCGCGGAGCGTGGCGCGATCGGTGCCACCGAAGAAATCAGCAAACTTATGCGAACTACCGCCGCCGATGAGGAGGACTTTGGTTTTGCCCGCTTCCCAAACGATCGGCGTGGGCTCAGGCAGCGGGAAGTCGCCCTTGCCGCCGGATTTCGGTTTGAGGTCAACGGGCGCCGCGGCCGTCGCGGCAACGGGTTGAGTGATCGCGGCGACCGACGTGGCGTTGGCGGCGAGGTAAGCGATGATGTCGCAGAGGCCTTCGGCGCCGAGGGCTTCAAACCCTTCGGGCATGAGGGAGCGGCGGGTGTTTTCGCGCGTGGCGATGTCAGCGAGCTTGATCTCGGTGTCCCCACCTTGGTTGCGCAGCGTGAGGCTGACGGTGTTTTCGTTTACGATGACGCCGGTGGCGGTATCGCCTTTTTTCGTGGTGATATTCCACTGCCAATAATTCGGCTCAACCTGGCGATTCGGGTCCACGATGTGCGCGAGCAATTCGGCGGCGCCGTGCGAGCCGATGCCGGCGAGCGGCGGGCCGACGTCCCGGAGACCGACGTCACCGAGTTTGTGACAGACAGCGCACGCGGCGGCAAAGAGCGCACGGCCTTTGGCGACGTCACCAGGTTTCTGCACGTCGGCGAGGAGCTTCGCGATGAGTTCGTCTTTCTGCGGCGTGGGCGGATTGGCGATGGCAAACACCGCGGCGGCTTCGATGGTGACGCGGGTGTTGGGGTGCGTGCGGAGACGAGCGACGTCGCCGGGGCCGAACGCGGCAGGACTGATGCGGTTGTCTTTAACCGCTGCAATGAGGGCGCGCGCGGTGGTCGGATTTTTAAGAATCTGATCGAAGACGAGGCGTGACTTGGAACGCACGAAGGCGGTCACCAACATGTCGGCGGATTCTTGCGCGGGGAGTTCGCCGAGGGTGACGAGCAAGGACGTTTTGATGGCCTCGGAGATCGTGGCATCAGTGAGCAGTGTGATGATTTTATTGAGCGCATCGGGGCGCTGCGCCGGGAGTGCGAGTAGCGAGAGCGCGATTTCGGCGCGACGCGCGGCAGGCGTTTCGGCGGCGTTAAAATCGGCGAGGAGGCGTCGCACAGCTTGATCCATGGTGGCGGCGAGCGCGCCGGATTTATCGGTCTTGGCGGCTAACAACAGCGCGGGCGCGATGGTGTCGGGGGCGGCGATGAGCTGGGTTAAGGCAGCGCTGGTGGCGGCGGCGTGGGCCGGAAGTTTATCCGAGATCTCGATGAGGCCGCGCAGGAAACTGGCCACAATGGGACTTGGGCGGGACGCGGCGACTTGGATGAGGCGCGCGGCATCGGCGGGACGCGTGGTAGGAGCGATGGCGGCGACGAAAACGCCGAGCGCCGAGGGTCGGTCGCCGGTGAGAGCTTGGGCGAGGTAGGCGGCGGCATTTTCGGTGGCGCCAGCGATGAGCGCGGACTTGGTCCAATCGTCAGTCGCGGCGACAAATTCAACGAGGATGGCGTCGCGTTGCGCGGGTGTGGCGGCAGTCGCGGCGGCTTCATAACGGCCGAGCGCGGGGCTACCCATGGGCCGAGAAAACGCAGCGAGTTGCGGCGCGGCAGGGAAATTTTCCTGCGCAAGACGGAGCGCGGTTTTTTTCACGTGTGCATTCGAACTGGTCTCGATAGCACGGAGGAGGCCGGGGAGGTCTTTACGGTCGAGGGCGACGGCGGGAAGAACTTTGGCGTCCTTGTGTTGCACGCGCCAGATGCGGGAGAAATAGTGATCCCGGTCGGGCCGGACGGCGGCGTTAGATGGGCTGTGCAAGGGGCCGCGGGTGTCGTTGTGGATAACCGCTTGGTTGTAGAAATCTACGACGTAGAGAGCGCCGTCAGGACCGACGCGGTTTTCGATGGGGCGGAACCAGAGATCCGTGCTGCGAATAAATTCCGTTTCTTCGCGGCCATTTTCTTTTTCGATGCGGTAGCTCACGCCATCGCGTCGGACGAATTGGTGGTGGATGATGTTGAGCGTGGGCTCGCCAGTGAAGTAGCTGTAATTCCATTTTTCCGGCCAGGCGCCGCCCTCGTAAATCGCGCAACCCGCGGCGGCGGTGAAGCGGCCGACTTGGTCGATCTGCGAATAGGCCTGCTCGGGCCACGTCATCGCGGGGAACGTGAGTTGATTGGTGATCATGCCTTTCCAGGACGTGACGCCGGGGAGTTTACCCTTGGACAAAATGCTCTCAGGTAGAACGGTGTGGAAAAATACCGTGCCACTCGTGGGCTGCGTCCAAAACACCTGGCCATCCCAAGTAAGATCGAGGCCCCAAGTGTTGCCGTTGCGGCTGCTATATTGCTCAAAGGCAGAACCGTCGGGCTTGAAGCGCACGACGCCGGAGCCGTCAGGGCCGAATTTTTTCGAGCCGTCGCCCGAAGTGACGTCGCCGCGCGAGTAACCGTGCGTGGCGTAGATCCAGCCGTCGCGGCCCCAGCGCAGATTGTTAATGACGGCGTGGGTGTCGTTGATGCCGAGACCGGTGTAAAGTTTGGTGCGCTTGTCGCAGACGCCGTCGCCGTTAGTGTCTTCGAGGTACCAAATATCGGGCGAGGTGGCGGCGATCACGCCGTTGCGGTAAAGGACGAAACTAGTGACGAGCTCGAGTTTGTCGGCGAAAGTTTTCTTGGTGTCCATGATGCCATCGCCGTCGGTATCAGTGAGAATGGAGATGGAATCTTCGGGGTCCCGCTCGGTGACGAAGGGCTTGAGCGAACCGGAATCTTGCCAACGCGCGGGGGCATTCGGCACGCGGCGGCCGTTAGGATATTCGGGCGTCTCGCAGACCCAGAGACGACCGCGTTCATCCCAGTCTATGTTCATGACCTTGTTGATGAGTGGCTCGGCGGCGACGAGGCCGATTTTGAAATCGGGGTGAACTTGGATTTTGGCGGCGGCTTGGAGCGGCGCCGTGGGGCCGCCTTCGGGATAACGCAGCGTGTCGCCGAGCTCAGCGGGGAGGCAAAGTTCGTCGGTGTTGGCGCGGCGGCCGGCCCAAGCGATGCCGCGGAGAAGAATCGCGCGGTAGTTGGCGCGGTTAAAATTTTCGTAGAGGTGCCCGGGGATGGAAACGAAAGCACGGTAAGGCTGCGTGGCGCCAGCGACGGTGCGTTCGTAGGTCCAAAGCTGCGGTTGGTGGTCGTAGATATTGACGCCTTTGCGCTTGGCGACGGCTTCGGCGGCGCGGGCTTGGGCCTCTTTGTTGCCCTTGCCGCCGGTGTCGATGGCTTTGGGCGTGTAGGCGGTGGCGAGGACGTGAACGTCGGGCGAGAGATCCATGTCATAGTAAATCTCGTCGTTCATCTGCCAGTTGGAAGCGCCGCGGGTGATCGGGTGAGCGCGATCGGCAAAATAAAGGTGCATCGGGGCTTCAAGCCACTTGGTGCGGCCTTGGCGCCAGGAGCCGCCGATGATGGATTTGTACCAATCGGTGTC
This sequence comes from Opitutus sp. GAS368, assembly GCA_945906965.1. GTDB lineage: Bacteria > Verrucomicrobiota > Verrucomicrobiia > Opitutales > Opitutaceae > Tous-C4FEB. The sequence continues at coordinate 94,413 of CAMDRP010000002.1, read as the reverse complement.
TTTGGCGACGGCACCGGCGTGGATCACGACGAGACCGCCGCCGCGCGCGAGGTAAGCGTCGAGATTGGCGCGGTCGGGCGCGGCGATGTTGCCGGCTTCCTGTGCGTGGAGAATGAGCACGTCGTTCGCGGCCAGTTGGGCGGAGGTGGGGAACGTGTTGCCGCCGGAAGCGACGGCGCCACGGGCGTTGAGCAGCGTCACCCATTCGGCGAGAAAGCGCGGGTGATCATGCGCGCCGGGGCCGTGACTCTTCGGACCGGAGCGGATAAAAACGCGCAGGGGCGCTTCGGCGGCGGTCAGCGCAGAGGTGACGGCGAACGCCCAGAGGGCAACGAGGGCAAGGAGACGTTTCATAGGGGAAATTTTAAGGGGTAAAATGTGGGTTAAAGGCGAAGGCCTCAGAAACGAGTGAGGCAGGGCGGGAGATTTTTGCGGAGATCGGCCCAAGGCGCTTGCGTAGAAACGTCGCAAGGATCAGGCGCGGCGGCGAGAGCGTCAGGGAGTTTCGCGGGCGAGAGCATCGCGAGAAAGACCAGGGGCTCCGCGTGGGGATTATACGTGGCGTGGACGGTGCCGGCGGGGATGTGCGCCATCTCACCCGCGCTGAGGATACGGTAGTCGTGGCCGACCCATTGCTCGGCACGGCCGTAGATCACATAAATAATTTCCTCGCGGTGCGGGTGAAAGTGAAACGGGTGGCAATGCCCGGGATCCATATTGGCGCGCACGAGCAGAAGTTTCTCGGCGGCTACGAGGTCGGGTCGGCAGAGCCACTCGTTGTTGGTCCAGGCGTTGGGCTCGCGAAGTGCGTCGGCGATTTGGACGAAATGGCGTTCAGCAGGGGACATGATGGGGCGGGGTAAAAGAAAGGGCCGACGCAGCGCGGGAGGCCAGATTATCGGGCTTTACGTTTTAACGATTTGAATTTGCGCGTGAGGTTGGTGAGCGATTCCTCGACGCCCATGCGTTCGAGACTGCTCGCGCCGACGAAGCCATCAGCGTCGGTCGCGGCCATGACGCGCGCGGCGTCGTCGGGGGTGTTAATCGGGCCGCCGTGACAGAGGAAAAAGATGTCTTTCCGCACGGTCGACGCCGCGTCGATGATCGCCTGCGTGGTCTTGATCGTGTGATCCCAGCTCACGAGGGCGTTTTTTACGCCAATGCTGCCGCCCACGGTGGTGCCGACGTGCGCGATGATCGCATCGGCACCGGCCTTGGCCATCTCGATGGCTTCCTCGGGCGAGCCGACGTAAACGACGGAAAATAAATCCATGCGACGTGCGAGGGCGACCATCTCGTATTCTTTTTTCACACTCATGCCGGTCTCTTCGAGCACGCCCCGGAAATGTCCGTCAACGATGGTGTGTGTGGGGAAATTATTCACGCCCGAAAAACCCATTTCCTTCACTTGGCCAAGCCAATGCCACATGCGGCGGCGCGGATCGGTGGCGTGGACGCCGCAGATGACCGGACATTCCTCAACGACGGGAAGTACCTCGTATTCGCCGATCTCCATCGCGATGGCGTTGGCGTCGCCGTAGGCCATCATGCCCGCCGTGGAACCGTGACCCATCATGCGGAAACGCCCGCTATTATAAATGATGATCAAATCGGCCCCGCCCTTCTCGATAAACTTAGCGCTGATGCCGGTACCGGCGCCCGCGGCGATGATGGCGTCGCCCTTGGCGAGCGTGGCGCGGAGACGTTCGCGCACTTCCTCGCGCGTGTAAGGGTTTCCTTTTCCAGTCCAAGGGTTGGGCATAAAAAATTAGGGTGCGCGCTGGGGTCAGACGCGGTCGTTAATCTGCGAGTCTTCCGCCCGAGGTAAAGCGCCGAGACGCCCGCGACCCAAAAGTTAAACTCATCGTATATTCAGCGCGCACGCAACCTAACGCCACCCGGCTACCACCAGCGATTGTGCGTCGCCGCCGTCAGCGCCGCGTCGAGCGTCGGCAGATAAGGGTGCCACAAGCGTTCCCACTCGAGCGACACCGGCCCCGCAAACGCATCCGCCCGCAGCGCCGCCAACAACGGCGCGATCGGAAAACGCCCGGTCCCGGGCAAAACGTAGGTCCAGGAGTGTTTGGCCGACGGAACGTCGATGCTGTCCTTCACGTGCACATGCACCACGAGATCGCGGATCGCGGCCCACGTCACGAGCGGGTCTTCCCCACCCCGCAGCCACGTGTGTTGGGAGTCCCACAGCACCGCGCAGCCCGGCGCCGCCACGGCGAACCGCCGAATCGCCGCCGCGTTCGCCAGCGAATCGTGCGTCTCGACCATCAGATCGGCCCGCCAACCGAGTTCGCGCCGCAACGCCTGCCACCAGCGCACCGTGTCCACCGCCTGCGCGAGCGTCGTTTCATCCAAGCCCGAGCCGCCATCAAACACTCGCAACCGCGGCACCCCGAGCGCCTCGGCCCAAGGTAAAAACTCTAAAAACTGCTCCCGCTCGGCGGGCGTGTTGCCGATAAGTTTGAGCGACGTATCGAGCGCCACGATGCATCGCGCCTCTGCCCCGAGCTTCGCCGCGAGCGCGGCCGGCGAGCCAAATTGCGCCGTGAAATACGCCGGCAGATCGATCGTGCCGCCGAGCACCCGCAACTCCGCGCCTTCGAGCCCGTGCTTCGCGACCAACGCGAGCGCGCCGTCGAGATCGAGCTCTGGACAACCGAGACTGGAAAACGTGCGGCGCAACATCAGAACCCGAGCTTGGCGCGTTCTCGCGCGCCCGCGAAGCGCAGAATCGCACCCCGCGAAAAAACAATCCGCTTGCCGCCCTAGCGCCCCGCCCGCCTGAATCACCCCGGATCGTCTCTTAAAGTTTACCCCTTAATCCTTAAACGTCCTCTAAGATCATGCCACGTCCCGTCACCCTGTTCACCGGCCAATGGGCCGATCTGCCCCTCGAAAAACTCGCCCCGCTCGTCAAAAAGATGGGCTACGACGGCGTCGAACTCGCCTGCTGGGGCGACCATTTCGATGTCGATGCCGCCGCCACGTCCAAGAAATACGTCCACGACAAATGGGCGCTGCTCAAAGACCACGGTCTCACGTGCTACGCGATTTCGAGCCACCTCGTCGGTCAGGCGATCTGCGACCGCATCGACGAGCGCCATAAATCTATCCTCCCCGCCGATGTCTGGGGCGACGGTGACCCCGAGGGCGTCCGCAAACGCGCCGCCCGCAAGATGATCACCGCCGGCAAAGCCGCCCGCGCCTTCTTCGACGCCAAGCCCGGCAGTAACGGCAAGGACGCATTCGCCGCCGTCGTCAACGGCTTCACCGGTTCTTCCATCTGGCACTCGATCTACGCGTTCCCGCCCACCTCGCAGGCATACTGGGACGCCGGCTACACCGATTTTGCCAAACGCTTCGGCCCGATCCTAGAGGCCTTTGACAAGTCCAACGTCAATTTCGCCCTCGAAGTTCACCCCACCGAAATCGCCTTCGACCTCGCCAGCGCCCAACGCGCCATTGATGCCGTCAAGGGCCACAAGCGTTTCGGTTTCAACTACGATCCTTCGCACCTCGGCTACCAAGGCGTCGACTACGTGAAGTTCATCCGCGCCTTCGGCAGCCGTATTTTCCACGCGCACATGAAGGACGTGTGGTGGGGCCACGGCGACGGTACGGTCGGCGTATTCGGCGGTCACGTGAGCTTCGGCCAACCGAGCCGCTACTGGGATTTCCGCTCCCTCGGCCACGGCGACATCAACTTCGAAGAAATCATCGTCGCCCTCAACGACGTCGGCTACCGCGGCCCGCTTTCCGTCGAATGGGAAGACAGTCGCATGGACCGCGTCCACGGTGCCACCGAGGCCTCCGCCTTCGTGCGTAAAGTCGATTTCCCCTCAAGCGCGATCGTCTTCGACGCCCAGTTCGACAAAAAAAGTTAACCGCGGGTTAATCGCCCACGCGTTACTTCAACCCTAATTTTTATTTATGAGCACCAAAATCGCCATCATTGGCGCCGGTGGCATGGCCGCCTATCATGCCACGGGCTTCCGCCAAGCCGGCGCTGAAATTATTGCCCTCTGCGACGTTAATCAAGGCGCCGCGCACAAGGCCGCCGCCAAACACGGCATCGCTAAGGTCTACACCGACGTCGCCGAGATGCTTAAAGCCCTCCCCGAGCTCGACGCCGTCTCTGTCATCGTCCCCAACAAATTCCACGCTCCCCTCGCCCTCCAAGCGTTGAAAGCCGGTAAGCACGTCTTCTGCGAAAAACCGCCCGCACTCAGCGCTAAAGAAATGGCGCTCATGCAGACGACCGCCGCGAAGGCAAAGAAGACCTTGATGTTTAACTTCAACAACCGCGCCCGCCCCGAGAGCTACGCGATGATGGACTACGTCGCCGACGGCACCATCGGCACCATCAATTCATGCCAGGCGAAATGGATTCGCCGCGCCGGCATTCCCGGCTTCGGCGGCTGGTTCACCACCAAGGCCCTCTCCGGCGGCGGCCCGCTCATCGACCTGCTCCACATGGTCGACCTCGGCATGCACTTCATGGGCTACCCCGAGCCGGCGCACGTCCTCGCGCGCACTTATAAAGACCACATTTCTAACAAAGCCTTCAAGGGCCCGTGGGGCATTCCCGACGTCGCCAAAGGCACCACCGACGTCGAAGCCGCCGCGCACGGCTTCGTCACGTTCAAGACCGGCCAATCCATGTCCTTCGCCGTCTCGTGGGCCGAGATGAACCAACGCGAAGAAGTCTCAGTCACCTTCCAAGGCACGAAAGCCGGCGGTCTCGTGCGCCGCCTCTTCGGCACCGATGGCCTCGACAATACCGCGATCGACACCTGCCAACTCTATACGCTCGAAAACGGCCGCCACGTGAACCGTGACATCATCGTCCCCGCCGACGAGACGATGGGCCGCGTCCGCTCCGCCGCGAATTTTGTGCGCAGCATCGAAGGCACCGAGAAACCGCTCAACACCCCCGCCCAAGCCCTGTCGTTGATGAAACTCATCGACGGCGCCTACCAGTCCGCCGCCACCGGCAAACCTGTCGCCCTCTAAACCCGCTCGTTCTCACTATGAAACTGCATCGCAAACTCCGCCTGGGCATGATCGGCGGCGGCCGTGGCGCCTTCATCGGCGCCGTCCACCGCATGGCCGCTCGTCTCGACGGCGAGATCGACCTCGTCGCCGGTTGCTTCTCTTCCGATCCCGCCAAATCCAAAGCCTCCGGCGCCGATCTGTTTCTCGATCCGTCCCGCGTCTACGCCACGTATCAAGAAATGGCCCGCGCCGAAGCTGCGCTTCCCGACGATCAACGCATTGACTTCGTCTCGATCGTCACACGCAACAACACCCACGCCGCCGTCGCCAAGACTTTCCTCGAAGCCGGCTTCCACGTCGTCTGCGACAAACCGCTCTGCTTCACCCTCGCCGAAGGCCGCAAGCTCCGAGATACCGTGAAAAAGTCCGGCAAAGTTTTTGCGCTCACGCACAACTACACCGGCTACCCGATGGTCAAAGAAGCCCGCGATTGGGTCCGCAGCGGCAAACTCGGCAAACTCCTCAAAGTCGTCGTCGAGTACCCGCAAGGCTACGCCACCAGCGCCTTCGAAGACGCCAAACCCAGCAAGATCGCCAACTGGCGCATGGACCCCAACGTCTCCGGCGTCTCCAACTGCATGGGCGACATCGGCACGCACGCCCACAATCTCGCCCGCTACATCACCGGCCTCGAAGTTGATTCCCTTTGCGCCGAACTCTCGACATTCATCCCCGGCCGCCTCCTCGACGATGACGGCAATTGCCTCGTCCGTTTCACCGATGGCGTGAAGGGCATTCTCTTCGCCTCGCAGATTTCTAGCGGCGAGGAAAACAACCTCAACATCCGCGTCTTCGGCACCGAAGGCTCGCTGCAATGGTTCCAAGAAAACCCCAACGAGCTCATCTGGAAAAAAGCCGACGCGCCCCAGCAAATCCACCGTCGCGGCAACAGCTATCATTGCGACGCCGCCAAAGGCGCCATGCGCACGCCCTTCGCCCATCCCGAAGGTTTCATCGAGGCCTTTGCCAACATCTACCGCGGCGCCGCCGTCGCCATTGCCGATTCCATCGCGGGCCGCAAAGCCCCGAAAGCCGGCTACGATTTCCCGACGATCGACGACGGCCTCGCCGGCATGGCGTTCATCGAGACCGCCGTGAAATCCGGTAAAGCCGGCGCGAAGTGGGTGAAATTCCCCAAGCTCTGATCACGCCGACCCTATCGGTTCCTCATGCCTCAGGCCGCGCCATCGAGCGCGGCCTTTTTATTTTCCAGCGCCGGCGGGCATATTCTTCGCCACCCACGCGTCGTATTCTTTACGCGGGACGAAACGCAAGGAGGCGCTGTTGATGCAATACCGCAACCCGCCCTGCGCGCGCGGGCCATCTTCGAAAACGTGGCCGAGGTGTGCGCCATCGACGGTCACGTGCACTTCGACGCGGCGCATACCGTGGCTCGTATCCACCGTCTCGCCGACAAATGCTTTCTCGATTGGCTTCGTGAAACTGGGCCAACCCGTACCGCTTTCAAATTTATCGCGGCTATCGAAAAGCGGTGTGTCGCTGCACACGGAAAAATAAACGCCGTCCGCGTGATGATTGAAATACTCGTTCTGAAACGGCGGCTCCGTGCCTTGCTGCCGTGCGACGCGGAATTGCATCGGCGTGAGCTGCGCGCGCCACTCAGCGTCCGTGCGCTTCACCTTGGTCTTACTCAGGTCGATGACGACGTTGGACGGCAAGCCGCAGGCGGAGAGTTCACCGGGTTTACAATCGAGGGCGTCTTTGGCGGTAGGAGTCTTCATGGAAGTTTGAGCGCAGGCCGTTAGCACGAGGGCGACGATTAAGAGAGATAATCTGGGGTACATAATGGAAAGGAGCTTAACCAATTCGGCGATTTTTCAAAGCGCGGACTGCAAAAGATCGTTTCACTCGGCCCGCACGGGCGCCGTGCCATCAGCAAACTCCGCCGCCAAGACCTGTCCTGATTTGACCGCCGCACGACGCATGACCGGCTGGCCCGCGGCATCGCGCATGATGACAAACCCGCGATTCAACACCGAGGCTGGACTGGCCGCTTGCAGCCGTTTCCAGAGCGATAGCAAGCGGTGCGACTCGGTCTGGACTCGAAATTCCGGCGACACGCGGGCGAGCGCCGCCCGCGCTTCGCCGAGCTGTTGCCGCCGCGCCTGAGTCGCATCGCGCAAGGCGGCAGCCAGCCGGTTGCTCAAATCATCCAGGCGCAAAAATCCCTGTTCGATCTGCGCCGCCGGCGCGAGCAACCGCAACCGCGACCGCGCGTGATCCAGCCGCTCCGTCGCTTCGGCCAAGCCCCGCTCGAGCGCATCGGCCATCGCCGTACCTGCGCGCACGGCGCGCTCGGCCGCTTCCACAAATTTACTCGAGATCAACTCCGCCGCCGCGCTGGGCGTCTCCGCACGCACATCCGCCGCAAAATCACAGAGCGTGAAATCAATTTCGTGTCCCACCGCCGAAATGATCGGCACTGGGCAAGCCGCCACCGCGCGCACGAGTACCTCTTCGTTGAACGCCCATAAATCCTCCATGCTCCCGCCACCACGGCCGATCACCAGTAAGTCGAAAATTTCCAATTTCCCGGCGAGCTCTAGCATCGTCGCCATCTCCGCGGCCGCACCTTCGCCTTGGACTTTGGCTGGGATCACGACTACGCGACCGCGCCATTCGCGCCGGGTCATGATGCGGATAAAATCCTGCACCGCCGCACCCGTCGGCGACGTGATAAATCCCACGCACCGCGGCAACGGCGGCAACGCCCGCTTCTTTTCCGGTGCAAATAATCCCTCGGTCGCGAGCCGCGCCTTCAACGCCTCAAACTCGCGCTGCAACCGCCCCACCCCGTCCTCCACCACGACTCGCACGATGAGCTGATATTGGCCGCGCGCCTCATACACGCTCACGTCGCCGTATACCACGACTTGTTGACCGTCGCGCAACTTGACCGTCTGCCGCAGCGCATCTCCGCGGAACAGCACCGCACTCACCTGCGCGCCGGCGTCCTTCAACGAAAAATAAACATGGCCGCTCCCCTGCGCCCGCACGTTGGAAACTTCGCCGCGCACCCACGACGAACCCACCGTGGACTCGAGCAGCGTCTTTACGCGCCGCGTGAACGCGCTGACACTCTCGACGCGCGGGTCGCCCTTCAGCTCGGCATCAATCGGCGCGCTTGGCATATTTTTTTCGCACCAGTTGCACCAACGCGACGGCGCCGACAAGCACGCCGACCCCGGTGGCTGCGAGCTTAAAGTTGCCGTTGAGAATACCTTTGCCCATCACGATCGCGCCGACCGCCCAGGGCATCACGCACAACCACGAAACAATCATGTAGAGCTTGAACGGCACCTCCGCTAAACCGAGCAGATACCCTTGCAGAAAAAACGGCGGCCCCGGCGTCAGACGTACCACGAGCGTAGCCGAGAGCGCATTTTTCGCCGTGATGCTCGGGATTTTATAACCGTAGCGCGTCACCAGATTCGTCAGCAAAGGCCGGAGCGCATAGCGGGCTAGCCAATACGTGAGCGCGAGATTGAGTGCGATCATCGCCAGCGACAACGCAATCACCCCACCCATCGAAAGCTGAGCACCAAACGCCTCCCCCGCGCTCAAAGTAAACGCCATCAACGGCGCGCCCGCCGCCGGCAACACCGCCATCGCGGCGAAAAAAACGACCGGCCCCGCCATCCGTATGAGGCTCATGCCTTGATCGATCAATTCCCGCGGATTCGCCCCGCGCAACAACACGAAGGCGCCACCCAAAAGCACGACAACCAGAGCGGCGAGCTTCAGCCACGGCAGCGGTTTTTTCTTCGACAGGTTACGGAAAGACATGAGCCTCAGCGTGCCTCCCGCCGTGCTAGACCGTCAAGAACTCGCCGTGACGGGCCCAGCGCCAGCCGAGCCCGCAGTTTTCTCACTGTGTCTCGAGCAACGACTTCAGATTATGCAGACACGTCCGACTGGCCGTTTCGCCGCCATGCGAAAACGCGTGTCCAGCCGGTAGATGAAGCAAGGACTCATCGATCTTCTCCAACCGCCAATGCGTCTCGAGCGAAAGGAGTCCGGTGTAACCAAGTTCGCCCAACCCACGCAAATGCGCGCACCAATCCACCTGACCGAGGCCCACCGGCGTTCCGACTGCGATGAGTTCGCCCGGTTTCGGTGCGACGAGACGGAGCGCATCTTTCACGTGTAAGTGCAGCAAGCGTGACGCGAGCAAGCGCAGGTCCGCCGGCGATGGCGCGGCAGCGCCGGGCACGTAGAGCACGTTGCACGGATCCCAAATCGCGCCGATCCGATCGACGGGCAACGGCGCCAAAATCGCGGCGGTTTCAGCGGCGGTGGCGGCCAGACAGGAATGTTCGTTTTCCACGCCGACGCGCACGCCCGAACCGGCGGCGATTTCGAGCAAGCCGCGCAGGTGCTCGACGACGCGGGCCTGTTTCTCCGGCGCGGCAGGATTCGGCGTGCGCAAAAATGTAAATACGCGCAACAGGTCGCACTGTAATTCGCGCGCGACTTCGAGGCTGCGTTTAAAAATTTCTCGGTGCGCTGCGATCGCGGTCGCATCCTCCAAGTCACATTTGAAAACCGGCGTCGCACAGCCGACCACGCGCCAACCTTCCGCCCGTGAAGCGACGGCGATCTCCGCGACATCGGCGCGCGTGAGGTCTTTAAACGCGCGTCCGTTAAAGCTGCGTAGCTCAAGGCCAGTTAGTTTGAACTCGCGCAGAAAAGCCGTGATGACCGGCAATTCTTGGGCGACTTCATCGGAGATGACGGTGATGGAGCGGGGGAAATTCATAGTTAACAGAAAGAAATAGAGACTGAGCCGATTACTTGGCAGCGGCTTGGTGGCCGGCTTTTTTCATCACTTCGGCGATCGTCACGGGAGCGCCACCGCGGCGTTTGCTCTCGTCGGCAGCTTCCATGAACGCGAGCAACTCGAGCGTGGTCTCGGGCGCGACGGGAGAAATTCCCGTTTGGAAAAATTTCATGATCTCCACCGTGAGCCCGGCGTAGTTTTGTTTTTCGCCTAAGACAGCGACGCCCTTAGTGCCTACGACGGTGACGCCGTAGCCTTTAAAACTATTGCGGTTACCCTGGGCGGTACCGACGCGGCCGTCGGACCAGATGCCGGTGATCACATCGGTATTGGCCGTCTGCGTGCGCACGACTTGCGTGCAGCCCGGCCCGAGCACGGTGTAAAGCGCTTCAACGCAGTGGATGCCGTACCAGAAAAAATCCGGATGCGTCGGCTCGTAAACCGCCGGCCCGATCGAGTAAGCCGAAGTAATGTCGCCGATCGCGGCGAGCTTAGGCGCGAAAGGTTCGGGCGAGTAACGCAGCGACGACGAACTGAAAATCGGCACGCCGGCTTCACGGGCGAGACGCACCAACTCAACGGCGTCCTTGAGCGAACCGGCAAAAGGCTTATCAATGAACACCGGTTTCTTCGCCGCGAGCGTGCGGCGGAATTGATCGAGGTGCGGGCGGCCATCGACGCTCTCGATGAGAATCGCGTCCACGTTGCGCGCGAGTTCCTCGATGGTGTCGTAGATTTTCACTCCGTAGGTATCGACAAGTTGCTTCGTGTAACCCTCGACGCGCGAGGCGCTCGATTCGATATCTGCGCTGCCGCCTTTAAACGCAGCGACCACGCGTCCACCGGGGACGTGACCGGGCGCCTTGGGGTCGTTGTAAGTTTTGGCGAAGGCTGGGACGTGCGAGGTATCAAGACCGATCATACCGAGGCGCAACGGCTCGGCGGCGCGCGTCGAAACAAGGGCAAACATAGCGAGGAGAATAAGACGGAGGTTCATGGGGAAGCGTAGGGATTAAGCGGAAAGTTGGCTAGCGGCGGCGGTGTCGATGTAGAGCGTGGCTTCCGCGTGAAGCCGGAGAATCGACGCGGGGCACGCCGTCGAAATCGGGCCTTCAATGGTGGCGCGCACGGCGGCGGCTTTACGCGGACCGGGCACGTGGATGCTGAGACGGCGGGCTTGGCGAAATACGGAAACCGTCAGCGTAAACGCATGGCGCGGCACATCCACGAGCGCGGGAAAACAGCCGTCGTTGACCTGTTGTTGACGGCAGGCGTGGTCCAACTCGACGACCTTTACCAGTTGCGGGTCTTCAAAATCGGCGACGGGAGGATCATTGAATGCGATGTGGCCGTTTTCGCCGATGCCCATGCAAATCAGATCTATCGGTTTTTCGCGCAGCAGCATCGTGTAGCGCGCCGCGACCGCCGCCGCATCCGGCTCCTCGGCCGGGAGCGGATGAAAACAACCCAAGCCGACGTGCTGAAGCAAATGCTGGCGCAGGTAATGCCTAAAACTCTGCGGATGCTCGCCGCTCAGGCCGACATAATCGTCCATGTGAAATGCGGTGATGCGCGTCCAATCCAGCGCGCCGCCGCATTGTGCGGGATCAACGAGTGCGGCGAGAAATTCATCCTGCGACGGCGCGCACGCGAAGATGACGCGCGCCTCACCTTGACGAGCAATGACGCCGTGCAGATGCGCGGCTACGGCGCGGGCCGCGGCGCGACCCAGGGCAGCGCGGTCGGGGTGAACTTCAAGCGCCAGACGACCGGCGGTGGAATAATGCGGAGCAATGACGGGCATGAGGAAAAATTAAAGCGGTGGCAGCGTGACGCCGAAAGCGGCGGACGGCGCCGAAGACCAAAGTTGATAAGCGGCGTCGGGCGAAAGGCCGAGCCAATCGGCGACGTGGCGCACCCCGATATCGGGCGTGAGCGTCGAGCCTGCAAAATTTTGCGCGCCCGGCTGGCGCGCGACGCCATCGCTCCCGACATCAATCTCGTGCGGCCCAATCGTGTATCGCCCCGCCGGCGCGCCGGCGCCGGCCATCGCATCGGTCGTGAAGAGCACGCGACCAGCAGGCTTGGCGCGGACGAAATTTTTGAGCACCGCCTTGGGCAGATGAATCCCATCGGGTATGAAACAAGCGATCAATTCGTCGCGGGCGAGGAGACGTTGGATGATGTTGTCGTGGCGATGCAGTTGCAGCGGACAACCATTACCGAGGTGCGTGCAAAAACGTGCACCCGCTCGAATGGCGGCGTCGATGTGAGCGTCGTCGGCTTGGGTGTGACCGAGGGAAACGTGCACGCCTTGACGCGTGACCGCAGCGATAAATTCGGCACTGCCCGGCCACTCGGGAGCGAGCGTGATCAGACGCAAGCGGCCGTTGGCGGCGGATTGCAGGCGCTTAAAATCAGCCAACGTCGGCGCGCGCATCGGGCCGGCCGGATGCGCCCCGCGGTAACCAGGTTCGGGACTTAGCCACGGGCCTTCGAGGTGATAACCCAAAATCGCGGAGCCCGCCGCGGGCGCCGCGGCGCAGAGTTTTTCAAACGCTGCAAACCGCCGACAGAGCGTATCAATTTCATCGGTGATGAGCGTGGCGAAAATCCCCGAGGTGCCGTGAGACCGAAGTGTGGCGACCGCGTGTTCGAACTGTGCGCGCGTGAGATCGTCGCGCTGGAAATCAACGCCGCCGAAGCCGTTGACCTGAAAATCGAAAAGACCGGAGGCGTTCACTTGATGAGATTGAGTTCTTCGGGACTCTACGCGTCGGAATGATTTTTCGTCGACGCGCGAATAGCCCCGACGTGAGCAGGATCAACGTGCGGCGCATGGTGGCCCCACTCGCGCTGCACGTAGGTGAGGATCGAGGAAATCTGTTGATCGTCGAGGGCACCATGCGCGGGCATGTCGCCCCTGTGCATACGGTTTGCGACCTTGATCGGGCCGCTCACGCCGTGGAGCGCGATGCGCACCGTGCACTCGTGCGTACCGAGCACCCATTCAGAATCGGGCAACGGGGGAGCCACACCATCGAGGCCGCGGCCGCTAAATTGGTGACAGGCGGCGCAGATCGTCGTGAAAAGCGTTTTACCGATTTCGAAATGCGCTTGTTGTTCGGTTGTGACCCGGATGACGGCGGCAATGGCGGCGAGGCCGGTTTTACCGGGCCAGACGACGATCTCGTGCAGTTTGCCAACCCGAGTAGCGAGCGCAGGGTTGCCGGTGAGCGTGGACCAACCGGCAGGTTCTTGCGCAAATCGCAGTGGGCGGCGCGAGCCGTTGGCGCCAGCGATCATGCCGTCGAGCAACGCGAGCGAGCGACGACCATGCTGAGGTTGAGCGGCCGTGAGCACGACGCGGCGCTCGATGATCGTAGGCGCAGGCGGAATTTTATCCGCGGGTACGAGGGGGAGGTGAGGCGCGCCGGGTTTATCGGCATTGTCGCCGATTTGGGCAAAGGCGAGCGCCGCGCTGCAAATAAGCACGAGTGAAAGAAGAGCGCGAGGGCCTTTCAGGAGAATCATGGAACGGGCAAAAAAGACGCGGGACAGAGTCGGATACGAAGGAATTTTTCGCTTCGCTAGAAGAACACTTTAGCCGCTCGAAACTGAGTCAAGGCTAGGGCCGAATCTTATCGCGCCTGAATTAAGAACATTCACTTAAATTTTATCGCCTAAGAGTGCACGCGAGCGTTCCGCCCAACCCAGCTCTTTGTTGAGCCCGCACGAGGAGCGTGAAAAAGACTTCCCCCTGCCGCGCCTCGCTTTAGCGTGAGTTTATCGCTTAGCATGAAACTCTCCATCGTCATCCCCTGTTACAACGAGACCAAGACCATCCGCGCCATCGTCGACCGGGTCCGCGCCGCGCCCGTGGCGGACAAGGAGATCATCATCGTCGATGACTGCTCGCGCGACGGCACCCGCGACCTCCTGCGCACCGAGATCGCCCCACTCGTCACCAAAATCATCTACCACGAAGTCAACCAAGGCAAAGGCGCCGCGCTGCGCACCGGCATCGCGGCTGCCACCGGCGATGCGGTGATCATCCAAGACGCCGATCTCGAATACGACCCGCAAGAATACCCGCGCCTACTCAAACCTATACTCGATGGCAAAGCGGATGTCGTTTTCGGTTCCCGCTTCTCTGGCGGCGACGCGCACCGCGTCGTTTATTTCTGGCACATGGTCGGCAATAAATTGCTCACGTTGCTCTCCAACATGGCGACCAACCTCAACCTCACGGACATGGAAACCTGCTACAAAGTTTTCCGCCGCGAAATTATTCAGAAAATCACGATAGAGGAAAATCGCTTCGGTTTCGAACCCGAGATCACCGCCAAAATTTCGAAACTCGATATCGCCATCTACGAAGTCGGCATCAGCTACTACGGTCGCACCTACGCCGAAGGTAAAAAGATCGGCTGGCGCGACGGGTTCCGCGCTCTCTGGGCGATTTTTAAATATAATTTTTTACGGTAGACCGTCTTAAGTTGGACGGTATGTGATCCAACTTAACTGAGGCTCAGGGGGTAAAGGTAATCGTGCGAGAACCTGCGATGCCGGTGATAATAATAGGTGCACCTTGCGTAAATACCTTCGGATAGGTTTCGTTAGCGATAATTTCTAGAGTCTTCATGTTAGCCGTGGGGCCAACAATTTTATCGATGGTAACACTAGAGACACCGTGCTCTAGGTAGTAAAGATCCGCAACCACTGCGAGCTGCTTGGCATTGTTCAAGATTTTCTGATCCTGAGCAGTCTGACGTAATTTATTGAACGCAGGTAAAGCCATGGCTGTGAGCAAACTAATAATCACGATCACGATCATTATTTCAACGAGCGTAAAACCCTTAGATGAAGTTAATTTGGTTTTCATAATGAAATAAAAAAGAGGCTAATTTGAATCTTTTCGAAAGTTGTAGCACCTAGGTTCACATCTAAAACGATGCGGAATCTGTGTGAAAAAATATATTAAAGAGTTGGATTCAATGCCGTTGAATCACCTAATAATGAGGGCCTTATTTTTTTCGTTTTTTAGAGGATAAAGCCTTAGTTAGAACCACTTTCTTCTTAGCGGTCTTTTTCTTTTTTACCGGAACGCTCTTAAGCGATTTAGCAGAGGCTTTCTTGGCTGGTTTGGATTTAGAAACTTTACCTTTGGTCACTTTGGGCTTGGCCATTTTTTCGGGCTTGGGTGCTGCGAATAGACTACGCACAGAGACTTCAACGGCATCTTTCCACAGATTTTCCAAAGCGTAATGTTCGCGTTGGTCTGCGGTAAAGAGGTGGATCATCACGTCGAAGGCATCGATCACCATCCAACCCGTATCCTGGGGAATTTCCATGCCGACGATCCGGGCTTTGGCGGTATCGAGAGCTTTTTCCACTTCAATGCGCAACGCGCGCAGGTGCGGCGCGGAATTGCCGGTCGCCAACACCAGAAAGTCGGTGATCGAGGATTGCTCGCTCACATCCATGACGCGCAGATCTTCGGCCTTTTTTTCATCCAAGGCCAGGCAGCACAGTTTCACCAACGCCAACGAATCCGCTTTGTTCAATTTCATCCCTTGTCGCGATACAGAGCGTTTTCGCGGATGTAAACAATCGCCTTATGCGGCACGAAATAGTCCAGCGAGAGTTGGCGCCGCGTGCGCTCGCGCAATTCCGTCGAATTAATCGCCAGTAAATGCCCGTCGCAGCGCCGCAAGCGTAGGCCCGGGATGTCTTCGCGCGGTTTAACTGGATAGCCCGGCCGTTCGAGAAAAATAAATTCCACCAACTTCGCCAGTTCCTCAATGTCTTTCCAAAGATGCAGTTTTGGCAACTGGTCGCCGCCGATGACCCAAAAGAGTTCATCGTTAGGATAAAGCGCCCGAAAGTACCGCGCCGAATCAATCGTGTAACTGATCCCACCCTTGCCGAGCTCGTAGTCGGAGATCTCGAAACGCCGGTCCCATTCCGTCGCCGCGCGCAGCATCGCGAGGCGATCCTCGGCTGAGGATTGCACGTCGTTGGGCTTGAGCGGGGCCTGAGCGGCGGGCACCAGGATTAACCGGTCCAGCCCACATTGCTCATAGGCGTCTTGAGCCGCCATGAGATGACCGAAATGCACGGGGTCGAAGCTCCCGCCGAGAAATCCTATTTTCACGCGCCGAGAACGTGGGTTTGCACCCGGGCCCCCGCAAGGCTCAATTACTCTCACTCCTATTTCGGTGCGCTCTCTGCTCTTCTTCAAACTCATGTTCCGCCTCAACGCCGTGCTCCGGCTCGCTCTCGTTTGCACCACCGCGGCCATCACTGGCTGCTCGCGACGCGAAACCCTCGTCCAAGCCGGCGACCGCCAAGGCATCCTGCACGTCGGCAACGGCGCCGAGGTCCAATACCTCGATCCCCACATCGCCGGCGGCTCGATCGATCACAACGTCCTGAGCGCGCTCTACGAAGGCCTCGTCACCCTCGACGAGGAAACCCTCCAGCCCCGCCCCGGCATCGCTACCCGCTGGGAAACCTCCGCCGATGGCCGCACCTACACGTTTCACCTGCGCCCCGATGCCCGTTGGTCCAACGGCGAGCCCCTCACCACCCGCGATTTCCTCTACAGTTTCCGCCGCGCCCTCACGCCCACCCTCGCCTCCGAATACAAAGACGTTTTTTACCCCGTTAAAAACGCCGAGGCCTACGCCAAGGGCCAACTCACCGATTTCACCCAAGTCGGCTTCCGCGCCCTCGACGCCACCACCCTTGAGATCACGCTTACTCAACCTAGTGCCTACTTTCTCACACTGCTGCGCACCAACGCTTGGTTCCCCGTTCACGCTGCTTCCGTGGAAAAATCGGGCGCTTTTGACGACCGCAGCGCCCGCTGGACGCGCACCGCGCCCTTCATCAGCAACGGCCCGTTCCGCCTCCGCGAGTGGCGCGAGAGCCAACACCTCGCCGTAGAAAAAAATCCCCACTACTGGGACGCCGCGCACGTTCGCCTTAACCAGATCCGCTTCTACCCCAGCGAATCCCTCCAAAGCCAAGAACTCGCCTTCCGCGCTGGCCAACTCCACACGACCTGGGACGTTCCCCTCAGCAAAATCGACGCCTATAAAACCGACGCCCCCGCGCTCCTCCGCGTCGAACCCATCTTCGACAGCTACTTCCTCCGCTTCAACGTCACTGCCCCAGCCTTCCGCGACGCCCGCGTCCGCCGCGCCTTCGCCCTCACCATCGATCGCGAAGCCATCGTTAAAAACATCCTCCGCGGTGGCCAACTCCCCGCCACCTCCCTCACGCCGCCCCACATCGCCGGCTACCTCCCGCCCCCCGGCCTCGCCACCGACCCTGCGCTCGGCCGCCAACTCCTCGCCGAAGCCGGTTACCCCGGCGGCGTCGGTTTCCCCAAAGTCGAGTTCCTCACTATCCCCCAAGAGACCAACCAACGCATCGCCGAAGCCCTCCAAGAACGCTGGCGCCGCGAACTCGGCATCGAGGTCGTGATCCTCCAAAAAGAATTCAAGATGTTCCTCGCCGCCATCAACGACCAATCCCGCGACTACACCTTCGCCCGCGGCAAATGGACCGCCGAATATCCCGACCCGCTCTCCTACCTCGCCATCTTCACCACCGGCAACGGCGTCAACGGCACCGGCTGGACCGACCCCGCCTACGACGCGCTCATCCACGCCGCCAACGCCGAACTCGATCCCGCCCTCCGCCACTCCGCCCTCCAAAAAGCCGAAACCTACCTGCTCGACCAAACCCCCATCGCCCCCGTTTACTGGGGCACCCGCACTACGCTTGTCCAAACCTCCGTCCGCGGCTGGAAAAAATCTCCGCTCGCTTTTCACAACTACAAAGACGTCTGGCTCGAAAAATAATTCACCGCTCATGCCCGCCCGCAAAATCATCATCGACCAAGACACGCTCGGACCCGCCACCTCCAACCTCCAGTCCGTCGCGATGCTTCTCAACGCGCCCGAGGTCGAGGTGCTCGGTATCTGCGTTCCCACCGGCGACCACTGGCGCGACCCACAAGTTCGCCACGCCCTCCGCCTCTTGGAGATCATGGGCCGCACCGAAATTCCCGTCCTCCCCGGCGCCCTCACGCCCCTCGTCCGCACACTGACCGATCACACGCTTTGGGAAAAACAACACGGCCGCCTCTACTACAACGGCGCTTGGGACTTCGCCCGTCCCGGCCGCAGCGTCGACCCCCACGCCACCTCCGACCTACCCGAGGGCAACCCCACCACCGCGCCTTCCTCCGAACACGCCGCCAACTTCATCATCCGCCAAGCCCGCGCCCATCCCGGCGAAATCTCCCTGTGGTGCGCCGGCCCGCTCACCGACGTTGCCCTCGCCCTCCGCCTCGAACCCAAGTTACCCCAACTCCTGCGCGAACTCCATTTCATGGGCGGCTCCTTTCACCCGATGACCGAGTCCCGCGAGTTCAAGCACTCCCCGCGCCGTGAGTTCAATCTCCGCTTCGACCCCGAAGCCGCGCGTATCGTCTTGCATTCTGCGTGGCGCAAAATCACCTGCTCGCCCATCGATATTTCTCAAGACGTCCGCTCGTCACCCGAACACTTTGCTACCATCGCGCGCGCCGGTACGCCCCTCGCCGCCTACCTCGATCAATTTGGCCAACGCGGTCGCCCGCTCTGGGATGAAATCGCCGCCGCTTCCTGGATCGACCCCACCATCGTCACGCACGCCGAAGAGGTGTTCATCGACGTGAACCTAGACCGCGGCGCCAGCTACGGTGACACCCTCAGTTGGCCCCCCGGCTTCGAACCCGGCCATGGCGAAGCCCGCGCGCTTCTCGAGAAGCGCCTCGATGTCGCCCGTTTCTCCACGCTGTTCACTTCGTTGCTTTCCCGCTGATTTTACCGCCCATGCGCCTCGCTCTGGTTCTCCTCACTTTTCTCACGCCTGCAATTTCCCCCGCTCAACCCGTGACCACCTCCCCCGCGCTCCAACCCGCCGATCTCATTATCACGCACGCGCACGTCGTCACCATGAACGCCACGCGCGAGGTCATCCCCGACGGCGCCGTGATCATCCGCGATGCCCGCATTCTCGCCGTCGGCCCCAGCGCGATTGCCACCCAATATACCGCGAAAAAAACCATCGACGCCCGCGGCAACCTCGTTGTCCCCGGCATGATCAACACCCACACGCACGCCTCGATGACGGTCTTCCGCGGCCTCGGTGACGACGTGCCCGACCGCCTCCGCCGTTTCATTTTCCCCCTCGAAAAAAACCTCATCGACCGCGAACTCGTCTACTGGGGCGCGCTGCTCGGTTTCATCGAAATGGTCGAAGGCGGCACCACCACCGCCGTCGACATGTATTACTTCGAAGACGAAGTCGCCCGCGCCGCCAAACAGATCGGCATCCGCGGCGTCCTCGGCGAAAGCATCCTCAATTTTCCTACTCCCGACTCCCCCACCCCCTACGGTGGGATCGAGTACGCCAAGAAATTCGCCGCCGACTGGCGCAACGATCCGCTCATCACGCCCGCCCTCGCCCCGCACGCGCCTTACTCGCTCGACGCCGCGCACCTCACCCTCGTGGCCAAATTATCCGCCGAACTCGATTTGCCCGTGCTCATGCACGTCGCCGAGATGCCCGACGAAGTCGCCACCCTACGCAAAGAACGCAACCAAACCCCCGTCGAATACCTCGACTCCGTCGGCCTCCTCACCCCGCGCCTCGTCGCCGGCCATTGCATCTTCGTCAACGACTCCGACATCGCCCTTTTGAAAGCCCGCGACGTCGGCATCGCCCACAACATCGTCGCCAATATCAAATCCGCCAAAGGCATTGCCCCCGCCCTCAAGATGCACGACGACGGACTCCGCGTCGGTCTCGGCACCGACGGCCCCATGAGCGGCAACACCCTCGATGTCATCGGCCAACTCGGCTACGTCGCCAAGCTCCACAAACTCGACCGCAAAGACCGTAACGTCATGCCCGCCCTCAAAGTGGTCGAGATGGCTACGCTCGGCGGCGCCCGCGCCCTGCACCGCGAAAAAGACCTCGGCTCCCTTGAGCCCGGCAAACTCGCGGATATTATCATCCTCGATCACGAGGGCACCAACCTGATCCCGCTCTACGACGTGTATTCTGCGCTCGTTTACGCCGCCGGCCCCAAAGACGTTCGCACGACGATCATCCATGGCCGCATCATCATGGAAGACCGGAAAATCCTCACGATCGACATCGCCACCGTGAAAACCCGCATGCGCGCAATCGCCCAACGCATCACCGCCGCCCTCGCCGCAGGCTTAAAATAACTCCGGCAACGCCCGAGTGCCATCGCGAGGTTGGCGGCTTGCTTAGACCGGAGTGTTGGCTTGTGTGGTAGTCACCTATGAAACAATCCCCCTACGCCCACCTGACGCGTCGCTCCTTTATCGGCCGATTTGCTCTCGGGACGGCGGCGATTTCATTTCCCTCATTGAGCCTGCGCGGCGCGACGGCGAAACCCAAAAAGCTGGGACTCGCGCTGATCGGTCTCGGCAACTACTCGGATAAAGAGCTCGGGCCGGCGTTGAAAGAGACCGAGTTTGTGCGTCTGGCCGGCGTGGTCACTGGTACACGGGCCAAAGGCGAGAAATGGGCGGCGGACTACGGGTTCTCCGAGAAAAATATCTACGATTATACGACGATGGATCGCCTCGCGGATAATCCCGAGATCGACCTGGTCTACATCGTGACGCCACCGGGGTTGCACGCGGAACATTCGATCCGCGCGGCGAAAGCGGGCAAGCACGTCATTTGTGAGAAGCCCATGGCGAACACGGTGGCCGAGTGCGATGCGATGCTGGCCGCGTGCCGCACGGCGAAGCGGGCGTTGGCGATCGGCTACCGGCTGCACTATGATCCTTACCACAGGGAGCTGATGCGCCTTGCCCGGGAGAAAGAATTTGGACCGTTCATGAAGATGACCAGTCTGCGTGGCTTTAAAATCGGCCTGCGCAACGGCGTAAAACCTTGGCGCGTGAACGCAGCGTTGGCCGGCGGTGGGGCGTTAATGGACGTAGGAATCTACGCCAATCACGCGGCTTGGATGGCGACCGGCGCGGTACCGGTGAGCGTAACGGCAAAAGAGGAACCGAAGGTGCGGCCGGAATTTTTCAACGAAGTGGAGGAGACGTTAAACTACACTCTGGAGTTCGCGAACGGGGCGACCTGCGATGTCATGTCGAGTTATGAGCGCGGCGGGAACCTCTTCCGGGCCGAGGCAGAGCGCGGTTGGTTTGAACTGAACCCGGCGTTCAGCTACCGTGGGATCAAGGGCGCAACGAGCAGAGGTGCGTTGAGCTATTCGCCGCTGAGCCAGCAAGCGAAGCACATGGATGCGATCGCCCAGAGTCTAATCGATGGCACGACGTTGCCGACTCCGGGTGAGCTCGGGCGGATGGACATGACCGTCATCGAAGCGATCTTCGCGGCGGCCCAAAGTGGTAAGCGCGAGCGGGTGAAGGCTTGAGCCTCGGCTTAAATTTACAGGCGTTAAGCGCTGGGTCCGATTGCTAGTCGCACCATCGAGCCGGGATCGGTTGTACAACTGCAGGAAAGCGTGACAGCGGCCAGGCGGCGGCAGGTTGCGAGCGCGGCGGCGGGATGGAATCGGGCGTTTTCGCATCAAAGCAGCGAGCGCTGCCTTGCGCTCGGACAAGAGATCGCTCCCATATTCACATGCATATTCGTTCAATCCCCCATGGCGCGACGTTGCTGGTGGCCGCGCTCATCCTCACTGGTTGCGGCAAATCCGCCTCCAAGGCCCCAGAGACCGCCGCGGCGGCTAACGCCGGACCTCGCACGGTCCTGAATTTTGGCAACGGCACCGAGCCGCAGGATCTCGACCCGCAGATCGTCACGGGTGTACCGGAAAACAAAATCGTCAACGCGCTCTTCGAAGGCCTCGTCGCCGAAGGCCCCAACGGCGATGACACGATTGGCGGGGTGGCGGAGCGGTGGGATATTTCGGAGGATGGGCGCGTTTACACGTTTCATCTGCGCGCCGACGCCAAGTGGTCCAACGGCGACCTGGTCACCGCGCAGGATTTCGTGGCGTCGTTTAAGCGCATCCTCACGCCGGCACTCGCTTCGGAGTATGCCTACAAGCTGCACCCGGCGGTGGGCGCGGAGGATTACAACAAGGGCAAGCTCACAGATTTTTCCAAGGTAGGTTTCAAGGCGCTCAATGCGCGCACACTCGTCGTGACCTTGAACAACCGCACCCCGTTCCTGATCGAGGCGATGAAGCACTACTCATGGTTTCCCGTGCACATCCCGACGGTGGAAAAGTTTGGCGGACTCGCCCGCAAAGGCACGCCATGGACGCGGCCGGAGAATATCGTGGGCAACGGTCCGTTCATCATGAAAGAGTGGCGGCCGAACCAGCGGATCGTGGTCACGCGCTCGCCCACCTATTGGGACCGAGCAACGGTAAAGCTGGACACGATCAACTTCATGCCCACCGAGAGCATTGACACGGAAGAGCGCATGTTCCGCACCGGCCAAGTCGACAAAACCAACGAGCTGCCGAACACGAAAATCGATACCTACAAACGGGAGTTCGCCGCGAGCTATCGGGAAGAACCCTACTATGGCGTATATTTTTACCGACTCAACGTCACGCAGCCACCGCTGAACGACAAGCGCGTGCGCCGCGCGCTGGCGCTGGCGCTCGACCGTAGCTCAATCGTGCGGAACGTCACCCGCGGCGGGCAGACGCCGGCTTACAATTTTACGCCGCCCTCACCGAAGTTTAAGTCGGAAGCGCGCATCGACGGCGACCTCGCCGAGGCTAAGCGGCTCTTGGCCGAAGCCGGTTTCCCCGAAGGTCGCGGCTTCCCCAAGATCAGCATTCTCTACAATACATCGGAAAACCACCGCGCCATCGCCGAGGCGATTCAACAGATGTTGCGCACTCGGCTTGGGGTGGAGATCGGTCTGACGAACCAAGAGTGGAAGGTTTATTTGGATTCACAGGACAACCTAGCCTTCGACATCGCGCGCGCGGGCTGGATCGCGGACTATGTCGATCCCAACACCTTTGTGGACATGTGGCGCACGGGCGGCGGCAACAACGATACCGGCTGGAGCAACGCGACGTATGATGCGCTGCTGGATGAGTCCGCGCGCGTGGGCAGCGACGCTGAGCGTTTTGCAATTTACCAAAAGCTGGAGGCCATCTTGGCCGACGAAATGCCGGTCATCCCTCTGTACTTTTACACGCGGGTGTTTGCGATGAATCCGAAGCTCCGGCTCGTGCCTAACGTGATCGATAACCGCAGCTGGAAGTTCGTCGAGTTTCTGCCGTGAGATAGAGGCTGGGGTTGCTTTCCGCCAACGCTCAAGCCGAAGCGGCGCCTCGGGGTCGGAACAACCGACCGAATCTTTTTTTAAAACCCAACTCGAGTCCGTCAAATCGGGGTAACCTCAAAGTGATTTTTTAAAAGTTCACCCAAAAATCCTGCGCTTATTGGTGCCCGGGGCCGGACTCGAACCGGCACGACCTTACGATCAGGGGATTTTAAGTCCCATGCGTCTACCATTTCGCCACCCGGGCGGGTGAACATCTGCGATAGACAAGCGCCCCACGTGCCCGCGCGCCAGAAAATCCTTTCACTGTTTCATACCCCTGCGAATCGACTGGTACGCCCTTTCGCCCACACGCCGCCGCATTGACCGAGATTTAATTCTATCTTCAATCACACCGCATGAAACCCTACCCCTTGGTTACTTGGCTTGTACTCTCCGCGGCCCTGCTCCGCGCCGCCCCGATTCCCGCTCCCCTTGAAACCGCCATCTGCGTCTATGGCGGCACCGCCGGCGCCGTCATCGCCGCCGTCCAAGCCACCCACCTCGGCCACTCCGTCATACTCATTAACCCCGACGCCAAGCTCGGCGGCCTCAGCAGCGGCGGCCTCGGCCAGACTGACATCGGCAACAAACGCGCCATCGGCGGCCTCGCGCGCCAATTCTACGAACGCGTCGCCCAACACTACGCCCAACCCGCCGCTTGGACCCAGCAACCCTTCGGCTCCTACCGCAGCATCGGCCAATCTGCGACTGAACCCGGCGAGCCCGCGATGTGGACTTTTGAGCCCCACGTCGCCGAAAAAATTTTTGAAGATCTCGTGCGCGAAAATAAAATCACCGTGCTCCGCCGCGAGCGCCTCGACTTGGCCCGCGCCGTCGAGAAAACCGGCGCCCGCCTCAACACCATCTACCTCGAATCCGGCCGCAGCGTCCGCGCCCAGATATTTATCGACGCCACCTACGAAGGCGACCTCATGGCCAAAGCCGGCGTCGCCTACCGCGTCGGCCGCGAAGCCAACGCCGAACACGGCGAAACCCTCAACGGCGTCCAAACCCGTCACGCCACCGCCCACCAATTTTTCCCGCGCGTCTCGCCCTACATCATTCCTGGCGATGCCACCAGCGGCCTCCTCCCCGGCATCGCCACCACCGGCCCCGGCGCCGAAGGCTCCGGCGATGCCCGCGTCCAAGCCTACAACTTCCGCCTGTGTTTCACCGATGCCCCCGCCAACCGCATCCCTTTCCCGAAGCCCGCAGCATATGACGAAAAAAACTACGAGTTACTCCTGCGTAATTTTGAAGCCGGCCTAAAAATTCTCCCGCTCCACCCGGCCGACATGCCTAACCGCAAGACCGACACCAACAATAACACGGGTTTCTCTACCGATTTCATCGGCGAAAATTACGCCTACGCCGAGGCCGACTACGCCACCCGCGACCGGATTCGCGCCGCTCACCTCGCCTACACCCAAGGCTTGCTCTGGACCCTCACCCACCACCCGCGCGTACCCGAGAAAATTCGCGCCGAAGCCGCCCGCTGGGGTCTCTCCCGCGACGAATTCACCGACAATGCCGGTTGGCCCACCCAACTTTACGTGCGCGAAGCCCGCCGCATGAGCGGCTCTTACATCATGACCGAACACAACTGCATGGGCCGCGCCGTCGCCCCCGACCCCGTTGGCCTCGGCGCCTACAACATGGATTCGCACAACACCCAGCGCTACGTCGACACCCACGGCTACGTCGTCAACGAAGGCGACGTGCAAGTCAAAGTCCCTTCGCCCTACCCGATCGCCTACGGCGCGATTACCCCGCGCGCCACCGAATGTGAAAATCTGCTCGTCCCCGTCGCCCTCTCTGCCACGCACATTTCCTACGGCTCGATCCGTATGGAACCCGTTTTCATGGTCCTCGGCCAAAGCGCCGCCACCGCCGCCGCCCAAGCCATCACAGAAAAAACTTCCGTCCAAAACATCGACCGCGCGCGCTTCCGCGCCCAGCTCCTCTCCGACAAACAAGTCCTCGCCTGGACCCCGCCGCCACCCGCCGCGAAGAAAAAATAAGCGCACGTCAGATGCGCCGCCCAAAACCTCAGCTTGCGGCGGCCACCTTTGTGTAAAATTTTTCGTGCGCCAGCAGATTGAACTGGTGCACCGCCAAGCCCAATTCCGCAAACATCGCCTCCGCCGCCGCATCGCCGCAGCCCGCCTCCATTCGTCGTTGCGTCCGACGAAAACGATCACCCAAGGAACGCGTTTCATCGGTATCACCCAAGTCGCGTAAAAGCCGACGAATATGGTCCGCCTTTCGCCGCGCTTTCTTGACCAAACTGAACGCCGAAGCGTCCTCGATCCGGCCGGCTTGGACGTCTTGGTAAACCCCGCACTCAAACGCGCGACATTGTCCCGGACGATCTGCGTAAACCCGACACGCACGATCCGCGCACAACGCCGCACACGGTTGACGAAAATAAGTGACCGCCGCCCGCCCGCGCGTGACCGCCACGGGTAAACCCAACGCCTTCAATTTTTTCGCATTTTCGCCCGCGCCCAACTGGACGTTATCAAAAAGCGTCCCGTCACAGCACAGACCGCACGCTAAACACAGTTTTTCCGCGGAGTTCACACCCCACCATCCCGCCACCCACCTGCGAAGCGCAAGCCGACGTTACAGCGCTTCTACACGAGCCGACGCGCCGTTTTTCTTAAATCTTGCCCCCACGTCCCACCTCGTCGACATTCGCGCTCGAGTCCGCGGCTATAGTTTAGTGGTAAAACTCCACTCTTCCAAAGTGGTCTCGTCAGTTCGATTCTGACTAGCCGCTCCACTCCCAATTTTACCTAAGCCCGCGCCCGCATCTTGCGGGCGCGTTTTTTTTCAGCCCCGTTCCATCAACATGGCTACTCCCTACCTTCCCGCCGCCGACCGCTACGACCGCCCCGCCCTGTACCGCCGCTGCGGGCGCAGTGGCGTCAAACTTCCGCTCATCTCCCTCGGGCTCTGGCACAATTTCGGCGACGTCGATATTTTCGCCACGGGTCGCGCCATCGTCCGCCGCGCCTTCGATCTCGGCATCACCCATTTCGATCTCGCCAACAACTACGGCCCACCGCCCGGTTCCGCGGAAGAAAATTTTGGCAAACTCCTCCGCCTCGATCTCGCCGCCCACCGCGACGAACTCATCATCTCCACCAAAGCCGGCTACTCCATGTGGCCAGGCCCCTACGGTGATTGGGGCTCCCGCAAATACCTCCTCGCCTCCCTCGACCAATCGCTGCGCCGCATGGGACTCGACTACGTCGACATTTTCTACTCCCACCGCCCCGACCCCGACACGCCCCTCGAAGAAACCATGGGCGCCCTCGCGCACGCTGTACGCAGCGGCAAAGCTCTTTACGTTGGCCTCTCCAACTACCGCCCCGCCGACACCGCCCGCGCCGCCCAAATCCTCCGCGACCTTGGCACGCCCTGCCTGATTCACCAACCTCGCTACAGCATGCTCGACCGCTGGATCGAACCCCAGCTCCTCGATGTTCTCGCCCAAGAAGGCATCGGCTGCATCCCCTTCAGCCCGCTCGCCCAAGGCCTTCTCACCGATCGCTACCTCGCCGGCATCCCCGCGGATGCCCGTGCCGGCAAACCCCACGGTTTCCTCAAAGCCGCCGGCATCACGCCCGCCATCCTCGCCAAAATCGAGAAGCTTAACGTCCTCGCCCAAGCCCGCGGCCAGAGCCTGGCGCAGATGGCCCTCGCCTGGGTCCTGCGTGACCCGCGCATCACCACCGCCCTCATCGGCGCGAGCAAAGTTTCCCAACTCGAAAATAACCTCGCCGCCCTCTCGAACCTCCTCTTCGCCCCAGCCGAACTCGCGCAGATCGACGCGATCCTCGCTTAATTCGAGCGGCTCAAAATCTACGCAAGCTCCGCGTGAACCTCATCCTCCTCGAGCCCGCCGAGCTCAACGCCCCGCTCTCGCGCACCGATCCGCGCGCCGAGCACATCATAAAAGTTCTCCGCTGCGAGGTGGGCGACAGCTTCGACGTCGGCCTCGTCGACGGCCCGCTCGGCAAAGGCACCCTCGCCGCTCTCTCCGACGAAGCCCTAACGTTAACCTTCACGTGGGGCCCACCCCCACCACCCGGCGACGCTATCACACTCTTGATCGGTCTACCGCGTCCTCAAACCGCCCGCGACATTCTGCGCGACGCTACGACGCTCGGCGTCGGCGCGCTCCACTTTATCGCCACCGAACGCAGCGATCCCAACTACGCCGCCGCCACGCTCTGGACCTCCGGCGAATGGCGACGCCACTGCCTCGCCGGCGCCGCCCAAGCCTTTGCCACCCGACTGCCCGTCGTCACGCACGACCGCAGCCTCACCACCGCGCTCGCTGAGCTACCTAGCGCAACCAACGTTCCCGCCTCGCACGTCCCTGCACTCACTCCAGGGGCAACAACCCTAACCCGCCTCGCTCTCGACAACTACGAAGCCACCGCCCCGCTGAGCAGGTGTCACCTAGTAGGTGACACTTCCATCGTGCTCGCACTGGGACCTGAACGCGGTTGGGGGCCGGCGGATCGGGCGGCGTTGCGTACGCACGGCTTCACGCTTGTCGATCTCGGATCACGCGTACTGCGCAGCGAGACCGCCGTCATCGCTGCACTCACGCTGGTACGCGCGAGGCTCGGCTTATTAACATAACGCTCCGTTGAGCGCGAGCCTCAGGCGAGGCTCGCTGCGATCACTTCGCCATATCCCAGAGCGTAAGCCCACGCAGATCACGTTTTTCCGCCTTCGCAGCGAAGAAGAAACTGGCGATGTAGCCGATCACCATGCACGAGCCGATGGCGACAAACGTGTGGAGAAAAGAAACTATCTTCGTGTCGTATTGGACCCACGCGGTGATGGCGATACTCGCCAACGCTCCGACGATAACGCCCGAGGCATTAGCCCGCCGCGACAACAGCCCGAGCGCAAATACGCCCGGAAAGCCACCGCCAATGAGCGCGATCAAGCGCAGGAATTGATCCCACAACGACGTCACGTTAAGCGACGCTAGATAAGCCGCCATCGCCGTAGCCACCAAGCCGCAGATCATAGTGGAAACGCGCGCTAAACGCAGACGTTCCTGCTCAGTCGCCTGCGGTTTCAAGGTGCCTTGAAAATCACTCACCAGAATCGCCGCCGTCGCGTTCATCGCGCTGCTGAGCGCGCCCATTGCCGCTGCCAGTAAACCCGCGATGATCAAGCCCACGATCCCGTGTGGCAGCTCGTTCGCGATGAAGTACGGAAAAATTTTATCGTTGGGTAGATCCGCCGTAAGCCGGTCAGGATGCGCGCGGTAAAAAACAAACAGCGCCGTCCCCACAAAGAAAAACAACACGGAGCCCGCTAACCCGATCACGTTACCCATGACGACCGTGCGCTTGGCCTCGCGCACATCGGCGGTCGCCAGCATGCGCTGCATGAGCGGCTGATCTCCGATTTGCGTCGGGATCGTCGCGAAAAACATCCCCACAAAAACCCAAACCGTGGGTTTAGTAAAATCCCAGTCCCACGAAATCATTTTAAATTTCCCCGTCTCTTGTCCGGTCTGAATGAGCCCAACGAGCCCGCCGTCCACGCCGCTCGCGATGAAATAAATAGCCACGCCGACACCGCCGATCATCACCGCCGATTGCAGCACGTCCGTCCAGACGACCGCCTCGAAACCACCCTCCATCGCGTAGATCGTCGTCACGATGCCCATCACCAAAATACTCAGATAGACATTGAGCCCCGTCACCGTGGAAAGCGCCAGCGCCGGCAACAGCATCACCACACTCATGCGCCCGCACACCTTCAACAACACCGCCAAGCCCGCGCCCAGCAACCGTACGCGATGATCGAAACGTTGGTCGAGATAACCAAACACCGTCGTAAGATTAAGTTTCCGCAACAGCCCCACGAAAACGAAGCCCACCAAAATGCCGGCAAGCGCCTGCGCCGGCGATGACCCGTAGGCCATCCAATCCGTCGAATAACTCATCGCCGGCAACGCCATGAAACTGATGCTGCTCGTACTCGTCGCGAAGAAACTCACCGCCATCGCCCACGGCGCCACGCGACCGCCACCGAGGAAATATGAACCGCTTGACTGCTTGCGTCGCGCGCACCACCAACCGATTCCGAGGTTCACCGCGAAATATACGGCCAGCAAAATGTAATCGATGACGTCGAGGGTACGCGGAACAATCGCCGCAAGGGGTAGGGGCATACCGATGAAACCAACCGAAAATCGTTCGTTGGCAAGTGTACGAAAATGAAACCATCAGCGCTGCGACCGCGGCCCGCGCGCCGTCCAGCCGACGCGTACGCGCGCAGTCCGCGCCGCTCCGCGATCAACGCAACGGACTCACCTCACGCCCGTTCACGCTCAAGAGTGCCGCCGGTTCGCCCCCCGCAAGCACCCGCCGCTCGCTTCTCAACACATCAGCCTCGATCCGCAACGCACCCGCTGCACCCGCGACCTCGGCCACGACGACATTACCCGAAATTTTTGCCTGCGCAGGCGCCGTTGAAAACGCCTTCCGCCACGCTGCAAAATCCGCCGTGTCGAGTCCTTCCGCCGCCCGCAACCACAGCGCCACCGTCGCCCGCCCCTGCGGCTCCGTCGCACAGTGCGTCAACGTCAACCGCCGCGCCACTCCGCCCGCCGCATCCTCAATATATTCCAGCGCAGCGGGCTCACCCGTCGTGGTCGTCGCCACGAGCCAGCGCAAGCCGAGCACCGCATCGCCGAGCCGCACATAGACCGACGCACCGGTCGCCAGCCGCGTTGGCCGAGCCACCGAGCCCGGTTCTACGCGCACGTCGCCCGACCACACTTCCGCCACCGCCGGCACCGTGAAATGCGTCACTAAATTTACGAGGTCACCTGGCTTGTTTCGGCTGTCTGTCTTCAAGGGATCGTCCGACAACACCTGCAACACTTCCGGCCCGCGCTGCACCGTTGCGATGAACGGCATCAGATGCAGCGCCTTACCGCCGACTTGTTTTTTATATCCGTAAGGATCGCGCCGGCCTTCCATGAACAACGTCAACTGCGGCACCGTCGGCGAATCCCCGAGATTGGCCACGAGCGTGCGCTCATCGCGGCTGCGCGCCATGCCCGAAGATGCGAGGCTCACGTGCCGTCCGATCCAATTCACCGCGCGTTGCTCGGGCTGTTCGCCCCAACTCTGCACCACCGTGCGCGGCACCTGCGCGCGGATCGGCTCCGTCCACTCGGTCGAGGGCCGCCACATCACGGCATCGCGGAACGTGGAGAGATTGTAACGCACACCCGTCACCCAGCCAGCGCCTTCCAGCTCCGGTCGTTCCCGCAACCAACCCGCCGTCCACGTGTGCGCCTCAGTGTAACCGTGTCCGTAAATATAATCGTAAGTCCGCGCATTCGTCCCGCCCATCCGATCGCCCGGCGCCCACCAATTGGCCGCGAGATCGGTCCACACGTGCTGGATCGCTTTTTCTGCCTTGGCGCGCGCATCGGCTCGCCCCGCGAAGCGCGCGAGCAAAGCCAAAGAATCCAAATCGATTCCATAGTAAACCACCGCGCCGTATTCGCCGATGCCGTGGCGCGTCGTGAACTCCATCCACGCGTCGAAACGCCGGTAACCGTCCTCCGCCACGTCCGCGCGCCCCAGCGTCTCGCCGATCGCGATCAAACCCCACGCTTTCATCACAAAAATATTCGTGTAATCAATTTTTACGACGTGACTGCGCAATCCATCAATCGCGTCGGTCATCATTTCATCCAGTTGCGCGCGCGCCTTGGCGGACAACTGCGCCGATTGCACGCGCCGCAGGTAGCCCATGAGCTGCGATGCAAATTCCACGGCGTTGAGATCCACGACGCCGTTTTGCCCGCTGTTCCACTTGAAGTTTCCGCGCGTCTTACTCGCCGGATCCAGATCTTGCATCGCGCGCGCCCGCGCCAACGCCACCTCCACGCGCTCCGGATGCCAACCAAGTCCCGTCGCTTCGACCGCAAAACGAAACAGCCCGCGGACGCCCATCGTGCGGCTTGGATCACCGACCACCGTCCACATATCCTCCAAATCTTTCACCCCTGCGACCCGATCTGCCGTCCACGTCTGCGGCACCGCCGTTCCACTCGTCGTCGCACAAACCAGAATCAAGGCCAGCCGCCACAGGATAAATTTCATTCCCTGAAACTATTCTTAATCCGCGCGCCCAATCAAGGATTCGCCCGCCCGCCTCAGCCCTCGCGCCGAAAAAACATCACCGTCGGCTGCCCGCGACCCTTGCCCAAACGCTTCCGCATCGTCCAACCCGGCGGCGCCAACTCAATCTCACCCGGCGCCTCAAAAACCACCAACGCCTCCGGCTTTGCCGCCAGCACCTCGGTAAGCCGCTCGAATAATTTCGCCGCCACGTCCGGGATGATTTCGTAGGGTGGATCAATAAACACCAGATCCGGCGTCACCTCGTCGCCGAGCGGAACCGTGAGCGCATCCGCCTCGAGTAACGTGAGATGATCGGACGGATCGCGCCCGATACACTTGCACACCACCGCGATATTTTGCCGCACACACGCCGCCGCCTTCACGTTCTTCTCCACAAAAATCCCGCCCGCCGCACCCCGGCTCAAGGCCTCGAGCCCGTACGAGCCGCTGCCCGCGAACAAATCTAAAAAATGTGCCCCCGGCACACGCGCGCCAAGACTCGAAAACACCGCCTGCCGCATTCCGTCGGTCGCCGGACGCACCGCATCGCCCTTCGGCACGACGAGGGGAATCCCGCGGGCGACACCACCGGAAATACGCATCCGCGCAGACAAAACACCCCACTCTTCATGGCAAACGCGAAACACCCTACCGCTGCTTCAGTAATCCATTACGACCCGCCTCAATTACCAAAGTCCACCCGCTACATGATTTTGTTGCAGCACTACAGCAATAACGATTAATGCAAATATTAATCTAATAGTCCTTTTAAAATAGTTTACCCAATTTAGAACCCACTCGGAACCAATAACTCCGTTGCGGTTCATCAAAGCAGAAAAATCCACACATAACGTTTGCCGTCCCATCAATATCATTCATCTAGTTAGGAGCCTAACCATCCAGCTTGGCAGCGATTCCGACTTATCGCTGATCTCGTTGGCGGGCATTGCGTAAACAAAAAACTATGAAGCGCCATTGTATCGTCCTCGCCGGACTTGGCTTCGCCGCAGGCGGGTTCGTGCCCATTCAGGCCGAGGAGCGCAACGCGTGGCCATTGATCGCGCAGCAAGTCGACGCCTCTGGAAGCATCACCTCGACCGCCGCGTTCGGTCCGCTTTTTTTCCAAAAAGCCCTGCCTGAGGGTGGTCAGATGGCTGGCTTTCGTCCGTTATACCTAGAGCGCACTCACGCTGCCGGCCGCATCACGAGCGCCTCGGTGCTTTATCCACTTTATTTTTATCGCGGCGATGACGAGGCCTACAGTTGGTCGATCTTCAATCTGATCAACCGCTCCGGCCTCCAACCCGGTGCCTCGCCGAAACTCCAAGCCGCCCGCGTCGAAAAATTTGCCGTGTGGCCGTTTTATTTTTCCCGACAGACGGGCGACCCAGCGACGTCTTACCGCGGGCTGATGCCCGTCGCCGGCTCGATCAAGAATTTTTTTGGCTACGATCGCATCGGGTGGACGCTATTTCCACTCTACACCGAAGTTGATAAACACGATGCTCACACGGTCTTGGCGCCGTGGCCGTTCTTACGTTTCACGAGCGGCGCGGAGCAAGGCTTCGCCTTTTGGCCGCTTTTCGGCTGGCGCGACCGCCCCGGTGAATTCCAACGTCGCTACGCCCTTTGGCCGCTCATCTGGAAGCACACGCAAGCCCCCGCCGCCGATGCCCCCGCCGGCACCGCGCCCACCCGCCACATCGGCATGCTGCCCTTTTACGCCCGCGAACAAGGCCCCGGTCTCATCAACGAAAATTTCCTCTGGCCTTTCTTCGGCTACACCGACCGCAACACTCCCTACCACTATCACGAGACGCGCTACCTCTGGCCGTTTCTTGTGCAAGGCCACGGCGACGATCGTCGCGTCAACCGCTGGGGCCCGTTTTACACCCATTCCAAGATCAAAGGCACCGAGAAGACCTGGATCGCCTGGCCGCTCTGGCGCCAAACTAAATGGCAAGCCGACGACCTCGCCCAGATTCAGACTCAACTCCTGTTTTTTCTCTACTCTTCGCTCGAGCAACGCAGCCTGCGCAACTCAGCCGCCGCACCCGCCGAGAAAGTCCACGTCTGGCCGCTTCTAAGCGCGTGGGACAACGGCGCCGGCCGCCGCCAGTACCAATTTCCCAGTCCTCTTGAAGCCCTCTTCCCGAATAACGAAACGGTTCGCCAAAGCTGGACCCCGCTGTTCGCCCTCTATCGCTACGACCAACGCGCCCCGGGCGAGGTCCGCGCCTCGCTTTTTTGGGACGCCATCACTTGGACCCGCGAGGAGGCCCGCAGCCGAAGCGCGTTTCACCTCGGCCCGCTCTTGAGCGTACAAACCGACTCCCGCCAACTACGCATCGCTCTGGGCAACGGCCTCATCGGCCTGTCACGCGCCCCTGGTACTCGCGATTGGCGATTTTTCTGGTTAGATTTTTCCCCTCCCTCGACCGAGCACAACCCGGCCGCGGCCCGCTGATATGAAACAACTCACCCACTTCCTCCAAGGCTTCGGCAGCGCCGTGCAACTGCTCCTCCAATCAGCCCGCTTCATCGGCACCCTCCCCCGCCAACGCGCTCGCTTCATCGATCAGTGCTACCTAATCGGCTACACGACGCTCCCGATCGTGGCCATTTTGTGCTTTTTTATGGGTAGCGTGCTCGCGCTCCAGTCTGGCTACTCAATGGAAAATTTCGGCGCGAAACAGTTCATCGGCTCGCTTGTCGGACTCTCTTTCGCTCGTGAACTGGGCCCAGTGATCGTCGCCATCCTCGTCGCCGGCCGTGTCGGTTCCGCGATCACCGCCGAGCTCGCGTCGATGAAGGTTTATCAAGAAGTCGACGCCCTCGTGACGATGAACATCCCGCCGGCACGTATCCTCGTGCTGCCGCGTCTCGCCGCGGTGCTGGTCATGATGCCCGTACTCGCGATCATCGGTAATCTCATCGGCTGGTTTGGCGGCGCCGTCGTTTGCAAATACGTCGAATCCATCGCCATCGAGCCCGAAGCCTATTTCTCTGCGCTGCGTCGCTACATGAAATTCCAAGACGTAGGCACCGGCCTCATAAAAGCCGAGATCTTCGGCTTCGTCGTCGTACTCATCTGCTGCAGCATCGGCCTCAACACTCGCGGTGGCCCGCGCGAGATCGGCGCCTCGGTCACCAAAGCCGTCGTCGTCTCCCTCATCTCCATCCTCGTGCTCGATTACTTCGTCACGAAAGCCCTCATGTGACGCCCGCCATGAATCCTCCGATCCACCGCAATCCCATCACCGCCGTCGAGAGCCCAGCCGTCGGCGTCACCATCGATGGCCTCACGAAAAATTTCGGCCCATTCCAGGCGTTGAAAAACGTCTCCTTTGCGGTCGAACCCGGTGAGATTTTTGTGCTCATGGGCCCTAGCGGCTCCGGCAAAAGCGTGCTCCTCAAACACATCGTCGGCCTCGAAGCCGCCACCGCTGGTCGCGTGCTCATTAACGACCAAGACGCCGCCGCCGCACACACCCTCGAACGCATCCGCATCGCCCTGGTCTTCCAAGCCGGCGCGCTCTTCAACTCGCTCAGCGTCTATGACAACCTCGCTCTGTACCCGCGCGAACATCGCTTCGGCGACGAAGCGACCATCCGCGACAAAGTCATGCGCGCGCTCCAGATTCTCTCCCTGGAAAACTCCGCGCAAAAATTCCCTTCCGAACTCTCCGGCGGCATGCGCAAACGCGTCGCCATCGCCCGCGCCCTCGTCATGGAGCCGCAGCTCATGCTCTACGATGAGCCCACTAGCGAGCTCGACCCTGTCATGAGTGCCACGATCAGTGAAATCATCGCTACGCTCAAAGACGAATATCACGTCACCACCATCGTCGTCTCCCACGACCGCGAGCTCGCCCTCGGCATCGCCGACCGCGTCGGCATTCTCATGGGCGGCGAACTCGTTTTCCTCGGCCCGCCAGCCAGCTTGCGCCAGCCCGCCGACCCCCGCATCGCCGATTTTTTCCATCCGCGCATCGACCTAAAAAATCCCCGTTTCAAAAATCTCGAAACCTAATCCGCCCTTTCCTGTTTAAAACGCTACGGAACCACCACCATGAACACCGCCCAACAAACCGCCCGCGTCGGTCTCTTCTTTCTCCTCGGCCTCGCCCTCATCTGGGTGACTTGGGAGACGCTCAGCGACGGCAAACTTTTTAAGCAAACCGGCTACAGCCTCGTCGCCGGCTTTGATAACCTCAAAGAACTCAAACAAGGCGACGAAGTCCGCATGGCGGGCGTCAAGATTGGCTCCGTCGAGCGCACCCGTCTCGCCGGTCGCCGCGCTGAAGCCGTCCTGCGCATCGACTCCAGCGTCAAGATCGCATCCGATGCCACCGCCACCATCGTCATGGCTGGCCTCATCGGCACCAACTACATCGGCCTCGACCTCGGCAGCCCCGGCGCGCCCGTCCTCACCGACGGCGCCGAGCTCCGCACTAAAATCACCCCCGACATCAACGCCATCATGACCGAACTCGGTAACCTCGGCCAAAAACTCGAAGGCGCGCTCGGCTCCATCACCACCACCGTCAGCGGCGACGGCAAAAATCCCGGCCTCTTTCAAAAGCTCGACCGCCTCGTGACCGACAACTCCGTGAAAATCGACATCACGATGACCAACCTCGCCACCGCCACCGATAAAATCAACAAAGGCGAAGGCACCCTCGGCAAACTCCTCAACGACTCCAAACTCCACGACGAACTCGTCGCCACCGTGAGCGAAATCAAAGGCGCCGCCACTGACGCTAAATCCTTCGTCGCCGACGCGCAGACCCTCGTGAACCAAGTCAAATCCGGCAAAGGCACCCTCGGCGCGCTCATCTTTGATGAGACCGCCGGTAACGACCTCAAAGTCGTCACGCGCAACCTCCGCGACATCTCCGATAAAATTGCCAAAGGCGAAGGCACCCTCGGCAAGCTCCTCACCGACGACAGCCTGTATCTGAGCGCCCAAAGCACGCTGAAGAAAGCGGACCGCGCCATCGACGGCCTCGGTGACAGCGGTCCCATCACCGCCGTCGGCGCCGCCGCCAACGTCTTGTTTTGATTAAGGCCGCGCCGTAAATGGACGCAAAAAAGGCGCGGTGGAAATGACCACCGCACCTTTTTTAGGCCCCGACTCCAACCGTGATTCGGTCGCAGAGTCGGCGCGAAAAACCTCAGATCTTCGGGCCGCCCTGCGCGAGATTACGAGCGCGGAGACGCAGACCGTTGAGGCGGATGAAACCGGTGGCGTCGCTCTGGTTGTACCAGCTCTTCACGCCTTCCATCGACGCGATTTTGTCGTCGTAGAGCGAGTATTTCGACTTACGGCCGCAGGTGATGATGTTGCCCTTGTAGAGCTTCAGACGGACGGTGCCCGTAACGTAGCGTTGGCTCTCATCGACCATCGCTTGGAGCATCTCGCGCTCCGGGGCGAACCAGAAACCATTGTAAACGAGCTCGGCGTATTTAGGAATAAAACTGTCGCGCAAGTGCAGCACTTCGCGGTCGAGCGTGAGCGATTCGACCTGACGATGCGCTTGCATGAGGATCGTGCCGCCGGGCGTCTCGTACACGCCGCGCGATTTCATACCGACGAAACGATTCTCAACGAGATCGACGCGGCCGATGCCATGTTTGCCGCCGAGTTTGTTGAGCGTCTTCAACACGCCGCCGGGCGTGAGTTTCTTGCCGTTCACCGCGACGCAATCGCCCTTCACGAAATCAAGTTCGACGTATTCGGCCTTGTTAGGCGCATCCTCGGGCGAGACGGAAAGCTTAAACATGCCCTTGTTAGCGTTAGTCGTGGGGTCAAACCACGGATCTTCCAAAATGCCGGCCTCGTAGGAAATGTGGAGCAGGTTGCGATCCATCGAATACGGCTTTTTGAGGGAAGCTTCGATGGGGATTTTGTGCTGAGCGCAGTAAGCGATCATCTCGGCGCGACCAGGGAAAAGCTCACGATAAGCCTCGATCTTCCAAGGGGCGATGATTTGAAGCTGCGGCGCGAGCGCCATGTAGGTGAGCTCGAAACGGCATTGGTCGTTGCCCTTGCCGGTGGCGCCGTGCGCGACGGTGTCGGCTTTTTCTTTCTTCGCGATGTCGACTTGGGCCTTGGCGATGAGTGGACGCGCGATGGAGGTGCCGAGGTAATATTGACCCTCGTAGATCGCGTTGGCGCGAATCATCGGGTAAATGAAATCGCTCGCGAATTCTTCCACGAGATCGAGCGTGTAGTGTTTTGAAGCGCCGGTCTTCAGCGCTTTTTTGTCGAGGCCTTTGAGCTCCTCTTCTTGGCCGACATCGGCGGCGAAGGTGACGATCTCAGCGTCGTACGTTTCTTTGAGCCATTTTACGATGACGGACGTGTCGAGGCCGCCCGAGTATGCGAGGACGATTTTCATGGATAGAATTTTTTGGGACTGAAGGTGGGTTTACTTGCGCGCGGCCTTGGCCAAAACCGCCATGATGGCTTTCTGGGTGTGGAGGCGATTTTCGGCCTGATCGAAAATGATCGATCGCGGATTATCGAGGACAGCTTGTTCGACTTCCTCGCCAGGATGCGCCGGCAAGCAATGCATGAAGAGCGCGTCAGGCTTGGCGGCGGCGAAAAGTTTGGCGGTGACGGCGTAGGGCGACATCTGGCGACTGCGTTCGGCCTTTTCGTCTTCCTTGCCCATGCTCACCCAGACGTCGGTGTAAACGACATCGGCGTCCTTCACGGCTTGATATGGATCCGTCGTAAATTGGTAGGAATCGGCCGGGAAACCTTCGCGCTGCAGCTGCGCCTTCAACTCCGCGCCGGGGGCAAATTCAGCCGGGCCCGAAAGCGAGATTTTCATGCCGAAAAGATTGGCGCCGAGAATCCACGAGTTGGCCATGTTGCAGGCCGTGTCGCCGAGAAACGCGATTTTACGACCGCGCAACGCGCCGAGCAGGTCATCGTTTTTCGACCAGCGCTCGGTCATCGTGAACGCATCCGTGTAAATCTGGCACGGGTGCAGGAAATCCGTGAGCGCATTGATCACCGGAATGTTGCCCGCGGCCGCGAGACGCTCGACTTCGCTGTGATCGAAAGTGCGAACGATCAGGCCATGCACGAAACGCGAAAGAACTTTTGCGGTGTCTTCAACGGATTCACCGCGGCCGAGCTGGATGTCGTTTTTGTTGAGAAAAAGCGGATTGCCGCCGAGCTCGTGGATGCCGACCTCGAAGGACACGCGCGTGCGCGTCGAGGATTTAGAAAAAATCATCGCCCAAGTCTGACCGGCGAGTGCGGGCGTAGCGTTGCGACCGCGCTTGGCTTTAAATTCTCGAGCCAACGCAAAAACTTCACCCAATTCATGGGACTTGAAGTCGGTCTCTTTCAGGAAGTGTTTCATCGCTTAAAAGAAAAATCTAGGACAACGCCCCCATGGCGGACGAGAGCAAAAACGACTCGGTTGCGGCGACCCACTAGCGCGAAAATCTCCCGCTCATTCTTGATCGCTCGAGAACCCGCGCAAAACGCGCTCACCCGTGGACAATTTCCGTACCGATGCCCTTGTCGGTAAAGATTTCCAGCAGCAACGAGTGCGGCAAGCGGCCGTCGATGAAGTGAACGCGTTGCACGCCTTCTTCGAGGGCCCGCACGGCGCTACCGACTTTCGGACGCATGCCTTTGTCGATGACCCCCTTCGCCTTAAGTCCTTCGACTTGGCTGATCTTGAGCGTCGAAATCAGGGTCGAAGCATCAGGCGGTGCCGACAACAAACCGGGGACATCACTCATGTAAACCAAACGGCGCGCGCGCAAAGCACTCGCGACGCGACCGGCCACAAGATCGGCGTTCACGTTATAAGGTTTGCCATCGTAGCCCTCAGCGACCGGCGAAATGACCGGAATGAAGCCTTCGGCGATTTCTTTTTTGATGAGCTTCACTTTTACCTCGGTGACTTCACCGACGTAGCCAAGATCCACGGTATTACCGTCGTCGTCTTGGGTGAGTTTTTGGCATACCAGCACGCTGTCGCCGGCGAGGCCCTTGGGTTTACCGTTCGCGGTGATGATGGCGTTGCAGACATCTTTGTTCACGATCTCGTCGAGCGTGCGCTTGACGATGGCGACCGCAGCTTCGTCGGTCACGCGGAGGCCGTTGATGAAATTCGCCTTCAGGCCGGAGGATTCCATCGCCTTGGTGATGGCCTTACCGCCGCCGTGGACGACGACGACGTTGATACCGACGGCCGCGAGGAACGCGATGTCGAAGGCCACGCGCGTGCGGGCGACCGGATCGGGATCATCCATAAAGCTCCCGCCATATTTCACCACGAAGGTGGAGCCACGAAAATCTTGGATGTAAGGAAGGGCTTCGAGGAGCACCTTCGCCTTGGCGGTGAGTTCAGCAACATTCACATTCATAGCAGATCAAAGACCGCGGCCAAGGGCCGCAGGGAGCGAGAGGAAACTGGGAACAGCGTGCACGTTTTAGATTCGAGAGAAAATTACTAGCGCACTCCGGCAGCGCTTTTCCATCACATTCGCAGGGCTAGGAAATAAATTATCCGGCCACCGCCGCGAAAATTCGGCTTCACTCCGCGCCCACACCGGCCCACTTCTCCCCAGTGGCCAGTACCGCTCTTACTTTCTCCAACCGTGCAGCTCATCGCGCTTGGCTTGTCAGCCAGGCTCAACTTCCGCTCGGTTTTCGTGTGGGCACCTCGCGTTTCGAGTTCATGCCACGCGAGGCACCGAAGCCCGCGAAGATGACCCTCACATTGATCGCCCTTGATCAACCCACGCCGGATTTCGCCGCGATGTTCACCCGCAACGCGCTCCCCGGGGCACCCATCATCGTCGGTCGCCAACGCCTCCACGAACCCACACTCGGCGCCGTGATCGTAAACAACAAGGTCTCCAACGTCTGCGCGCCCGGCGGCGTCGCAGCATCGGAAAAAATCTGCGCCCGTTTGGCGAACTTACTCAACCTCACCCCCGGACAAATTCTGCCAAGTTCGACCGGGGTGATCGGCTGGGGCCTGCCCGTTGACGCCATCATGGACGCGTTGCCGCAAACTTCCGCGAGCCTCACCAGCACATCCATTTTGTCGGCGGCCGAGGGTATCGTCACGACCGACCTTTATCCAAAAATCCGTCGAGCCAACGTGGGCTCCGGTAGCATCGTCGGCATCGCCAAAGGCGCGGGCATGATTGAACCCAACATGGCCACGATGTTGGTTTACGTGCTGACCGATTTAAAAGTGGCACGCGAGGAATTGCGCGCCGCTCTTCAACGCGCCGTCGAGACGAGTTTCAACACCATCAGCGTCGATAGCGACACGAGCACCTCGGACACCGTCGCGCTCATTTCCTCGAGCCGCGTCCCCTGCCCCGATCTCGCCGCCTTCGAAGCCGCGCTCACGCAGGTGTGCCGCGATCTCGCGGAAGATGTCGTGCGCAACGGCGAGGGCGTGCGCCACGTGATTCGCGTCGCGGTGAGCGCAGCGGCGACGATTGAGTTGGCGCGTGCAATCGGCAAAGCCATCGTCAACGCGCCACTGTTTAAATGCGCCGTGGCAGGCAACGATCCCAACGTCGGCCGGCTCGTACAGGCCATCGGAAAACACATCGGCGCCCACGCGCCCGAGACTGATTTGACGCGTTTACAGCTGCGCTTGGGCGGAATCGAAATTTTTTCAGGTGGAGTTTTCCAACTCAATCCCGAGAAAGAAATCGCCCTCGTTACCCACCTGCGCAGCGCAGAACTTTACGCGAGTGCGCCGCCGAAAGACGGCGTCTTCTCTGCGGCCATTGATTATCCGCCGCACGAACGCTGCGTCGAAATTGAAGTTGAAATCGGCAACGGCGACGCCAGCGCGACTGTCATCGGTGGCGACCTCACTCACGAATACGTGAGCGAAAACGCTGATTACCGGAGCTGATCAAAACGAACCAGAATACACTTCGCCTGCACCCAGCGCCACGGACCTAACCGCGACGCTTTTCATGAAGCGCTCGGCCAATTAGATCAATCCGGCGATTTCAGGGAAACCGCTCCAGAGGTTCATGATTTGCACGGCCTGACCGCTCGCGCCCTTCATGAGATTATCCTCGGCGGAAGTCAGAATGAAATTACCGGTGCGCACATCGTGCACCGCGGAGATGTCGATACGATTGGTTCCGACGACGTGCGCCGTATCGGGCGGCTCGCCCGCCGCGAGCAGCTGCACAAACGGCGCGGCGGCGTAGGCTTCACGCCAAGCGGCGTAAAGCGCGTCGATCGTAGCGCCCACCGCACCAGGGATGGTGATCGTCGTCGCGATCCCACGACGCATGGGCGCGAGATGAGGATTGAACTGGATGATGGTGGCGGCGCCCGTGCGCAGCGCGAGTTGCTCCTCGATTTCGGCGAGATGGCGATGCTTCACCAAGCCGTAGGCCTTGGCGCTCTCGGCGCGTTCGCAGTAAAGATAGGCTTCTTCGGCTTTCTTGCCCGCACCACTGACGCCGCTAAGAGAATTGACCACAATATGCTGGCGTGAAACAAGGCCCGCTCGCAACAGCGGCACCAACGGCACCAAAACACTCGTCGGATAACAACCGGGCGCGGCGATGAGTTTCGCCTCAGTCTTCCAAGCCGGCGGCGTGAGCTCAGGCAGGACAAAACGTGCCGCGGGCAACAATTCCGGCGCGTGATGCTCGCCGTAATATTTTTGGTAAGTCGCCAAGTCGGCGATGCGGAAGTCGGCGCTGAGGTCGATCACGCGCTTGCCCGCGGGAACCAGGGCTTTCGCGTACGTCGCCGCGGCGCCGTGGGGCAGCGCGAGGAAAAACAAATCGATGTTACTCGCCGCGAGCGCCGCAGGATCAGAATCGACGAAACGCAGACCGGCATCGCGGCCGCGCAGCGCCGGCATGATCGCAGCCAAGGCCTTGCCCGCATGCGTCCGCGAAGTCACCGCCGCGAGTTCCACGTGCGGATGACTGAGTAAAAGTTTAACTAAGACTTCGCCCGAATAACCGGACGCGCCGACAACACCGACTTTCATAGTGGGCGCAGCATCCAAAGCGCCGGGGAAATAATCGAGACGGAATTTACGGCTCGATCGATTTAAGCCCACAAAAAAGCCCGCGCCGGTTGAGGCGCGGGCCGAAGTTGCAATCACGCGCACGCGCGTGGCGGCATTAGAATGCGTAGGAATAGCTGATCGTCACGACGCCACGGCCGACAGCCGAGGTGTTGGCCGACTTTGGAGCGCTGCCGGTCTTAACGTAAGCGCTGTCGCCCTTGGTGAAGGCGAAACCGAGCGTGACCTTGGATTCTTTGGTGAGCTGGAAGGGCGCAGCAACGCCGAGTAGCCAGTAATTACCCCAAGCCTTG
The DNA here is from genome assembly GCA_945906965.1 of Opitutus sp. GAS368. Classification (GTDB taxonomy): domain Bacteria; phylum Verrucomicrobiota; class Verrucomicrobiia; order Opitutales; family Opitutaceae; genus Tous-C4FEB. The sequence continues at coordinate 51,620 of CAMDRP010000002.1, read as the reverse complement.
GTCTGCGGGGCCGAGCCTTTGATGAAATCATTGGCGAGGTAGGATCCGTAGGAGGCGGTGAAACCGAGCTCCGTACCGAGATCCTTAAGGGGGAAGGCGTAGGTCGAAGTGATTTCAAAGGTAGGTCCATCAAGAACGAAGTCGTAGTAGATCTTGGGGGTAAGTTTCACACCGGAGATCGTGTAGTTAACCGCCAAGCTGGGTTCGAACGTCATCTTGTAAAAACCGTTAGCTTCATCAGCCGAAGGATAGGAGTAGAAGGTGACACCGGGCACGAAGCTCAACGTATCCGAAGCGACGGAGGTATAGGAGGCGTAGAAATCGAATTCTGGATCCGATTGACCCACGACCTTGTTTTGAATCGGAGCGTTAGCCCAGACACCAGCGGTCAGATTGCCATAACCCAGCTCAACGGTGGGCTGGAACGAGGCCCCGCCGAGGCGTTGGCCACGGAACATGTACTGCGAGGCGAACGACGGGGTGACCGTCACGGCGACGCTAGGAGCGGCCGGTGCCGGCGCGGTCTGGGCGCTCAGCGAGAGCGAACCCAAGGTGAGAGCACTGAGGAGTGCGAAGGATAGTTTATTCATTTTTTAGTTTGGTGGTTATGGTATAGCGTAACAGCCCGAAAGAACCGGGCGCGAGAGTGTGTAAGCAAGCGGCTTGCCAAGTTCCCTCGTGCCGGAAAAACCGGGAAATAGGTGACGAAAAAGCCGACGCGCTCCACGAGCGACGTCGGCCCAAATAAGCCGTACAGACCGCGAAAAAATCGCGGTGTAACCGGATTAACGTTTCGAGAACTGGAAGCGCTTACGAGCGCCGGGTTGACCGGCTTTCTTACGTTCCTTGGCGCGGGGATCGCGCTTCATGTGGCCGGCCTTCTTAAGGGCGGGACGAAGTTCAGCGTTAAACTTTTGGAGCGCACGGGCGATGCCGTGGGCAACCGCACCAGCTTGGCCAGCGAGACCGCCGCCGGAGACATTGGCGCTAACGTCAAATTTGTCACTCAGGGTGACGGTAATCAGGGGCATCGCCGCTTGTTTGGCGAAGCTCTCTGGCACAAAATAGTTCTCAAAGCTGCGGCCATTAACGGTCAGCTTGCCCTTGCCTTCCGTGATACGGATGCGGGCGGTGGAGGTTTTGCGGCGGCCGGTGGCGGTAAAAACGTTCGCGGGTGTGCTCATGGGCGTAATCAGACGGAAATTTTAGCGGGATTGTTCATCTCATGCGTGTGCTTCGAGCCGGCGAAAACACGGAGTTTCGTCAACATCTTGGCCGCGATGCGGTTCTTCGGGAGCATGCCCTTGACCGCGTGTTCGATGATAAACTCGGGGTGACGCTCGCGCATCAGCTTGAGGCTGCGGTAGCTTTCGCCACCGACGAAGCCGGAGAAAAACATGTACTCGTTCTGGCTCTCCTTTTTACCGGTGAGGACGACCTTCTCGGCGTTAATGACCACGACGAAGTCGCCGTTGTCGACGCTCGGGGTGTAGGAGGCTTTGTGGCGGCCACGGATGATGTTGGCAGCTTTAACAGCGAGGCGACCGAGCGGCACGCCTTCGGCATCGATCAGATGCCACTTGGGCTGCACAGTCTCCTTCTTGGCGAGAAACGTTTTCATGGGAAAAGGGGTTAATAACTAGGTTTCGCAAAGATCGTGTCAATGCCTCATTTCACGCTCTTTTCAGGCCTGATTGAACTTTCCATTTAACCGGATCAGGGACGCAGCGTGAACTTGTTTCTCGGCGTATTTCTGAGAGCGTGGCGGCCATGAAATCTTCCCGCGCGCTGTTGATCGCTGGCATTTTGGGTCTGAGCGGAGTCGCCCTCGGCGCCTTCGGAGCGCATGCGTTGCGCGCTCAACTCAGCGAGCTCGGTACGCGCGATCGTTGGGAAACCGCCGTGCATTATCACTTGCTACATGCGGTGGCCATTTTTGCGGCGGCGAAGTGGTTGGAGGTGGGCGCGGGGGCGAGCGCGGCGACGCGGCGTATCGGTTGGGCGGTGCGGTGGTGGTTGACGGGGGTGATTCTTTTTTCGGGGTCGCTGTATAGTTTGGCGTTGAAGGCGCCAACTTGGCTCGGGGCTTCGACGGCGCCGTTGGGCGGCGTTTCATTTTTGATCGGCTGGAGTTGCGTGATCGCGGCGGCACGCGGGATCGCGGCGGAGAAAAAATGATGCGGTTTGCCCCCCAGATTCCCGAGGAGCTCAGGGCGATGCTCGAGGCCGTGCGCCGCGTCGGTCGGCCGCGGTTGGTGGGTGGCGGCGTACGCGATGGGTTGCTGGGGCTGACGCCCAAAGATTTCGACATCGAGGTCGGCCGAGTGGATTTCGAGACGTTGCATCGCGCACTCGCCTCGTTTGGGGCGACGGATGTGGTGGGGCGGAGTTTTGGTGTGATCAAAGTACGCGGCAAAACCAGCGGCGCCGAATATGATTTCAGTTTGCCGCGACGAGAATCGAAGACGGGCGCGGGGCATCGGGGCTTCGCGGTGGAACCGGACCCAGAATTGAGCGACGCAGATGCGGCGGCGCGGCGAGATTTCACGGTCAACGCGATCGCATACGATCCATTTACGGAGGCGATGATCGATCCGCACGGGGGCGCGGCGGATTTGCAGGCGCGGGTGTTGCGGCACACGAGCGCGGCGTTCGGAGAAGATCCGTTGCGAGTGTTGCGGGCGATGCAGTTTGCCGCGCGTTTTGATTTCACGCTCGCGCCAGAGACGGCGGCGTTAAGCCGACAGATCGCGGATACGTTTCGGGAATTGCCGGTGGAGCGCGTCTGGGGCGAGTGGGAGAAATGGGCGAACCAAGCCGTCAAGCCGGCGCGCGGGCTCGAGGTGCTCGAGGCGACGGGGTGGCTGGTGCATTTCCCGGAAATCGCGGCGTTGCGCGGTACCTTACAAGAGCCGGCGTGGCATCCGGAGGGTGATGTGTTTACGCACACGCAACTTTGCCTCGAGGCGCTGATCGCGCACGAGCACGCCAGCGGGGCGGAGCGAAATTCCGTGCTCATGTGGGCAGTGTTGGCCCATGATTTCGGCAAGGTGAAGACGACGGTCCGCGCGGAGAAGGACGGGGTGTTGCGCTGGCTAAGTCCGGGACACGCGGCGGCGGGCGGACCGCTCGCGGAGCAATTTCTACGGCGCATCGGGGCGCCCTTGCGCTTCGATGCGCCGGTGCGCGCACTGGTTGAGAATCACCACGCGCACGATCGCAACAGCGCACCGCTTTCCGACAACGCCGTGCGGCGCCTCGCGCGTCGTCTGCAACCCGCCACGATCGAGGAGCTTGCGAGCGTCATGCTCGCCGATAACCGCGGCCGGCCGCCGTTGGAGTCGCCCGAGACGATCGCGCGCATCGCCGCACTCACGGCGCACGCGCAGCGCCTGCAACTCGCGCAACTCGCGCCGCAACCGCTCATGCTTGGGCGGCACGTGATGGCGCTCGGCCGTAAGCCCGGCCCGGAATTTAAACGCGCCCTAGACGCCGCCTTCGAAGCGCAGCTCGACGGTGCGTTCGCGGATGAAACGGGCGGCGTGATCTGGCTGCGAAATTTTCTCGGCTAATGTCAGCTCCGTCGCGCCGAGCGCGAGTTCGCCATCGGTGAGGATCCGCGCGCGCAGACCTCCCCTACCCTTTAACCACTCCTCGGCGCCCGGCGCGACGGCGTGATTCATCCAATGGCAAGGCCGTGCTTCGCCCGTGCCGGCAAAACTCACCCCGGCGAGCGTAAACGTGCGGCCGATAAGCGTGGCCAGATCGACTCCGCCGAGGAGCACGTTGCGCCGCAACACGGCCGCCGAAAGCGCCGGCAACGCGCAATGCGCCCGCAATGCGGCGAGCGCTTCGGCTGAGAAAAACGTGATTTGTCCGTTGTAATCCGGCCGGTAGCCGTAGAAGCGATCGCCCTCGATGCCCCAGCCGGCGCGGCAACGAATCGTCGTGGATTCGACGGTGGGATGCGTCCCGGCTGGCAAACTGCGCCGGCCAAAAAAATTATGGCCGGGAGAAATAAAGAAACGTTCAACCGTGACGTGCATCCTAGGGCGACAGCAAGGCGGTGCGCGGCGCCCATGACAAGGCGGGGAAATCAAGCGGGTGGGCACAAAAAAGGCGGCCGGAAAATCCGGCCGCCTGGACAAAGTAGATTATTACAAACTACTGAGCTTAGAAGCTCTTGCGCACAGATACGTAGAAGAAACGACCAGCGGGACGCGAAACGAAGCTGTTGTCGTAACCGACTGAATCGTAGTAGAGGTGCGGTTGTTTATCGAGGGCATTATCCACGCCGACGGTCAACCGAGAGTTCTGCATGAAGGGGATGAGACCCGTCGGAATATCAAAACCGTAGAAGGCATTGAAGGTGTAATAGGAATCCACTTCGTAGCCATCACGCACGTAGTCACCGTAAGGTCCGATGAAGTTATTGGTGACACCGGCGCTGTGCTCTTTGCGCGACCAGAGCATGCTGCTTTGGATGCGAATGCGTGGGTAGCCGTCACGACCCGCCACATTGACGGGATCGGTCGTGCGGGTGAAACCATAGAACTTGGTGTAGCTAGCGCTGCTACGCAGCGAGAACTGACCGTAGTTGGTGGTGCGCTTACGGTAATTCACTTCCATGTCGTAGCCTTCGATCTTCTGGAAGGCGAGGTTGAGCACGCCGTCCAAGATGGAGCGAATACGACCAGGAACCGTGACCGTCTGACCAGGAGCAACCGCCGTGGTGGCATTGTTGGGGCCGCTCAACACGTTGATGGCCGCGCTGGTGGTATTGGTGTAGGTTTCGGTGCCGGAATCTCGCGAGATCAGGCCAGCCGTGCCGCCGCCGACTTCGTTTTGACGAATGAAGGCGGTGCCGGTGGTGGTGATCAGATTCTCTTGCTCGATGCGGAAGAATGAACTGCCGAAGGAGAGGCCTTGCAGTTTCTTCCATGGCACTTCGAACACAAAACCGTATTGCATGCCCTTGGCCGTTTCCGGAGTCAGGTTGGGGTTACCACCCGCGCGCACGAGGCGTTGCGTGGCGGCGCCGTCAAACGGGTCACCGGTAAGGGCTTGGGGGCGACGCAAGTCGGACAACCCATTGGGAAGGGACTCACGAATGCCACCGAAGAGCTGGGGCAAGGTCGGCGCACGGAAGGCTTCGTTATAGGTTGCGCGCAGCACGAGGGATTTGATCGGCTGGTATTTAATGCCATAATACGGGGTAACGCCAGAGTCGTAGCCTTCGCTGAATTTCTCAAAGCGACCCGCGACGGTCAACGCCAAGCTGTGCACGAGAGGTAGTGAACCCGACTTGAGGAGGGGGGCATTGAGCTCCATGGCGACGGATTCAACCGTGCGACGAGCGTTGGTCGAATCAGCCAGTTTAACCTGACCGATGATGTCGTCCAAGGTGGTCGAGATCGAGTCATTCGCTTCGCCGAACTTTTCTTTACGAGCCTCGAGAAGAACCGCGCCGCCGATGGTGCCGGTGGGCAATTCGAAGATGTCACCCGAGATTTGACCATGCCAAAGATCGAGGGTAGAGTATCCGCCCTTTTGGCTGGTTACGCGAATCGAATCGAGCACGGAAGTTGGGTTACTAAAAGAGGCACCGCCGAAGATATTGAGAGCTTGGGAAGTGTTCCTGGCCAGTGACGCACGGAGTCGGCTCTCAGAGATGGCGTTGGTGGTCACATCGACCACTTTATCGTTGTCGTAGGAGTAATAAGTATCCCAGTTCCAACGCGAGAGAATCGTGCCCTTGACGCCGGCGACCATGCGGTAGGAGTCGTTGGTGATGTCCGCTTTGCGAGCGCCGATATCGACCGGACGGAAGTTGAACGAGACATCAACGCCGAAGGGATTCCAGTAATTGGTCTTAGGAACGATGATGTTATTATCACCAGCGGTCGAAATAGGCGAAGGAGCCAACTCGATGTGGGATTTGTTCTGCTGGAACGCCGTTTCCAAGTAGAAGTTGGTGTTAGCCGTGAGGTCGTAGCGGAAGGTGGTGTTAATACCGGTGCGCTCGACTTCTGGGGTCAGCCAGACGAATTCTTGGAAGTTATAAAGATTGGAGGGGTTACCACCGGGAGAAAGGCGTTGCGGTTCATAAGTGCCAGCAATAGCTGCGTTATAAGTGCCACCGGTGGAGGAGCGTGAAGCGTTGGTGAAACTGGGCGTCGCGGAGGCGAGTGTGCCAGCAGCGGCGCCGCCCGTGCCGGGCAAGCGCGTGATGGGAGCGCCCATGGCCAAGCCGGGGATGTTGACACCATTAACACCGTTGATCTGGCCAGCGGCGGCACCCGTGAGGCCGATACGAGCCTGGGGACCGGTACCCGAGCGAAGATCGAAATAACCCGCCGCGGCGTCCGCGACGTAGTTGCCACCGATAGCGGCAAACTTGGTGGTCAAATCGGCATTGTTAGCAAAATCGGTATCAGCAGCCTTCAAAGCGGCACGCTCGAAGCGGGTGATGCCGACGGTAGCACTGGCCTTACCGCTGGAAGCACCCCCGAAAAAGGAGTAGCTCTTTTCCGCAACATCCGTGTTGAAAGAGTTACCGTAGCTCACATCGAGTTCTGCACCCGTGTAATCTTTACGGAGGATGATATTGACGACACCGGCCGTGGCATCCGCACCGTAAATAGCCGAGGCACCATCTTTGAGCACTTCGATGCGCTCAACCATGGCCAGCGGGAAACGGTTAAGGTCGACGAAGACCGTACCGCCTGAATTATTGCCCGTAGGGGCCACGCGGCGACCGTTCACGATCACCAAGGTGTTGTTGGCGCCGAGACCACGCAGGTCGAGCGCGGTCGAGCCACGGACGGCAGCCGTGGTGCCACCTTCGTTGATGCCAATCGCGCCAGCCTCAGGCAAATCACGGAGCAAGTCCGTGAGGTTAGTGCGGCCAGTAGAGTCGATTTCTTGACGACTAATGACCTTGATAGGGGATGGCCCTTCAATGTCGACGCGCTTGATGTTAGAGCCGGTAACTTCGAATTTCTCGAGTTTAACAGGCTTGGTGGAGGACTCGGTGGATTCGGTCCCAGCAACGGGCTTCACATTCGTCTGCGCGACCAGAAGGCCGGCACCGAAAAGAGAAGCTGTCGCGAGACGGAGTGCGGCGTTAGCGGCCGTGGTCAGCGTTTGTTTCATGGTTTTTGGTTTAGGATGTAGGGGATGCGGACCTAGAGTGGTTACTCGGATCCGATAATTTAACCCCGTAAAGATGAGCAGCAGCGAAATGGAAATCAACGCGAATTTTCACGATCGTAACCTCCCCCTCCAAAAAGCCCGAAGGGATTGACTCATAGTGCCGATCACCACCTTGTATGACGCAAAAAAATTCACCATGAGGCCAATCTGCTTTTTTAAACTGCTAATCGCCAGCTTCTCGCTGTTTTCCCTCCAAGCCGCCCCGCCCCCACAGATTCCCATCGAGACCCTGTTTGCCGAAGTCGATATGACCTCGGTATCTATCTCACCCACAGGACGCTATCTCACTTGGCTCGCCCCCAAAAATCAACGTATCAATCTCGCCATCCTCGACCGAGAGACCAACAAATTGCGTTGGCTCACCGATATGAAAGAGGAAAGCGTGACCGCCTACCAGTGGGTTAAGAAAGATCGCATTCTTTTCGCCCAACAGTGGGCAGGTCGCGAGGAATACGGCATGTTCGCCTGCAACCCTGATGGAAGCAACCTGATCATTATCAATAAGCTGCAACGCGTCGAAGCGGATGCAGAGGGCGCCGGAGAAGCCGCCCCTCCCAGTAGCGAACTCGATCTTCCCAAAAGTCTCGTTAGCACCCTGCCCAAAGATCCCGATCACATTTTGATGAACCGCATCCGCGGCAGCTCCTTTCTCGGTGATCTCATTAAAGTTAATATCCGCACCGGCAAAGAAACCGTCGAAGAGCGCAACTACATCAACGCCCGCACCTGGATCGCCGACAGCAACGGAGTGGTCCGCGTCGCCATCTGCACCGACTTCGAAGAACCCATCAGCGTCAAGTATCGCTCCGATGCCAAAAGCGCATGGCGCACCCTAGGCGAATTTTCCAAAGAAACCTCCCTCTTTTTTGAGGAGGCTGCCCCCATCGAGCCCCATTGGCGCCCCAGCGTCTTCGCCAAAGATAACCGCACGCTCTACGTCAAAAGCTTCATGGAGCATGATAAATCCGCGCTTCTTACGCTCGACCCTGAAACCGGCCAATGGGGCCCCGTACTTTTCACCCACCCACGCGTCGAAATCGGCAACCGCCTCGCCAACTACCGCCGGGGCGGTCTCTCCTCCCGTGCCGCCGTCGATGGTCTCATCTTCAACTCCACCGGTGAACTCGGTGGCGTCGCTTATGAAGATGAAAAATCCGAAATTCATTGGTTGGACGCCAATCTCGCTCGCCTATCCGCCGACTTAAACCGCGCCCTGCCCGACACCCAAAACTCCATCGATAGCGCCACCAGCGACGGCAATCTCATGGTGGTGCGTGCCGCCAGCGACCGCGACCCAGGTACATACTACCTCTACGATAAGACCAAACAAGAGCTCACCGAAATCGGTCGCGTCCGCAAAGCCATTAACCCCAATCAAATGAGCGAGATGCGCCCCATTCGCTTCACCGCCCGTGACGGCTGGGAAATTCCCGGCTACCTCACAATACCCGCCGGCCGCGAAGCCAAAAACATGCCCATGCTCGTCATTCCCCACGGTGGCCCCTACGGCCCACGCGACTCTTGGGGCTACAACCCAGACGTGCAATTTTTCGCCAACCGCGGCTACGCCGTCCTCCAAGTCAACTACCGCGGCAGCGGCGGCTATGGCCTCAAATTCCAACTCGGCGGCTACAAAGGCTACGGTCGCCAGATGCAGGACGACCTCACCGACGGCGTCAAATGGTGCATCCAGCAAGGTTTCGCCAACCCCGCCCGCGTCGGCATCTATGGGGCCAGCTATGGCGGTTACGCCGTTCTTGCGGGCCTCACCCTCACCCCAGAACTCTACTGCTGCGGCGTGAACTACGTCGGGGTCTCCGATATCGAAGGCCGTCAAGGCTCCCGCACTTTTGCAGGCCCGCGCGTTATCCGCGAAGGCAATGCTATCCGCAACCTCGACCCGGTAAAAGACATCGCCATCATCCGCGCGACCAATCCCGTCGAGCACATCCCTAATATTCAGGTCCCACTTTTCTGCGCTTACGGTAAAAACGATCCACGCGTTCGTTTCGACCAGTGGCTCACGCTCGAAAGCCGCCTAAAACAGCATGGCAAAACTTACGAAATCATGGTCGGTGAAAACGAAGGCCACGGTTTCCGCAAAATTGAAAATCGGCTCGAATACTTCCGCCGCGTCGAAGATTTTCTGTCCCGTAATATGAACACTCCGGAGGGCCGGGTGAAAATCGGCACCCCCACCGTTAAACCGTCGAAGACGGAATAATGGCGGTCGATCCCTTCCTCACCCACATGCGCGCCACCTCCCCATGACTGAGCTGGCCACCCTCCTCAGCCACCTCACGGACCCCCAGCGAGGACCCGCCGTCCTCGCCACCCTCGTCGCCGTGACCGGTTCTTCCTACCGCCGCCCCGGCGCGCGACTTCTCGTCACCGCGACTGGCCATCGGCGAGGCTCCATCAGCGGCGGTTGCCTCGAAGAAGACGTCCTCCTGCGCGCCCGCGCCGTCGCCACCAGCGGCCAACCCGAACTCGTCACCTACGACACTTCCTCCGAAAACGACCTCGTCTGGGGCGTCGGCCTGGGTTGCCACGGCATCGTTCACGTCCTGCTCGAACCCATCCCCGCGCCCGCGCCGGCGTGGGTTCACACGCTCGCCGACCAACTGGCCGCGCGCCGCCCCACCCCACTCGCCGTCACCTGGCGCAGCACCGATCCCCAACAACCCCTCGGCACTCAACTCGCTCCCACCGAGCCATCGTCTGCGCAACCGCTCACATCTCGGACCGCTCCGACTTCTGCCGTTTTTCTAGAAACCATCACTCCCGCACCCTCGTTGATCATCTTCGGCGCCGGCGACGACGCCCAACCTCTCGCCCAACTCGCGCACACTTTATCCTGGCACGTCACCATCGCAGATCCCCGCGCTACCTTCGCCACCGCCGAGCGTTTTCCCACCGCCGACCTGATCATCGTGGCCCCCGCCCATGAACTCGTCGCCCGCGTCGCCCCCGAATCCGACGCCTTCACGGTCGTGATGACCCATCACTACGTGCACGACGTGCCGATTCTCCGCGATTTATTGTCCTGCGATTTCCCCTACATTGGACTGCTCGGCCCAAAGAAACGCGCCGCCCGCATCCTCGCCGATCTCGCCCACGACGGTTTTGTCCCCACGCCCGCGCGACTCGCCCGCTTCCACGCTCCTATCGGGCTAGACCTGGGCGCCGATGCTCCCGCCGACGTCGCCCTAAGTATCCTCGCTGAGATCCGCGCCCAACGCTCCGGTCGCGACGCCCGCCCCCTGCGCGACCGCGCCCGCCCGATCCATGACTGACCCCGCGCCCACCGCCCTGCGCTTCGGCGCCATCATTCTTGCCGCTGGCGCCTCCACGCGCCTCGGTTCACCGAAGCAACTTCTTCTCCTCGACGGCCAACCCCTCGTCGTCCGCGCCGCCCAAGCCGCGCTCACCGCCGGTGCCTGGCCGGTCGTCGTCGTCCTCGGCGCCTACGCCGAGAAAATCCGCCCCGCGCTCGCCCGCCTGCCCGTGCTTGCCGTCGAAAACTCCGCTTGGCCCGAGGGCATGGCCGCGTCCATCCGCACCGGCATTACCACCCTCGGCCAATTTTCCCGCACGCTCGATGCCACGATCATCGCACTTTGCGATCAACCGGCTTTTGACGCCGCGGTGATCGCACAACTGCTCGCCGCCCAACGCGCCACCAGCCGCAGCATCGTCGCCTCGCGTTACGCCGGACGCCACGGCGCACCGGCATTATTGCTGCGCGCCCATTTCGCCGCCCTTGCCGCACTCACGGGTGAAAGCGGCGCACGCGATCTACTCAACGGCGACCCCGCTCACGTCACTTCCGTCGAGTTACCCGCGCTCGCCCAAGACCTCGATACCCCCGCCGACCTCGCCGCGCTTCGCGCACGAGGCTCGTGAACGCGCTTACTTCTTTTTAGCCGCTGGCGCCGGGGCCGCCCCTTCCCATTTCCTCGCCTCGTCGTAGGCGGGATTAGGCGTAGGCAATTGCGCACCGACGTCTTTGCGCCAGGCATCAAGTTGTGCGCGCAACGCGGCGACACGCTGCGGATCCGCCGCCACGAGATCATTTTTTTCTCCGAGATCGTTTTTCAAATCATAGAGCTCCACGCGTTCGGCCTCGAAATAGTGAATGAGCTTCCAATCGCCCGCGCGCACCGCGCTGTAAGGCGTCGCACCGCCCGGATGATAATGTGGGTAATGCCAAAAAATCGCTGTGCGTTTTAAATTTTCCGCTCCCTGTAACAGCGGCACGATCGATTCGCCATCCACACCAGCCGCCGGTGCGCCCGTCGCCATCTCGAGCAACGTCGGGAAATAATCCACGCTTGTCACCGGTGCCGCGTGCACCGCGCCGGCCTTAACCACGCCCGGCCATTTTACGACGAGCGGCACGCGCACGCCGCCTTCATAAGCCGAGCCTTTGCCGAGGCGCAGCGGATCGTTGCGCGTAGGACCGGGTCGCCAACCTTGCGCCCCCACGGAGCCAATCAACCCGCCATTATCACTGGTGAGCACGATGATGGTGTTTTCATCCAGTTTCAGCTCAGCGAGTTTTCGCATCACTTCGCCTACGCTATCGTCGATGCTTTCCACAAGCGCGGCGTAAGCCGCGTTGGTGTGAATAAATTTTCCCGCGGCGATTTTTTGTTTATATTTCTCAATGACCGCCGCTTTCCCCGCCAGCGGCGTGTGCACGGCGTAGTGGGGCATGTAGACAAAAAAGGGCCGCTCGCGATTCGCCTCCATAAAAGCGCACGCGTCCCGCGTCAGCCGATCGGTGAGGAACTCACCAGGCCGCTCATTCTTAATATTAACGACGCCATAAGGAGGGAAATACGCGCCGGGCTGACCGCGATCACAACCACCCACGTTGACGTCGAAGCCCTGAAATTCTGGATAAAATTCCGTTCCGCCTAAATGCCATTTTCCGAAAATCCCCGTGGCATAGCCGCGCGACCTCAACTCTTCCGCGATCGTTTTCTCCTCGAGCGGAAGCTGCCGGGTCCAATCCGGGATTTTGAGTTTCGCATACGGCCGGTTGTGGCCCGCGATCCAATCGGTGATGTGCAAGCGCGCCGGATATTTCCCCGTAAGCAAAGCCGCCCGCGTCGGCGAACACACCGTGCACGCCGAGTAGGCTTGAGTGAATTTCATACCTTGCGCAGCGAGTCGGTCGATGTGGGGCGTCTCGTAAAGCGCGCTGCCAAAGCCAGCGCCATCCGTCCAACCCCAGTCATCAATCAAAAAGAAAACGATATTTGGCGCCCGCGTGGTCGCCGCCTGCGCTAGCCCATTTGCGCCAACTCCAAAAAACAAAATTAGACCCATCACACGAGCAAGGCGGAGTAAGTTTAAGTTCATGAAAGCAGATTTACCAAAATAGAAAAAAGACGGGTCCCAGCATGGGCGCACACGCATCCGACTGGCCGCAACGCAAAACTCCGTCGGCGTCTAAAACGAAGCGTGTTAAAGTTGCGCCTTCAACCCCTGCGCTTGAGCCAACGCCGTAGCGATGTCCGCCGCGCGCACCGTGAAATGCCCCATCTTGCGGCCAGGGCGAGGCTCGGCCTTGCCGTAGAGGTGGAGCTTCGCGCGAGGGGCCGCCAGGATCGCCGCCCAGTGGGGCGCACCGACGACTTTACCGTCGGCCCATTTCCAGGCGTCGCCTAAAATATTTACCATCACGGTCGGCTCGCGCACCGCAACCGTGCCCAACGGCAACCCACACACCGCGCGCACGTGTTGCTCAAACTGACTGGTCTCGCCGCCATCGATCGACCAATGCCCACTGTTGTGTGGGCGGGGCGCAAGTTCGTTCACCACGAGTTCGCCGGCGGTAGTGAGAAACATCTCAACGGCAAGCAAGCCGACGACGCCGATTTTTTTGGCGATCCGCTCGGCCAACGTTTCCGCCGCTTGCGCGACCGCTGCCGAAACGCGCGCCGGTACGATAGAGAAATCCAAAATGTGCTGCGTGTGGATATTTTCGGAAACAGGAAACGCTCGCGTCTCACCCGTCGTGCTGCGCGCGACGATCACAGAAAGTTCGCAGGAAAACTCGCACCACGCTTCGACGACACAGCGCCGTCCGCGGAAAATCGCCACCGCTTGTTCAAGGTCGGCCGAGGTCGAGAGCTTCATCTGGCCTTTGCCGTCGTAGCCGAAGTCCGCGGTTTTCACCACGCACGGCAAACCGACTTGGGCAACGGCCGGCGCGATATCGCCGTCGAGCGCTTCAGCGTAGGCGACGTGCGGGAAGCCGTTCGACTTGAGCCAAGCTTTCTCGCGCTGGCGATTTTGCGTCGTGTGCAACACCTCGGCGCTCGGGTGCAACGGCACCAACGGCGCGATCACCGCCAGCGCCGCCGCCGGGATGTTTTCAAATTCATAGGTCACCACATCCACACCGCGCGCAAAATCCAGCAGTGCGTCCGCATCCTGGTAGCTGGCGTTGACTTCGTGGTTCGCCACCGCACCCGCCGGGCAATGGATCTGCGGCTCATAAACGTGCACGCGATAACCCAGCGTCTGCGCGGCTTGCGCCAGCATCCGACCGAGTTGACCGCCACCGAGCACGCCGATGGTTTTTCCGAGGGTGATCATGGCAGCTTGGCGCGCAACACCTTCGCGGTCTGCGTCGCGCGGAATTTTTTCCAGGCCCTGCGCGTCGCGGCATCACTTTGCGCGAGCAACGAGGCGGCAAACAGCGCGGCGTTAATCGCTCCCGCTTTACCGATCGCAAACGTCGCCACCGGCACGCCACCGGGCATCTGCACAATCGAAAGCAGCGAATCCATCCCCTTTAACGCATGTGATTCCACCGGGACACCGAGTACGGGCAAGGTCGTCAGCGAGGCTGTCATGCCGGGCAGATGCGCCGCGCCACCCGCACCGGCGATGATGATCTTGAGGCCACGCTTTTCGGCGTTCTCCGCGTAGCTCACCATTAATTTTGGCGTACGGTGCGCCGACACGACGCGTTTCTCGTACGGTACCTCGAGCGACTCGAGTTGAGCGGCGGCGTGCTGCATCGTCTCCCAATCCGACGTACTGCCCATGATGATTCCGACGAGAGGTTTGACCATGGCACCCAGCAAAGCGCCCTCCGCGCGCGCTTCAACGGCGAAAACTTTCGAGTTTCTCAACAAACAAGTTCGACGCCCAGTCCTGCGCCGGACTCAACTAAGACACCCCTTTACGCTCCGCACCCCTCAGCCATTCTCTTTTTATGCCGCCCCTCCGCTCCATCGTCTTACTTTCACGCGCCTGTGCGCTGCTTTTTTTGGCCGGTCCGGCTCTGTTCTCCGCCACACCCACCAGCACCGCAACGCAGCCCAATATCCTTTTCATTCTCACTGATGATCAGGGCTACGGCGACCTTTCCGCCCACGGCAACCCGATCCTCAAAACCCCACACCTCGACGCCCTTCGCGCCCAGAGTGTTCGCTTCAACGATTTTCACGTGAGCCCCACCTGCGCGCCCACGCGCAGCGCGCTCTACACCGGCCGCCATGAATTTAAAAACGGCATCACCCACACCATCCTCGAGCGCGAACGCCTCACACTCGATGCCACCACTATCGCGCAGGTCCTAAAAAAAGCCGGCTACGCCACCGGCATTTTTGGCAAGTGGCACCTCGGCGACGAGCCCGCTTATCAACCCGCCGCGCGCGGCTACGACGAGAGCTACATCCACGGCGGCGGCGGCCTTGGCCAAAGTTACCCAGGCTCCTGCGGCGACGCCCCCGGCAACACGTATTTCAACCCCACACTCCTCCACAACGGTACCTTTGAAAAAACGGAGGGGTTTTGCACCGATCTTTTTTTCACCCAAGCCACCCGCTGGATCGAGTCCCGCAAAGACTCCGGCCAACCGTTCTTCGTCACGCTCACCCCCAACGCGCCCCACTCGCCCTACACCGCGCGCCCCGCCGACGCTGCACTCTATCGCGATAAAGTCGGCGGTGGCCCCGATGCCGCAGCTGTCGCCCATTTCTTCGGCATGCTCCACAATATCGACGAAAACGTCGGCCGCCTCCTCGCTCAACTCGAGGCCTGGGGCCTCTCCCGCAACACCCTCGTCATTTTTATGAACGATAACGGCACCGCCGCCGGCGCCAAAATTTTTAACGCCGGCATGCGCGCGCAAAAAGGCACGCCTTGGCTCGGCGGCACCCGCGCCATATCTTTCTGGCGGTGGCCCGAGCACTTCGCCCCTGCGGACGTCGACGCCCTCACCGCCCACATCGATTTTTTCCCCACGCTCGCCGAGATCGCCGGCGCGAAGTTCGATGAGCGCACACGCGCTCAAGTCGAGGGCCGCAGTCTTCTGCCGCTTCTCCAAAATCCAAAAACGCCGTGGGCCGAGCGCACACTCTTCACCCACGTCGGTCGCTGGCCCAAGCTCTCCGATCCCGCGCTCGCTAAATTTAAAAACTGCTCCGTGCGCGAACCGCGTTGGCACCTTGTTTCGATCGAGGGTGGCCGCGCGCCCGCGTGGCAACTCTTCGATCTCAGCACCGATCGCGGCGAACTCCGCAATATAGCAGCGCAAAATCCTGACGTCGTCCAACGTCTCGCGCGCCGCTACGATGCGTGGTGGGACTCCGTCCAACCTCAGCTCGTCAATGAAAACGCCATCGGCCCGCGCCTCAATCCGTTCGCCGAGCTTTATTGGAAACAATTCGGTGGCGGTCCCACACCCGCGCAGCTCCACACCATGGACCCGCATCGTAAAATGGAAGGTGGCGCGGCCAAAAAAAGTTAATCCTCGTCGATAATTTTTATTCTATGCGAAACCCTTGCCTCGCGCTCGCACTTTTTCTCGGCGTTTTTTTTCGTCTATCCGCCGCCCAAACCGCGTACCCGCCCGTGATGGCAGGTGCCCGCGCCGAGGTCTATAAAACCGTCGGCGACGCCGCGCTCTCGCTCTATATTTTTGAACCCCTCGGCCCCGCGCAAAAAAATCGCCCTGCCATCGTGTTCTTTTTTGGCGGCGGCTGGAACTCGGGTACGCCGGCCCAATTTGAACCCCAATGCCGCGCCCTCGCGGCGCGCGGCATCGTCGCCATCACTGCCGATTACCGCGTCGCCACGCGGCAAAAAGCCAAACCCGTCGATTGCGTCGCCGACGCGAAATCCGCAGTACGTTGGCTACGCACGCACGCCGCGCGCCTCGGTCTCGATGCGCAGCGCATCGCCGCCGCGGGCGGTTCGGCCGGCGGACACATCGCGGCGGCTACGCTGGTTCCTGGCCTCGACGAACCCGGCGAAGCCACCGCCATCAGTTGTCGACCCGATGCGCTCGTGCTGTTTAACCCCGGCCTCGTGCTCGCACCGCTCGACGGCTACACGCCCACGGGTTTCGGCACAGCCCTCAGCGCCGAACGTCTCGGCGCGGAAATCATCGCGCTCTCACCCGGACATCACGTGGCGCGCGGCGCACCGCCAACGATTATTTTTCATGGCGAGGCCGACACCACCATTCCCTTCGCTGCCAGCGAAGTGTTTACGCGTGTGATGCGCGCCGCCGGCAACCGCTGCGAACTCGTGCGTTTTCCGGGCCAAGCCCACGGTTTTTTTAACTTCACCCGCGCCGACAACCGCCCCTACCACGAAACCCTCGCGGCGACCGATGCGTTTCTGGTTTCCCTCGGCTACCTCCCGCCCCCACCACCCGCCGCGCGTCCGCCCAACGTCATTTTGATTTTAACTGATGATCTCGGCTACGGTGACCTTGGTGTCTACGGCGCCAAGGGCTACGCGACACCGCACCTCGATCGACTCGCGCACGAGGGCACGATGTTCACCAATTTTCACGTCGCCCAACCCATCTGCTCCGCGTCTCGCGCCGCCTTGCTCACCGGTACTTATTCCAACCGCATCGGCATCCACGGCGCCCTCGGGCCCAACGCCACCCACGGCCTCAACGCTAGCGAGACGACCTTGCCCGAGATTTTTAAAGCGCGCGGTTACGTCACCGGTATGGCGGGCAAATGGCACCTCGGCCACCACGCGCCGTTTCAGCCGAATCGCCACGGCTTCGACGAATCCTTTGGCCTGCCCTATTCCAACGATATGTGGCCGCATCACCCCGAGGCCAAACCTGGCACGTATCCACCGCTTCCGCTTTACGAAGACGGCCGCATCATCGATCCCAACGTCACGCCCACTACGATGGCCGACTTCACGCAACGCTTCACCGCGCGCGCCGTTTCCTTCATCAACCGCCACCACGACCAACCCTTTTTCTTTTACCTCGCGCACCCAATGCCCCACGTCCCACTCGCCGTGAGCGCTGCGTTTAAAGGCCGCTCCGGCGCCGGACTCTACGGCGATGTTATGATGGAGCTCGATGAGTCAGTGGGTGAAATCCTTCGCACGCTCGAACAGCACGACCTCACGCGCGATACGCTCGTCATCTTTACCAGCGATAACGGTCCTTGGCTCAGCTACGGCAACCAAGCCGGTAGCGCCGGCTCGCTCCGCGAAGGTAAGGGCACCGCTTGGGAGGGAGGCACCCGCGTGCCCTGCCTCATACGCTGGCCCGGACACGTTCCCGCCAACACCCGCAGCGACGCCTACGTGATGACCATCGATTTGTTGCCCACGCTCGCGCGTCTGATCAACGCGCCGCTCCCTGCGCTTCCCATCGACGGTCTCGACGTCTGGCCGCTCCTCACCAGCCAACCCGGCGCCACCAACCCCCACGCCGGCTACGCTACGTGGTACAACCAAAATGAACTTCAATCCGTCACGAGTGCCGACGGCCAGTGGAAGCTCTTACTCGCGCACACGTACCGCACCCTCGCTGGCCGCCCCGGCGGTCGCGACGGCCTACCCTCCAAATACGAAAACCGCGCGCTCAAACAACCCGCGCTCTTCGACCTCATGACCGACCGCAGCGAAACCGCTGATGTTGCCGCCGCCCACCCCGACGTCGTCCAAGGTCTCCTCGCCTTCGCCGAAACCTGCCGCGCCGACCTCGGCGACTCCCTCACCCAACGCACCGGCACCGGCGTCCGCGCCCCCGGCCGTTTCAAGCCGTAAATCCAATCTAGGGCCCTCGCTTCGCCGGCAACCCTTAAGCTTTCCCGATGAATTTTCCGCGCGCCATACGTCACATGCTCTTCACGCTCTGGTGCGCCGTGCCCGCGCTTGCAGCCGCACCGGCGATGCGACCCAACATCATCGTGCTCCTGTGCAATGACCTCGGCTACGGCGATCTCAGTTGCTTCGCCCATCCCGAGATTCGCACGCCACACCTCGATCAACTCGCCCGCGAGGGCGCCCAATCCTGCAATCCCGCCGCCCGCGCCCACGCGCCCCAAAAAGGCGACTAAGCCCGCACAAACCCCGTTTAAATATGCCCCACCGCACCACTATATTTCAGCGCATCCTCACGCTGCTGGTTTTTACTTGGACTTTATGTCTCACCAGCGCGGCCGCCGCGCCAGCCAACGTGCTCTTCATTTTTGCTGACGACCAACGCGCCGATACGATCGCCGCCCTCGGCAACGCTCACATTCACACGCCCAACCTCGACCGTCTCGCGCGTCGCGGCGTCGCCTTCAATCACGCCTACATGCAAGGGGGCATGAACGGCGCGACCTGCGTCCCCTCGCGCGCGATGCTGCTCTCCGGGCGCTCCTTGTTTCACATCGACGAAAAACTCACGCGCGACGAAACATGGCCCGCCGCTTTCGGCCGCGCCGGTTATACGACCTTTATCAGCGGTAAATGGCACAATACCGCCGCGTCCGTCCCACTCAGTTTCCAGCGCGCCCGCCAACTGTTCACCGGCGGTATGACCGATCCGCTCCGGGCGCCGCTTAGCAATCTCGAAAACGGCAAAATGGGTCCCACCAAAATTTCACCCCAACACGCCTGCGCCACCTTCGCCGAGGAGACGATCGCGTTTCTCCAAGAACCCCACCGGACGCCGTTCTTCGCTTACCTCGCCTTCGACGGTCCGCACGATCCGCACATCGTGCCCGCCGACTTTCCCTTGCGCTACGACCCAGAAAAAATCCCGCTTCCCGCCAATTTCCTCGCCCAACATCCGTTCAACAACGGCGAGATGACGATCCGCGACGAACAACTTCTGCCCTGGCCGCGCACCGCCACCGACATCCGCGCCATGGTCGCCGATTACTACCGCTATATTTCCTACCTCGATCAACTGATCGGCCGTGTCCTAGATGCGCTCGATGCCTCTCCTGCCGCGCACAACACCTACGTCGTTTTCGCCGCTGACTCGGGCGTCGCCCGCGGCAGCCACGGTCTCATCGGAAAACAAAATCTCTACGAACACTCCCTGCGCGTCCCGCTCATCATCGCCGGTCCCGGCGTTCCCGCGAACACGACGACCGACGCCCTGTGTTACCTTTATGACGTCATGCCCACCCTCGGCGCCTTAACGCAGGTTCCCGGGCCCCAGACCAACGAAGGCATCGACCTCAGCCCCTCGCTGCGCGATCCGCGCAAACCCGCCCGTGCCTCGCTCACCTTCGCTTATCAAAAAGTCCAACGCGCCCTCCGCGATGAGCGCTTCAAGCTCATCCGTTACCCCCAGATCGACCGCGCTCAACTCTTTGATCTCAAGATAGATTCGAACGAAATCTACGATCTCGCCACGTTGCCCGAACACGCCGCGCGCGTCACCGCGATGACGCAGACACTCGCCGCCGAATTAAAACAGCTCGACGATCCCGCGCCGTTCAACGTCGCGACACCCCGCCCCGCCGCTTGGACTCCGCCCCAGCGCTGAGTCACCTCACACGAGCGACACGCCCTTCGGCTCGCGCACTACTACGGTGCCCGCGATTTTATCGTGCCATGATTGCCGATCCGCCGCGAAGGCCACGCGCAGGAAACCCAGCGCGAGGACCACCAAAGACAGAAAACATCCCAGCGCTCGCGCGACCACCGTCGGCCAATCCAGCGACCGATCATCGAGCCGCACCACGCGCAGTCCGCACACGATACCACCAATTGTCGTGCCCTTAATTTTCCACATCACCGCGCCGTAAGCCGCGAGCGCCGGCAAAATAAACGCACCCGCGCCCGTCGGCCCACAAATCATTGCGACCAAAATTAGATCGATGAACATTGCGGCCATGCGCAGCCAAAAGCCCGCCCGCGGCAAGGCACTCGCCGGCGAAACCGAACCGATCAACGGCGGTACCAATAAAACCTCGGGCACGGACGCCGGCGCCGCAGCCATCGTCTCGGCCACAACGCTCTGCGTAGCCACAAACGGCGGTACCACCGGAGCGACAGACGCAGCGGGTGTTTCTGTTTTCTTTTTAGCCGACAGCAGTGCCGCCACGGAGCAGCCCAAGCCGAGCGCGCCCATCATCATGGCCGCGAGCAAACCGATCACGGGCACATGATAGAGCGACCCGATAATCAAACTACCAACCAAGACGGCAACAAGGAGCGAACCCCGCTCACGCAACACCCGACGACCGACCAGGCCTTGAATCGCCGCCTGCCCAAACAACACCGCGAAAATGATCGTCGATGGCAAAACCAGTAGCGCCACCGGGATGCCGATGATCGTGACGCACAACAGCAAAAAAACAAAAGGCAGCGCCAATAAAGTTAGAAACGCAGAAAGTACTACGACCCCGGGACGCTCCACCAACACTTCCCCCGTGCGCCGTACGCCGGCAGGCAATACGAGCGCGAGTAGCGCATAAAACCCGAGGGCGGCGAACGAGAGTTTCAAAAACCAACCCAATCCGCTACCCACGCCGAGGAACGCGCCGTGACTGAGCGCATGAGTCCACCAAGCTTGCAACGGCTCCGGCACGTGGAGCCGACTAAACAAATCTTCCTGAGTTATTTTACCAAGTACGGTCGCGCCGCGATCGCGCTGCAGTTCCCCCGCCAACACATTTACCTTACCTTCCACAACTGCCTTGGGCCCGAGTTTAATGTCGCCCATGACGGCGGTCACATCGCCCAGCACAATGCCATCGATCACGATATTACCCATCACAGCCACGACATCACCTTCGATTTTCTCGCCCGCGGCGACGTGGATATCGTCGGCGACTTTAACTAAATCATCCGATTTATTTTGGGTGATGCTGACCGAATAGCTCGCAGACTCGGGCGGCGCCCCGATCGCCCTTAAGGTGGATTTTTCGCCCGCAGGCTCGGCCGGTTCCTGCGCGCGCAGCGCCAACGCCCACAGCAAAAACGAAACGCTGAGCAGGCCGGCTTTTAGGAAACGAGAAGAGATTTTCATAAACATCGATGGAGTTTTTAAATTTTAAAAAATCAGAGCCGCGGCGCGTTGTAGGTGCGATAAGCCGCGGCGACCACGCCGATGAGTAACGCGTAAGCCGCACCCAACATCGCCAGACTTCCGTAAATCCAGAGAGGCGGAACGGCGCGCCAAAGCGTAAGACCGGTGTTGAAACCAGCTGACATCCCATCAGCAGCGTGAGCCACGCCAGTAAACTGCGCGGCGAAACGGGCCGCAAAGTGGTACGCGGGGCCTTGAAAAAAAACGCTTACCCCAACCACAAGCGCCGCCGCAACAACGGCCGAGGCGACTAGGAACGCGATACGGATCGGCGCAGGCCAAAACGCATACGATTGCTGCCACCAAGGAAGCGTGGCGCGACGTGCGAGCTCCGCCCACACGCGGGATTCTAGGGCAACGGGCGCGCGACGCGGCGGTTGTTCACGCAGCACGCGGGAGACGAAGGGTTCATGCGGATCAATCGGAGAATTTGCAGGAGGGTTCATGACGTAATGCGGTAATCAGGGACGCAGGGTTTCGGCGGCGGGGCCGTCGGCGCGGAGCAAAATTTTGGCGAGCGCGGCGCGGGCGCGGAGGATATCGGTTTTTATTTTAGCCAGAGAGACGCCGAGTTTTTGGGCGATCTCGTCGTAGGGCATCGCTTCAAAATGATAGAGGACTAGCGGGACGCGTTGATGGGCGGGGAGTTCAGCGAGGGCGCGTTCGACGAGGGCACGGCGTTCGTCGGCGTCCATGGCGCTGAAAAAAGCATCGGGCGCGGCGAAGTCGATTTCGGGGGCATCGGACGCATCGCCAGCATCATCACGCCGCAGTTCGGAGAAAAAACGCCAGCGGTTGCGATAACGCGTGAGATGATTGAGCGAAAGGTTGGTCGCGACCGTCTTCAACCAACCACCGGCCGTGGGGCTAGCGCTTAGCATGTCAAAGTGTTGAAAGGCCTTCAGGAAAACCTCCTGCGCAATATCTTCGGCCTGCGTCGCGTTACCGGTAATGCGGGCCGCCGTGCTGAAGACCATGTCTTGGTAATCGCGCATGAACGTGGTGAAGTCGTTCGGGCGGATTAGGCCCGGGGGTGAAGTTGGCACGGGAGGTTCATCGTTCATGTGCACAACACAGTAGCGCGACGAAAAGTCGCAGGAATCATACTAGGGCGGCTCGAGCTGGCGCGCGAGCGCCAAGACGCAGCGTAGCGCGAGGCGTCAGATTGGGCGAAACTGACGCGCTTAAAAATCGATGGTCTTCATCGTCCCGATCTGTACGCCGAAGCGGTCGGCGTAGGGTTTCACGCGCTTGAAATCTTCATGCTTGAGGTCATAGCGCCGGCCGATCGGCACGAACGCCACGGACGCCGAACCGCCGCCCTTTACGGCCACCAGTGCAGGAGCAAATTTTGGGTCCACCGTCGCAAACTCCATCGCCCCTTCACCGGATTTGATTTTGACGACCAGCATGGAGCGCATCGCTTCACGCAGCTTGACCTCGATCCGCTCAAAGCCTCGCGTCGCCTTGTTGACTCGCGCGAGCACCTGAAACTTCTCCGGCGGAAAGCGTTTGTTACCCTCTTTCTTGAGCGGCACCTCGTAGATGATCGTCGTCGCGTCCTCCTCCGTGAGCGTGGCGCGTTCGATGTCCATCAATTCGCCCAGCGTCTGCCGGTTCTTGTCCGCGGTCTCCGCTCCCTCTCGTTCGGCCTTCTCGGCGCGTTCGCCCCGTTTCTCTCCGCGGCGACGATATTTTGCAAAGTCGCCTTCAGTCGGTGGTTTGCCATCGACTGACAGCGGCGTGTATTGTTCAGCGTAAGGTTTGGAAGGGTCAAAGCGGACGACCGCGCGCTTCAACTCTTTGCCTTTGCCGTCAAACTCGGCCCAAGTCTGGGTAAACGCCCAGCGGTCGGTGTCGCGCAGCGTCTTTTGCAAAGCTTCGTCGAGCAAAGCGGGCACTTCTGCCCGGCCCGCTAGGGCCGCAAAGGTGAGGAAAATCGTGAACAGAAAAAAGCGCATGGTCAGTGGAAACCATGCGCCTTGGAGGTGTTTCGGCAAGTTTGCTCCGCCGGAAAAACTACATCCGGCAGATCAGTAATTCGCGTTCGTAGATCATTTCCTTCGGCAGATGCGAGTGAAGATCGAGGAAGAGTTCTTCGTGACCCAGCACTTCAGCGCGCCAAGCGGCACGGTCAAAGGCCTGGAGTTCTTCAAATTTTTCCTCGGAGAAATTTAGGCCCGTCCAGTCGATATCTTTATAACGAGGCACCCAGCCGATGGGCGTCTCCTTGGCGCGGCCGCCAGCGCGGACGCGATCGCAGATCCATTTGAGGACGCGCATGTTTTCGGAAAAACCGGGCCAGATAAATTTACCCTCCTTGTCTTTGCGGAACCAATTCACGTGGAAGATGCGAGGGGTCTCGGTGAGGTTGCGCTGCATGTTCATCCAGTGGCGGAAGTAATCGGCCATATTGTAGCCGCAGAACGGCAACATGGCCATCGGATCGCGGCGGACTTTGCCAATCGTGCCCGCGGCCGCGGCGGTCATCTCGGAGCCCATGGTGGCACCAACGTAGACGCCGCTCGACCAGTTGAACGCTTGATAGACCAACGGCATCGTCGTGGCGCGGCGGCCGCCAAAGATGAAGGCACTGATCGGCACGCCTTCAGGTTTTTCCCAGTCGGGGTCGATGGTAGGGCATTGTTTAGCCGGCGCGGTGAAACGGGAATTGGGGTGCGCGGCTTTGACCCCTTTTTCTTTGGCGAGCGCGGGCGTCCAGTCGTTGCCTTGCCAGTCGATCGCATGTGCCGGCGGTTTTTCGGTCATGCCTTCCCACCAGACACCGCCATCGTCGGTGAGCGCGACGTTGGTGAAGATGGTGTTTTTCGAGAGCGCCTTCATGGCGTTCGGATTAGTGTTTTCGCCGGTGCCCGGGGCGACACCGAAGAAACCGGCCTCGGGATTAATGGCGCGGAGGCGGCCTTCGGCGTCGGGCTTGATCCAGGCGATGTCGTCACCGACGGTCCAAATTTTCCAGCCCTGCTTTTGAAAATGCGGCGGCGGGATGAGCATCGCAAAGTTGGTCTTGCCGCAAGCGCTGGGGAATGCGGCGGCGACGTAGGTTTTTTTGCCCTGCGGATTTTCGACGCCGAGGATGAGCATATGCTCGGCCATCCAACCTTCGTCGCGGGCCATGGCCGAGGCTATGCGGAGAGCGAAGCATTTTTTACCGAGGAGCGCGTTGCCGCCGTAGCCGGAACCGTAGCTCCAGATCTCGCGCGTCTCGGGGAAGTGAACGATGTATTTTTCTTTGTTAGAAGGCCACGACACGTCCTTCTGGCCTTTGGCGAGCGGCGCGCCGACGGAGTGCACGCAGGGGACCACGCGTTTGAAATCACGGTCGATGAGTTCGAAAACTTTTTTACCGATGCGCGCCATGATGCGCATGTTGACGACGGCGTAAGGCGAGTCGGTGAGTTGCACGCCGATCTGCGACATAGGGGAGCCGAGCGGGCCCATGCTGTAAGGGAGCACATACATGGTGCGGCCCTTCATACAGCCGTTGAAGAGGCCCTTGAGCGTTTTACGCATCTCGAAGGGATTGACCCAGTTGTTAGTCGGGCCGGCGGCTTCTTTGGAGAGGGCGCAGATGAACGTGCGGTCTTCGACGCGGGCGACGTCGCTAGCATCGGAGCGGGCGAGGTAACAGCCGGGCCATTTCTTTTGGTTGAGCTTGATGAAGGTGTCGCCGGCGACCATCTCGGCGCAAAGTTGGTCGTATTCTTCTTTGGAGCCGTCGATCCAATGGATCGCATCGGGCTTACAGAGCTCGACCATTTTTTCGACCCAGCGCAGTAGATGTTTATTGGTGCTGAGCGGCATGGAGAGGTTGCGCTTTTTCATATAAGAATAATCTGCGATCGATCGGGAGGAGAGTAAACGGGAAAGCCGGCCAACGCTGATGAACAGAAGTTAATTTCAGTTCAGCATTAGCCGGCTGCGTGATCAAAGGGACCGCCCCACCGGAGAGGCGATCCAGATTCTAAGCGGGCTTAGAACTTTTTGGTTATTTGCGCGGACCAAGTGAGACCGCGCGCCATGGTGTTATAAACGGCCGGATCGTAGCCACGCGAGTCACTCGAGAGCGGGGGCTTGGCGTTGAAGAGGTTATTCACCCCGAGGCGGATGTCGGTTTTATTGAGGTAGGTATTGCGCGAAACGATCCGGTAAGAGGTGTAGATATTATAAGATTTCGTGTCGTGGACCGTGTAACGGTAGGAAACCGAGCCGTTGTTCACGATGGGCGTGATGTAGCTCGGGGAACCGAGCGACTCGTAGGTAGCCTGCGTGGTGGTGGCACCGGTATCCGTGTAGCTGCCGATGTAGTAGAAGCCAAAGCCGGCACCCCATTGCTGGCGGCGCCAGGTGAGCGTGGAGGCGCCGCGCCAATTGGGTGAGGCACCGCCGGTGGCGTTGGTGTTGCGCAATTCGGTGCGGGAAGCACCGGCGACGCTGTAGTTGTGGAAATCGTTCAGCTTGGTCCAGGTGGTGTTAAACACGAAGTTGCCGAGGGCTAGTTTCGGGAAGCGGTAGTTCACGTCGAAGTCGAAACCGTTCACGAACTGGGAGGCTTTGTTGAAGTAAGTCGTGCGCAGGATATTGATCGAACCGACGACGGCGCGTTGATTGCCGGGGACTTGCCGGGCATTATAAGCGGCGAAGAAATCGCGATCGGCCTGAGTAACCGCGAGGCGGACCACGGAGCCGTCACCCTTGTAGTTGGCGGTGCCGGAGCCGAGGTCGATGGAGTTGATGTTCTGGCCCAGGGCGAGGGCGGCCTTAGTAGCGGCTTGGAGGGTCGCGGTGTCATCGGCGATGGAGCCCGAGGAAGAGATGAGGCTCTTCTGCTCAATTTCCCAGTAATCGACGGAGACGGAGAGGCCCTTCACGAAGGGTACGTCGATGACGACGCCGCCGGATTTGCCGGTGGAAGTCTCGGGCTTAAGAGCGCGATTACCGGAGGCGACGCTGCGGCGATTCGAGGGACCGTCCGTGGTGAGACCCGTGACCGCGCTGCGGTAAGAATCGGTGCTGCCAGTGACGGTGCGGATGAGCGTACCAGTGAAGAGTTGAGCGAGGTTAGGCGCGTGGAAACCTTCGTTGTAGGAGGCGCGACCCATGATCCAAGAGTTGGGGCGCCAGTTGATACCGTACTTCGGCTTAGTGGTGGAGCCAAAGTCGGTGTAGCTCTCGTAGCGCGCGGATGCGGTGAGCTCGAGGGAGCGCACGAGCGGGAGCGTGAATTTGTTGCCGACGAGCGGAACCACCGTCTCGAGGTAGGCGGCGGCGACGTGGCGGTTACCGTGGGTATCGGAATTGGGCGAGAAACCGAGGAAGTCATTACTCTCGGGGTTGAGGCCGGAGCCGGCAGGATTCAGCCCGGCGTAGGGCGGACGGTAATCGTCGTAGGTCTCGTAGCGGAACTCACCACCGAAGGCGCCGCCGATGGCGTTGCCGCCCCAGATGGGGAATACGTCACCCGAAGCGCGCACATCGCCGCTGCCGAGTTTGCTGATGCCGTTACGGATGAACTCCGAGCGGAACGTCGAGGTGACGCTATCGGGGTTTTTAAAATTGCCCGTGGCGACGAGGGTACCGTTTTGCACGGCAAACGTGCGAGTGAACGGATTAAACGCTTTAGCTGGATCGGTCTGGTTGATGGTGGCGATCAAAGCCGATTTCCGGCTTGGGCCGGTTTCGTTTTCGATCACGCGGGCGGCCGAATAGAGCAGCGCCGCTTCCCAAGACCAGGAACCACTAAGTTTACCGCGGAGGCCCATGACGCCTCGATAAACGGAGGTATCGACGTAATCGGTACGCGTCGCGAGATCGGAGAGACGTTTGTTGGTGATCGAGACAGCAGAAGGCGTGCCGGTGAGGCGCGCGGTGCCATCGGTGTTGGCGGCACCGGTCGGGGACCAGAAGCGCGTGCCGAAGGGATTGTAAGGATTGCTCGCGGGAACGATGATAAAACCGTCGGTGCTCTGCGTGATGCCGTCGGCTTCACGGTAGGTGACGGACTGGGCTTGGTAGAGGCTGGCATCGACGAACGCGGTGATGCGGTTCGTGAGGTCAAATTCGCCGCTAGCAAAAATATTCGTGCGATCGGACTTGGGCTGGATGACGCGCGCGGCGTTGTTATTCCAGTAGTAATCGGCCGTCACGCCCGCGCGGCTTGGCGTAGCGGTAGCGAAGGACGCGCCGCCCGTACCGTTGGGCACGAGGAAAAACGCGCCGGAAGCAGCAGCCAAGGTTGCAGGCACACCCGTGGGGCGCGCGCCGGTAAATGAGTTGATGGAGCCGTAAGCATCGGTGCCGCCCACGGTGCCGAGGAGATAATTTCCATATTGGGTGGTGGCGGAGCGCAGGTTGAAGGTGGTGTTGGTGGAAACATTCCACGGCGCGGGTGCGCGGTAGCTGTTGTCCGCTTCGGCCGAGAACGAACGGTCGCGGGCGTACATCGCTTCGCGTCTGTAGAAATCGGCGGTGATCATCGCGCGGCCACGGCCTTTGGCGAAGTCCAGACCATGGGTGAGGGTCGCGCGGGTTTCTTGGCCGTCGCCGTAGCGGGTCTGGCCGAAGCGCAGCGCGAGCTCGGTGCCGCGGAAATTTTTATTGGTAACGTAATTCACAACGCCAGCGACGGCGTCGGTGCCGTAAATGGACGAGGCGCCGTCGCGCAGGATTTCGACGCGCTCAAGGCCGCGATTGGGCAGGGTGTTGACGTTGGTGGAGAGCGTCGGAGCGCCGGCTTCAGACTGGCTGATCGGGTGCGGCGTGAGACGACGGCCGTTGAGGAGGATGAGGGTATTGCTCGAAGGAATACCGCGGAGCGAGACGCTGGCATTGTCACCGCGAGCGGTGGCGCCGAGGGTCGCGGTTTCATTACCAGGGAGGCCGGTGACCTGCGGGAGCGCGGTTAACAATTCGGAGGGCTGCGAGGCATCGCGCACTTCGAGTTCGCTGGCGGCTAACACGGTCACGGGCAGGACTTTCTCCTGATCGAGGCGTTTCAAGTTAGAACCGGTGACGGTGAAAGCCTCGAGCTTGACGGTCTGATCGACCGACTGAGCGGAGGCAGTGAGGGCCAAAACGGCGCTCGCCAACAAGGCGACACCGAGGTTTGGGCGTGGGGGGTTAGCTGGATTTGTCATGGTAGTTTAGGAAATAGAAAGGGGAGATGGTTAAGGGAAAAATTGGCGAGCTGCAAACGGAGCCATACCGTTATTAAAGTGGGCGATTCCGGGCGCCGTGGCGAGGGTCCAGTTAAACGGCGCGTGCATCGTCGCAGCCGCAGCGCGCGATTGGGCATAGAAATATTGGCCACGCGCAAAACGATACAGCCCCTGTGCATCCGCCTCAGGGGTGTGACGCAGCGCCGAACTATTCGGATCGATATCCGCCTCACCGAGCAAAACCACCAGCGGACGCGCCCACGCCGCCCGCAAGGCCGCGACATCAGCCGTGCTGCCTTTAAGTCCGTAGGGGAAAGCCACGTCTAGGCTCGGTAACGTATACCAACCAGCGTTGGCCGCTACCGCCCGAGTATAACGCGCCTCAGGCATGAAATAAACAAACCGATGCACAAACTGCGCCCCCGCCGAATGCCCATAAAGCATGTAATCTTTCCGATGATGACCGAGTTGCAGGGCGAGCGCGTCAAACAGCGGCTCAATCACAGAATAAGACCAACGTTCGCGCGGAATCGCTCGACCAGCCTTGTCGAACATGTTGCCGGAATTATACGCTTCTTCGCCGGGAAATTCTGCTTTCGAAAACTCCGGCACCACCACGAGAAACTGCTTCTGCGTGGCCAGTTCGATCCAGTCATCAAGGTATTCCTCGGCGTTGCGCCCCACCCCGTGCATCACGAACAACACCGGCGCATCCGACGGCGTCGCCACTGAGCGGAAATACCAAACCCGCAACGTATGCCCACCGTGGGTAAACATAAAGTTCCCGCGTGGCGCTAGCTCAGGTGTAGCCGCCAGCACGCCCAGTCCGGACCAGCCGAAAAGAACCATCACGAGAAAAATGTACCAAGACTTCGTCAAAGTACGGAAGAAAATGATATGATGCAAAAAATCCAAGATTCGAACAAAATTCGAACAAACTGACCTGCCATACTACCTGGGTGCACTTAGTTACCTAAGGAGTGACTTCAACGGGGAGATGGCGTAGACCTGCACAATCGAGCACAGTCTTGCAGTGTGCGCCGGCCTAATCCCAGATTGGACCCCAATACTCCCCTCGATTCATCGCCTCACTCGTTGCCATGATAATCGCTCGCCGCGTACCCTTGTTTATTCTCGCCGGTGTCATCGCCGCCGCCACGTGCAGCTTTGTCCCGCTGCTCGCGCGCGCCGCCACGCCAGCGACACCGGCGCTCGCCGCCACCCCCGCACGCACCTGGGAATTCAGTGAGGACGGAGTCACGTTTGACACGCAATTCTCCGCCGCACGCATCAACGCTTGCACGCGTACCGCTCGTGATCACTTCGCCGTCATCACCTCGCCGGAAAATCGTCCGATCAACGCGAGCCCTTGGTTCGCCTTCCGCCTCAGCGCCAAAACGGCGAAAACCATCAAAATTCACGTGAGTTGCGAAGGCACCGCCCTGCGCTACATTCCCAAAATCAGCGTCGATGGCACGAGCTGGATCACATTACCGGCCGAAGCTTTTAAACACGGCCCCGCCGCCGATGAAGGCACGATCACGCTCAAGGTCGGCCCCGAGCCACTGTGGGTTGCAGCGCAGGAAATCATCTCCACTGAGCGGCTAGAAGCATGGAGCCGCACGCTCGAACGCTTGCCGTTTATCACGCGCGACGAGATTGGCCGCTCCGAGCTCGGCCAACCGATTTACAAACTCGAGATCAACGCCGTGCCGGCCGGCGCGAAGCCCAACTTCATCACCGTCGTCAGCCGCCAACATCCCCCCGAGACGACCGGCTCGCAGGCGTTGCTCCGCTTCATCGAAACCCTCGTCGCCGAGACGCCGCTCGCGCACCGCTTCCGCGAAAAATTCGCCGTGATGCTCGTGCCCCTCGTCAACCCCGACGGCGTCAACGGCGGCCACTGGCGCCACAATGCTCGCGGCGTCGACCTCAACCGCGATTGGGGCCTATGGGAAAACCCCGAAACCCGCGCCGTGCGCGATCAATTTCAAGCTCTGCGTGCACGCGGCCCGCACTATTTCCACATCGATTTCCACTCGAGCTTTGCGGACGGGCTCTACACACAGCCCGACGATTGGCCCTCCCAATTACCCGGTTTCACCGCCGCCTGGATCGCCGGCATCACCTCCCGCCTACCGCACAACACCCCCAAGCGCTCCACGCAGCGCAAGCCGACGATCACGACCTCGCACAACTGGGCGTATCGCGAATACGGCATCCCAACCTGCACGTACGAAGTCGGCGACAACACGGACCGAGTTATACTTCAAGCCATCGCCACCGCCGCCGCCGAAGCGCTGATGGAGCAACTGCTCGCCGCCGAAGCGACCAAGCCTACCTTTACTGCACCCGTTAAACCGTGAACAAAATCTGTATCTTAATCGGCACGACAATCGGCGGCTACAGCGGCTGGTGGTTAGGCGAGGCGCTGGGCTGGGATTTTTTCCCTAACTTCATGGCGAGCGGCATCGGCAGCCTCGTGGGAGTTTACGTGAGCTGGAAACTCGCGCAGAAATTTTTCGACTAAAAGCGCTTCACCGAGATGACGCACGGCGCACGGGCAGGCCGCCGCGGTCATTTCATTGGCTCAATGTGGACCGAAACATCGCTGACGGCGTGACGCGTTGAAGCCAGCAACGCGTCTTTAACCGCGTGTGCGATATCATGCCCCTCGCGCACTGTAAGCTCGCCATCGACGCGCACTTGAATGTCGACGAGGTGACTCAAACCACTTTTGCGCACCCGACATTTATCGAGCGCCTTCACGCCCGGCACAGCGAGCGCGACTTCGCGTATTTCATTTTCCAAGGCCGCTGAGACCGCCGTGTCCATCACATCGGCCAGCGCCTTGTTGAACATGATCACGCCGTTAAAAAGAATCACGCCACACGCCAAAAGCGCCGCCCAGTCGTCCGCCATCTCGTAACCCGGACCCGCCCAGACCGCGATCGCGATCCCCACAAAAGCCGCCGCCGAAGTCACGGCATCCGAATAATGATGCAACGCCTCCACTTTCAGCCCCGTGCTACCCGCCGCCTCGCCCGCTTGATTCATCCGAGCGGAGAACCACATCTTTACCGCCACGACGCCCGCCAATAACGGCAACGTCGCCCAATGCGGCCCACGGTGCGGCGTCATGATCTCCCGAATCGCGCTCCAACCAATCCAGCCCGCGATCGCAAAAATAAATACCGCCACCGCCAACGCCGCAAGTGGCTCCGCCTTGCCGTGGCCATACGGATGATCCTCATCAGGCGGTTGCGCCGCGACCCGTAATCCCATCCACACGAGCAGCGACGACAAAATGTCGATCATCGACTCCGCCCCATCCGCGATCAACGCGTAGGTATGACCGAAAATTCCTCCCGCGATTTTAACCACCGCGAGCACCGCGTTTAGAAAAATACCGCGCAACACCAGCCGCGCACTCGCCTCCGCGCGCCGCTGGGTCGCGGCGTGGTGAAGGGGAATTTCTGACAACATGCCGAGAAGATTACACGCGCGCCCGGCCCGACCTCAACGCGCGAGTTGACCCATTCTGGCCCGCAATACACCCTGTTTTCTCCGCTTCTTATGGCCGATCCCAACACTCTCATCGCCACCGACCCCGTCCACCAATTCTCCGTCTTCGTCGAGAATCGCGTCGGTCGTCTCCACGAACTCACAGCGCTGTTGAAGACCAACAACGTGCACGTGATGGCGATCACCATCCTCGATTCCACCGACAGCACGATCGTGCGTCTCGTCGTGGACGATCCCGCCAAAGCCCGCGAGCTGATGGTGAACAATGATTTTCCCTACACCGAATGCGCCATCCTTGCCGTCGAAATCAGCGATGAATCCGAATTGAAGGGCGTGCTCTCCGCGCTCCTCGAAGCCGAGATCAACATTCATTACATTTACAGTTTCATCAAACGCCCCGAAGGTCGCGCCGCGCTCGTCGTCAGCTCCGAAGACGCCGACACCGCCAGCCAAGCGCTGAGCAATCGCGGCTTCCGTATCCTCACGCAACGCGACATCTCGCGCTGAAACCGCCGCGCCGCGCCGCGCCGCGATTTTTTTGGGCGCGCAGACCGCGCTCAGCCCTTAACTTCGCCCATTTTCTCTCCGTCCATCTCGTAGATGCCGGTGAGGTAACCGTTCTCGAAAGTCGCGCCGACTTTGAGCGTGCCGTAAAAAGAGATCGGTACATCCATCATAACAGGCACACCCGCAGGCATCCGCACGACGACCCAGTCGTTGATATTGGGCACGGCGCCAAAGCAGCACGCCATCTGACTGGACATGAGCATAAACTCCGTGCACTTACCTTTTTCGAGCTTGGTCGGCTGCATGAAACCCGTAATCACGGCTTTTTTTCCGCTCCAACTTTTTACGATGTCCGGGATCTGTTCGTTGCCAGTCGGAGGCTGCACGTTCGGGTTGGCCGCTGGGTCGAAATCCGGCGGGACAAATTTAAATCCGCTCAGGCGATCAAAGCCCAGTTTGAGATAACCGTTTTCAAGCTCGGCGGGCGGGATGTTCGCCCCGGGGGCCGCAGCCTCCGGAGTCGCAACCGCGAGGGTGGAAGGAACCACCGCCGCCAAGGCCGCACCACCGCTGCTGGATTCACCGTCATTCGCGGCGCCATCGCGCGCCGCGGCGGCCATCGGTCCGATACCGCAGCACAGCATGTGATCCGTGAAACCTTGGGGAAACAAAGCCGCCGAGGCCGAACCGGCCAATAACCCCGAAATCCACATTACGGAAAGCACGCGCATCTTCATAAGCAAAATCGTAGCGCTACTGCCCAGTTCGTCAATTTTTCGTACAATTATCCGCTCTCGTCGATTCGTGGCACGGCGAAAGGCGCACGTTAGGCTCAGCGCTTGGCGGCGTCGAGGACGGCGTCATCCCAGCGGTTGATGTCCTTGGATTTTTCCGCGGCGGAGGCGTATTCAACCTCGGGCGCTTCTGTACTGGGCAGATGTTTTCGCAGCTCTGTTTTTACGGAAGCGAAGGCGGGATCCGACGCCAGGTTTTTAAATTCATGGGGATCGAAGCTGTGATCGTACAATTCTTCTTCGCCGTTGCGGTAACGCGTGTAGCGGTAGCGCTCGTCGCGCAAGGTGTGGCACCCGCGGCCAAAGGTGGAGAGGACCGGTTTCTCGCGTTTCGTCGCGGTACCGCGAATCAGGCCCGTGAGATCAAAGCCGTCGAGGGCATGCGTTGGCGGCGCGGCAAGGTTACATAAGCCCAACAGCGTGGGGAAAAGGTCGATCAAACCCACCGGCGTTTCGACTACGTTGGGTTGATTACCAGGCACGCAGACAGAAAACACCACGCGGCAACCGCGCTCCGAAAGATAAAACTTGGTCCAATGGTCTTTCTCGCCGGTGTGCCAGCCGTTGTCGGAGGCGAACACGACAATGGTGTTGTCGCGATTTGGGCCAGACTCCAAGGCATCGAGCACCCGCCCCACTTGTTCGTCTGCATAACTGATCGCGGCGTAATAGCCTTGAAGGCAGCGCTTCCAAAGATCGCGCTGGGTGATCCATTCATATTCGCCACGGTGGGTCGAAAGCCAGCGAGCTACCGCGGGCACATCGTCCAAATCGCCAGGTTTAAAACCTTCGGGGAGCTCGATTTTATCCAGTGGATAGCGGTCGAAAAAACGCTTCGGAACGTTCCAGGTCAGGTGCGGCCGCCAAAATCCGCAGGCTAGAAAAAACGGCTGATCGTGATGCTGTCGCAGCATCGCGGCGGCACGCACGGCTTGTTCGGTGTCCTGTTGATATTTTTCCGGGTCGTTGCGGTCCCAATCATCGGGCAGCACACCCCAGGTCCACGCATCCGACCACATTTTCGTCACACTACCCGGCAGCGTGTAGCGGAGCAGATCCTTTTCGGTGTAGCGGACATGTTGCGGGTTATCAAACCAGCGATAATAGCCAGGGGTGTAATCCTTCTCATCGTCAGCGAGGTATTTATTGTGCCCAATTTTTCCGAAACCCGCCGTCAGATAGCCCTGTTGCTTGAAGGTCCCGGGTAAGGTCTGGACTTGGGAAATCCAGCTTGTGGTGCGTCGGTACGCCTGACTGTTGTAATAAACTCCGCTGCGCGTCGTGTTCACTCCGGTCAGCAAAGCCGTCCGCGAGGGACAACACGCGGGCGAATCGGCGTAAGCGTGAGTAAACCAAGTGCCGCGGGCGGCGATCCGCTCGAAATTAGGCGTGGCCACCCGCGCGTTGCCACCAAGAGCGCTGTGGAGTTGCGCCGCATGATCGTCGATCATGACCAGCAGCACATTAGGCCGCGCGGGGGCCTTGGTGCCGACCTGCGCTAGCGCTGTTTGCGGCCACAGCAGCCCCAGCAGAATAAGGACCGGCCCAAAAGCACGTCCGAGATCCCGCCGAGGCTGGAACGATCGCATGTTAAAATAGAGAACCACGATGGTTGATCGTGTACGTGAAATAAACGGAGCGTTTCTCGCCGAGGAAACGGGAGTTAGAGCCACCTGAGCCGGCGCGCAAATACTCCTCGTCGAGAATGTTGTTCACGTTAAGGGCCAAGGTGTGGCTTAGGCTCGCGTTGCTCTTCACGGTGTAGCGCATGCCATAGCTCCAGAGGCTATAAGCTGGGGATTTGAGACTCCATTCGTTGGTCGAACTCGTGAGCGTGCGAACGCCCTTGGAATTCGTCGAATAGACATCGCCGGCGGTGGGCGCCGAAAGCGGCGTTGCACCCACAAAGGTGACGCCGAGATTGGCTGAGAAGTTTTTCAAGATTCCTCGCGAGGGCGCATATTTGACGCTCACGCTGCCGTTATAAGGAGAGACGTACTGCACCTCGCGACCCACGGCTAAGGGATTGGCTGCGCCGTAATCGGTATAGATCGAATTCACCACGCCGTAACTTAGGAGCGTTGAAAACTCGTTGGTGACGTTCCAATTCAGATCCACTTCATAACCGCGCACCAGCTGACTGCCATCACGACGCGATTGCTCGACAAATAATCCAGAGCCCGCCGGCGATTCGAGTAAATCCTGAACCGTGACGTTTTCGCGGTTAATATAGAAACCGCTGACGGTATAGGTGAGACGATTATTAAAAAACCCGCCCTTAAACCCGTAGTCCCAACCATCCGCGACTTCGGCCTTGTAGCTCGGGTTGGCGATATCGAGCGGCGTGTCGCCCTGATTCATGAAAAAGCTTTGGCTGTAATTGGCGAAGACGCGGATGTTTTCGGTAAGTTTATAATTTGCGCCTAAATTGGGTTTTAGCTCGGTAACTTTTTTATTAATCTCATCACCCACTTTGTAAGTGGGGATAAACGGCGTGAAGGAGGAAGCCGCAGTGATTCGATCCCGATGGCTATGCTCTACAGCATCGAAACGCGCGCCGGCATAAGTGAGCAAACTCCCGCCAAAAAATGACGTCTGTTGGCGCACCAAACCACCGAGCAAGCGCGTATGGAATTTGATGCTGCGGGTGAACGTTTCGCCCTGAGCCTGATGATACCACTTGGGGAAATAGGCGATGGAACCGGCAGGATTGTAGTTTGAATCGAGGATGACGCGGCGCTGGACGTTCCAAGCGGCCAAATCGGCGCTTCCAACGTAACTTAGGGTGGGATTCCAGTTGTAGAAATCATTGAAATCAAACGTGAGGAGGGTGCGGTGCTCGACCTTGCCACCGTTGGTAAAGTAGCGGGCGAGCAAATCAACTTGAGAACCGCCACCATCTTGAAAGATGCGTCCACGTTGCGGGGTCGCAGCACGCAAAGAGGAAGGCGCCGCGGCCGCCGCGGAGTTGATGTTAATCGTGGGCCAGTTCGTCGTGAGGTTATAATCCCAACGGCGGCCGCGGTAATAGTTGCCCGAGACCCGCAGATTAAAGATCGAGTTAATGTTCTTGTCGTAAAACGCCGTGAACGAGTCGTTGCCGCGGTTAAGTTCACTGTTGGGGCCCGAGGCGCTGTACTTAGCGAGATTGAGGGCATAACCCACGGCCTTGTCGTCCGCGGTGGATGCGGTGCCTTTTTGATCCACGATCAAAGCCGCAGCCGAAAGCGGAGCGTGGCGGAGTTGAAAGAAATATTCGCCCGACAAAAATAATTTCGAACCGTCCGCAAACACGTGATCGATGGCGAGGTAGTACTCTTGGTTGCGATTCCGAGCGTACTCCATGTCGAAGTCGCGTTGGTAGTGACTGGCGGTGAGAACGTAGTTGGTCTTGCCCAAAACCGTCGGGAACAGCGAGCCGGTCGCTTCGAGCGTGACGCGCTGCGTGCCGTAATCCCCATAGTTGAAAGCGAGCTTTTGGCTCTTCTCCGCTTTGGGTTGCTTGGAAATCATATTGATCATGCCGCCGGGCGAGGTGCGGCCATAGATGGCGGCGCTGGAACCTTTGATGATTTCAATGCGATCCACATTGCTGGAGCCATAACGCCCGAGCCTGAAAAAGCCGTCGCGCAATTGATAAGAGGCCGAGAAACCACGCAGGAAAAAATTCCCGCCGATATCAAGACCGGTGAAGCCACCGACATGGGAAAGATTATCGGAAAGCTCGAGCAAACCGAAGTCTTCGAGGAACTCGCTCGTCATGACATTGACCGTGTAAGGCAGATCCACGATCTGGGTCTTCACTCGGCTACCGGTCATCGTTTCAGAAGACGTGTAGCCGCGGTTTGACTCCGTTTTCACTTCGAACGCCGAGAGTTTAATGGTTTCGGAATCGGCCGGAAGATTGGTTGCGGTTTGCGCGTGCACACACGCGGTGACCAGAAGCAGACCGCAGGCGGTCTTTTTCAGAGAGTTTAACAAGGGTTGGTAGTTCATCGGGTTCTTGGTTTTCAAAAATTTTGGGAAATATAAAAGTATCGCGCTTGGCGAGACACGTGGTGAGTTTATGTTTGGGCGTTATTTGGTCTTAGCGTCGTGCGCTTGGATTTTGAGCTCCTCGATGGTCGCGAGCGTCGCGAAGCCCGTGGTGTAAGCGCACGCTACTTTGAACCAAGCGCGGTGACCCGCGCCGACCGCCGAATGCTCGGTCATGCCGACAATGCCGCCATGCGCTTCAGGATCGGGTCCGCGGTATTGGTTGGCAACGCACCACGAGAGCGCCTGTCGCGCAACCGCCAGATGACGGGCGTCACCGGTGGCGCGATAAAGGCGGTAAAACAACAACGACCACAAGGCCGTGCCTTTCTCGCTGATGCCGTAGCGCTCCACCGCTTGATCCGCGATGAAAACCCAAGAACCGTCCGCCCGTTGCCACTTCATCATCGAGTCAGCCAAGCGCTTCGCTCGAGTCAGATAATCGCCCTCGGGCACCGTCTCGTGCGCCGCGAGTAATCCTTCCATGGCCCAACCCAAACCCCGCGTCATGCGGATGGTCGGCATGACGCCCGTGCGCCGGTTCCAGCCGCGCTCCCACAAGCCGTCGTCGCGCGAGAGCTTGACCAGATGTTGCTTCATGTAGTCGTCGGCTTGTTTTTTGTAACGCGGCTCTTTCGTGGTGGCGTACAGCGCACGTAGGCCTTCCACGCCGAAACCGGATTCATCAATCGTGTGCTCGGACCATTCACGGCGATCCACGTAATAATCTTGGGGCACCAGCTCGTACTCCTTCATCAAACGCGCCGTCGAAGCGGCGAGGAGTTCCGTCGCACGTAGATATTCGACGTTACCCGTGGCTTGATATAAAGGAATCCACGACCAACCGGACAAAAAGAGCGCATCGGACACCGCAGCACATTGCTCGTAGCCAAAAGGTAGATCGATCGCCCGGCGCCAGCGTGAAAGTGAAACGCCGTACGCCGGATGTTTGGGATCGAGAATCCGCAGCGCCAATCCGCTATGCCCGATTTCATCTGCTCGTTTGGTCAAAAAGAGCGGAGAATATTGCCGGGCAATCGCGGGCATTTTTTCGGCCTCAAGCAACGCTGAGACCGCCGGACCCGCGCCCCAGATCCAGTGCGAGGAACGATACGTCTGCGCATCAAGGTCGTAAAAAAGATGCAGGCCACCGGCGGTGGGACTCGCAGAATTACGATTTTGCGCACGCAGAAGGTAATTCACCGAATCCAGCAAAGCACGCTCGAGATTGGGCGTCGTTAAAGCGATGGCGGGCGCACCGCCGATTTGAGCGGAAACAAAAGGCTTGGGCTCATTACGCAGCACTTCGACTTCCTGCCCCGTGGCAGTATCCAGCATCGTGACGGTGCCCGCCCACGTTTCCGCGAGCGAGGCCACCGAATATTTTAAGGCGCCGTTGATGACCGGTACGCGTACCGCCAAATAAAAATCCTGCAGCGCCACGGCCGGCTCACAATAAACGCTGTTTTCCCACGACTCAAGGATCTCGGCAGCCACGCGCATTTCAGTTTTGCCGGTTTCTACTTGCCCATGGAAATGGTGATTCACCGCGACCACCCGCGGCGCGGTTTGCCAACGCAGCACACCGTTCATCCCGGCGTTGAGGCCGAGATCCACTACGGGGTACCAAACTTCCTTATCGGGTTTGGGCGAAGGCAACACCGTCTGCGGCGCAGGGTGGTTTGGCGCGATGTCGGTGATCTTGCTCATCGTGCGGTTGCGCGCGCTGCGGAAGCGCAGCTCCACCGATTTTTTATCCAGCGGCAGCGTAAGTGTGATCTCTAGCGGCGCATATTTACCGGAGACTTTTCCGGCTTCACGACCGAGTTCCATCGCCGCGGCCGCTAGCTTAGCGGACGAACCCGCAAAGGCGCGCGCGCGCATGAGCGCCTCCAGGAAGTAGTAATCGGCGTAATTGATCGGTCCGTCGATTTCGCTATTTTTCGGGAAATTACCAGTGGCGTGCTTGAGGATGAAGCCGCCGTTGGTGCCGGGTTCAGCCAGATACGTCGGCGAAGCGAGGCTGCGTAATTGCGCCTCAGCAAAGGCCGCGTAACGCGTCGCGGCCGCCGAATCGCGCGTGAGCCCGGAGAGTTCAAAGAGCGCCGAACTCATGATCGCCGCCGCCGAGGAATCGCGCGGCGCGTTGGGCTGGCCCGGGGCGTCGAAATCCC
This sequence comes from Opitutus sp. GAS368, assembly GCA_945906965.1. GTDB lineage: Bacteria > Verrucomicrobiota > Verrucomicrobiia > Opitutales > Opitutaceae > Tous-C4FEB. The sequence goes on along the minus strand of CAMDRP010000002.1, from coordinate 11,866 downwards.
AGTACGGGATTTTATCGGTCGGCAGGCGCGGATGATTGATGATGAAACTCGCGACTTTTTCCGCGGTTTCCAAATAGCGGACTTCGCGTGTTTCCCGAAACATCATGGTATAACCATAAAGACTCCAGGCTTGGCCGCGCGCCCAGGCGGAATGATCCGCGGTGCCTTGATGCGTGATGCGGCGCAACACACGACCCGTGGCGGTATCATAATCCACGACGTGAAAGGTGCTGCTGTCGGGCCGAAAATGATTCGCCAGCGTGGTGTCCGCGTGCGCAATCGCGATATCGCGGAGCCGGGATTCGCCACCGTTGCGGGCAGCCCACGTCAGCAACTCGAGGTTCATCATGTTATCGATAATAACCGCAAACGTGTATTCTTGCGGGCTGCGATCCCACGATCTGATCGAGCGGACTTCGGGGGAAAACCGCGTGGCCAATGACTGCGCGCCTTTGAGCAACACGGGGCGATAAGCTGCGTCGCCGGTGAGCCGGAGGCCGTTACCATAACTGCTGTTTAAGATAAACCCGACGTCATGTGTCCGGTTGTTGTGCTGCTCTGACTCGAGCACATGCGTGAAGCGCTCGGCCGCCGCGCGCCAGCTGGGCATTTGAGTGCCTTCATAAAGATACCAGAGCGCACCAGGGAAAAATCCGACTGTCCAATCGCGCTCGCGCACGGTGACGAGTTTACCCTTTTCCAAGGTGCGCGGCATACGGTCCTGCGTAGGCAGGTGAGCGAGCATCCATTCATACTGTTGCGCCGAAGTGCGCAACGCCTGGTCGATCACTGTGCGCAGCTCCGGCTGCGGAGCGGCCGCGACCGCCGAAGCGACGACGGGAAACATTAAAACGGCAAACCAAAGCGATAAGCGGACGAGCGATGACATGATGATACAGGGTTTCACAAAAATCCTTAAAGGGGCTGGGGTTAATTAAAAAGACCTCTTCAAAGTACGAACACACCGCTCACAGTTCAATTCACCCGCAGCTTACATCATTAACTCGATCGACGGCACGCAGCGAAACCCTGCGATGAAATTTCCCGTCTGCCATGTGTAATTTCCAAGGGGGATCTTGGTCTGCACTGGCTCGCAGTGTCCTTTGAGCTTGCGGCTAAGCTGCGGCGGACACCAATCCGCCTCAGTCCCTAAACCTCCATGGACTCTACCGTCGCCTCCCTCGGCATTCGCTCCCTGCATATCTTAGCCGCCGCTTCACCCGTCGAACACACCACCGCCCGCGAGCTCGCCCTGCTCACCGGGGTCAAAATTTCCCTCGCTGCCCGCCCCGGCGCTGGCGTCAACGTCGTCCTAGCTTCCCGCCGCTGGGCGAAAAAATTGCCTACCGCCGCCCGCGACTAAAACGGCTGGATGTGGCTCCCCACTCCGGGCACGACGTGCCCGAAATTTAAATAACCGCAACCACTTGCGGCGCGTTCAACCGCCGCGGACCTTGCGTCGAAATTCCGACGGCGTTAGGCCCACGACTTGTTTGAACGCCTTTGAAAAGTGAAACACGTCGCAGAACTCCAACTGCTGCGCTAACTCCTTGAAACCTTCGCTGCCTTGGTAAAGCGCCGCGCAGGCTCGCTCGATCCGCTGGCGTTTTTGGTGCTGGCCCGGTGACACGCCGGTGCGCACCGCGAATTGTTTTCGGAAATTATCGTAACTCAGCCCGACCGTCCGCGCTACGTGTTGGGGCGTCGGCCAGCCGTTGTCGCCGGGATTACCGAGCAGTTGCAGCGCCTGCTCCAGCCACACCTCACGGTGGCCATGCGCGTCAGCGTTGGCCGCGAGGATGTCGCCGAGCAGATGGAGAAAGCGCCCCATCGCCCGCATCGACGCGCCCGCGCCATGCCGCGATTCCGCGCCTACGACTTCTTCAAAACGCCGCCGCCAATAATCCACCGGCTCTAAATGCAACACGGGGCGCTCGGGCGTGAGCAAACCGCGCTCCCTCCAAAAATCGAATTCCGGGCCATTAAACACAAAGTAGATCTGATTCCACCCTCGCCCGCGCTTCGGCCCGTAAGCGTGCGCCAGCTCGGGTAGGATTAACACGAGATCACCCGAGACGAGATCGCGTTTCACCCCATTGGCGTCACAATAATAACCCTCCAAATCCACCATATAGATAAGCGAATAACTCCCCAGTACCCGCATCGCCTGCGGATCGAGCCCCCGCGCATCTTTGAGTGAACCCGCCAACTGGAGTTCGCCCAGTGGCGTGCGCACCGAGCTGGTGAGCCAAGGTTGCGTCCGAAAGGGGGTCGGCATCGTTGCACCAAAATCTACATGCCAAATCCCATTACAACCATTTTTTTGGCTTCATTTTCGGTGTACTTTAAAGCAAGTTACATTCCTGCCACAACGACCCTTAATTTTGCCACATTACACATGAGCACCGCCACCCTACCCCAAATCTGGTCCTACGGTCATCAACTCGAGATGAGCGACGATAAGTTCGGCTTCCTCCGCGATTCCTCCGACGCCGCCACGGATTTCGTAGAGTTGCGCCGCCGCTTCGACAGCGATGGTTACCTTTACATGAAGGGTTATCTCGATCGCGACCAGGTCCTAGATGCTCGGGCCAGCCTCACCGACGGCCTCGCGGAAGCCGGAGTACTCGACGAAAATTTCCCGCGCATCGACGGCATCTGTAAACCCGGCTCCGGCTATGTCTTTAAACCCGAGCTCACCAACAATAACCCGCGCATCCAGAATCTTCTCTACTCGGGTCGCCTCCCCGATTTCTACCGCCAATTTTACGGCGAAGACATCCGCCACTACGACTTCACTTGGCTTCGCGCCATCGGGCCCGGTAAAGGCACCAATCCCCACTGTGATCTGCCTTACATGGGCCGCGGCACGCACAAACACATGACGTGCTGGCTCCCCTACGGCGACATCTCCTACGAGCTCGGTGGCCTGATGGTCCTAGAAGGTTCGCACAAGCGAATGGATCTCCTCGAGAACTACATTTACCGCGACGTCGACACCTTCTGTGAAAATAAACCCAAAGACGCCGAGGCCGCCAAAGCCGGCAAATGGTCCTTCACGGGCACGCTCTCGCACAACCCGCCCGCCGTCGTAAATAAATTCGGCGGCCGTTGGCTCACCACCGAGTTCGAAGCAGGCGACTTCATCACCTTCGGCATGTTTCTCGTGCACGCCTCGCTGGACAACCGCACCGAGAACCGCCTCCGCATCTCCAGCGACGCCCGCTTTCAACGCGCCAGTGAGCCCATCGACGAGCGTTGGGTCGGCGTGAATCCCCCCGGCCATACTTTAGCCGGCAAACGCGGCCGCATCTGCTGAAATATTTTCCGTGTCAACCCCCTTGCCCACCTCAATGAGTGCCGAAACCGCCGCCCCAGCCCCAGCCGCCCGACCCGCCTCCGGCCGCATGGCTGCGGTCAACGACATGGCGCGTCTGCTCCGCGTGTTATTCGAGGTCGAGCGCGAGTTCCTGCGCACGGTTACAACGCTCATCTACCGCGTCGGCGAGCCGGAGTTAAAATATCTCCTCTGCCAACACGCTTGGGAATCCGCCGGCCACGCCCGCTTCTTGCGCGAACGCGGCCGCGAGCTCACGTCGTTCGGCTCCACCGAGACGGTCCGCGAGAGTGTTAAAAAAATCTTCACCGAGGCCGTTGGCACCAACGCCCAAGACGCGCTCGTGCTCACCGCCGGCTTCTATCAAGTCCTGAAGCCGGCGCTGCTATCCGCTTATCGGCACTACCTCAAAGTCACCGATCCGCTCGCCGATTGGCCGTCCAAAAAACTCGTCGAAGAATTCATCGCCGACGAAGAACGCCACACCCGCGAGCTCGCGCCCTACCTCGCCGGCACCGATGCCCGCGAATGGTCGCTCCATCTCACCCAAGCCCTCGATGATCTCGGCGGCTGGCTCGGCCAAGAAACCCGCCTACCCCTCGCCGCCAACTACGTCTGGCAACACGCGAAAAGCCCCTTCACGCATCCCGCCACCTGCAACCGCGGCAAGTACCCGACCTGCTCGAGTGTCTTCAGTTTCGACGCCACCGAGACGCCGATCGTCCGCCCTTGGCTCGTCGACCCCAAGACCGACGCCCGCGTCATCCGCCTCATGGTTTACGTGTGGCTCATGATGGAATTGGACGCGGTGGATTACCTCGCGACCGTCTTTTTCGACACGCCGCAAGCGCCCTTTGATCTGCATCACGACATGGCACGCCACCTTTGGGATGAATCGCGCCATAGCCAGTTCGGCTTCCGCCAACTGCCCAAACTCGGCGTCGATCTCATGACCGTCGAGCACTCGCTCGACCTTTACAATATCCTAGTCCAGATGCCGCCCCACGAGCGCTACGCGATGATGACGATGGAATTTGAAGCCGGCAGTTTCCCCGCCAAAGCCCACGTCATGGACCGCGTACGCGAGCTCAACGACTTCGAAGCCGACACCCTTCTCGCCTTCGATCGCAACGACGAACAAAATCACGTCCGCTACGGCCACCGCTGGCTCCCTGAGATCATGGCGATTTGCGGAGAAACCCGCCCAGTGGATGAGTTTGTTAAAGCCACGCAAGAGAAGTTCAAGGCCGTCGCCGCCATGCACGGCAACCGCACCCCACATTCGTTGCCGCCTGAGCGCCGCCTGACCGGCGATAAAATCCTCCGCCTCGCCGGCGTGGCCTGAGATTTAAGGCCCGAGCAGATCCCGGTGTCGCCCGGCACCGTGTCTTCGCGCCGGATGGGGCCATCGTGTCGCCACGACAGCTCATTGTTCCTCGGAAAATTCAAGATTTAGCGTTCTTTAAAACTGCAGTTTCCTATAAAAACAGCCTAGGTGAGCGGCCCGCTCCTGCGTGAAAGTTTTTGAAGAATCCCATAATCACGCCTTGCCCGCGATGCCCCTGCCCGCTCTTTTTAACCGAATGTCCCGTTTCACTGCGCGTTCTCTCACCGCCACCAGCGTACCATCATGAGCAAAGTTTATCGCGCTATTCTCGTAGGCACCGGCGGCATTGCTGACGCCCACGTCCGCGCCGCCGAAGCCACCAAGGGCCGAGTTGTCATCACCGCTGCGGTCGATATTGACGCCACGCGCGTGCGGACCTTCAGCGACAAATACAAAATCGCCGGCGCGCATACCGACTACGCGACCGCCCTCGCCGCGGAGAAACCCGATCTCGTTTTCATCGCCGCACCGCCCTCCTTACACGCTTCGATGAGCATCGCCGCCATGGAAGCCGGCGCCTGGGTCCTCTGTGAAAAACCCTTTTGCGCCTCACTCGCCGAGCTCGATCTGATCGAAGCCGCCGAGCGCCGCACCGGCAAATTTGCCTCGTGCGTTTTCCAGATGCGTTTCGCCTCATCGACCGCGCACCTGCGCAGCCTCACCGACCAAGGCCTCCTCGGCCGCCCGCTCGTCGCCGTCTGTAATACCGTCTGGTTCCGCGACGCCGCTTATTATGCAGTGCCCTGGCGCGGCAAATGGGCCACCGAACTCGGCGGACCCACTATGGGCCTGGGCATCCACGCGATGGATCATCTCCTCCACCTGCTCGGCGATTGGGCCGAAATTCGCGCCATGGCCGCCACCCTCGACCGCGCGATCGAAGTCGAAGACGTGTCGATGGCGCTCATCCAATTTGCCAACGGCGCCCAAGCCTCCGTCGTCAACAGCGCCCTTAGCCCGCGCCAAGAAACCTACATCCGCCTCGACTACCAACGCGCCACCGTCGAGCTCACGCACCTTTACAGTTACAACCGCGAACACTGGCGCTTCACGCCGGCCGCACCCGCGCCCGAGAGCGACGCGCTCACGCAAGCCTGGCAAAATTTTCCCGCCGACGTTGGCTCCACCCACGCCGCGCAACTCGAAGTACTTGTAAGCGACATGGACGCCAACCGCCGCCCACTCCTGAGCGGCCCCGAAGCACGCCGCACGCTCGAGTTGTTAACCTCGTTGTACAAAAGCGCGTTCACCGGCCAGCCCATCAAACGCGGCAGCATCGTCGCGGGCGATCCGTACTACAACTCGCTCCACGGCGACGGCACCCCGCGCCGCGCGGCGAAATAATCGAGCATTTTTTGACGCTGTCCACAGGTGGACGCGCCAACTGTCGCGCCCTGCGTGGCCGGCTAATGACCGCATCCAGGGACACAAAATCCCTTGGCGTAGCGCTTGGCTTGGTCAGTTTTAGTGCAGCATGTCCATCGAGCCGCTCAATTCACCCAGCCTCCTCGGCTACCTCTGGCGCGCCCGCCGCGCGCTGGCGCCGGGCGTCGGACTGGCGTTATTGAGGAGCCTCGCGATCGCGCCGTGCCCGCTGATCTTTGCGCGCATCATCGATCAATCAGTGCCAGCGGGCGACACACGCAGTGTGCTGCTGCACACCGCGCTCTTCGCATCGTTGCTTGGGATGCATTACGTGTTCTCCATTCTAGGCGCCAATGAGCTGGCCAAGGTCATGGCGCGCCTAATGGTTGAACTACGCAGCCGCATTTTCTTCCGCCTGCAGTTTCTAAGTTTCAGTTATCTCGATCGGCAGAAAACCGGCCGACTGCTCTCGAAGTATGCGTTCGATACGCAGAAAATTGAATCGTTGCTGTACTCGGTGCTGAACCAATTTCTGCCCGTGATCTTGTACAGCACGGGGGTCTTTCTCGTGCTGGCGTTTCTCAATTGGCGGCTCACGGCGATCCTCGTGCTGGCGTTGCCCGTGTGGGCGTTCGCGAAGTGGCGCTTTTTTGCGAAGCTTCAAATCACCAACCACGAAGCCCGCCTCGCGCAGGAAAAACTCACCGGCACCGCGAGCGAATTCATTTCCGCCCTCCGCCTCGTGCGTAGCTTCGGCGAAGAAAAACAAGCCGAGCAATTGCTCGACCGCAGCAGCGGCGACTTCGCGCGCAGCCGCGTCGATCAATCGTGGGTGAGTGCGGTTTTTGGCACATTCACCTATGTGAGCACGCAAGCCATCGCCGCACTCGTCGTCGCCGGTGGCGCGATCCTCGCGATCCAAGGCCAGATGACGGTCGGCACGCTCGTGGCCTTTATCGCGGGCCTACCGGTGATTTTGGCGCCGGTGCAGATGGTGATCGGTTTGAGCGAACCCTGGTTCGCCGGCCGCGAAAGCTACGCCAGCATCAAAGAACTCATCGACTCGCCTTACGTGGAAGAATGGCACGGCGCGCGCCGCGAAAAACGTCTCTCCGGCGACATCGTCTTCGATCGCGTCTCGTTCACATATCCCGAGACTGAGAAACGCGTGATCGAATCGTTTTCCCTCACGATCCGCCCCGGAGAAAACATCGCCCTCGTCGGCCCCTCGGGCTCCGGCAAGAGCACGTTGGCCAATCTCCTCCTTGGCCTCTACGCGCCGACCAACGGCCAGATCCTCATCGACGGCGTTCCGCAAAGCGAATGGGACATGCGCTGGATCCGCCGCCAGATGGCCGTCGTCATGCAGGAGAGCATTCTACTTTCCGGCACGGTTGATGAAAACATCCGCTTCGCCCACGCCGGCGCCACCGACGAAGAAGTCCGCGCCGCCGCCCGCCTTGCGAACGCCGAGGAATTTATTTTAAAAATGCCGCAAGGCTACCAGACGCCCATCGGCGAGCGCGGCGTCACGCTCTCTGGCGGCCAGCGCCAACGCCTCGCCATCGCGCGCGCCATCTTGCGCAACCCGCCCGTCCTCATCCTCGACGAAGCCACTTCGGCCCTTGATTACGAGAGCGAGCGTCTCATCCAACAGGCCCTCGACCGCCTCGCCCAAGGTCGCACCGTCATCACGATCGCGCACCGCCTCAGCACCATCAAAAACGCCGATCGCATCGTTGTCCTCCGCGACGGTGCCGTGCTTGAAGAAGGCGATTACAACACGCTGCTGGCTCGCGGCGGCGCCTTCGCCGAACTCATCACCGCGCAGACCATCGGTGCCGATTTCATCAAGGCTGAAACCCCATCCCTCCTTCCCCCTCCCTCGGCTCTTCCTCCCACATACTCCTCATGAAAACCCTACGCTCCTTCCGCTGCATCGCGTTTGTGTTGCTCTCGTTAAGCGTCGTCCGTGCCGACGACTTCCCCGGCCTCAAAGTCATCATGACCGCCGATGATTACGCCCGCGCCGGCCTCGACCGCCTCACGTCCGAACAGATCGGCGTGATCGACTCTGCCCTCATCCGCCACTTCAGGGCCAACGTCAGCGTCGCCGCCGAGCGCAAAGCCGCCGAGCAAGTCGTCGTCGCCACCACCGCGGCCGTCACCAGCGAGCGTAAACGCAGCGGCCTAGCACGCTTCGGACTGCCCTCGCTTAATAGCGATTGGAAGAATGAACCCATCCTCAAAGCCCGCGCGACCGGCTGGGTCGGCGGCAACAGCTTCGCCCTCGACAACGGCCAAGTTTGGGAAGGCCTTGAAACCATCACCGTCGAACTCGTCGGCCGCGAAGTGGAAATCCAACCCCGCCCCGCCGGCGCGTATGCCCTCAACGTCGAGGGCAAGAACACCACCTTGCGTGTTCGCCGCTTAAAATAACCCGCCTCGCGCATCACACCCCGCGCACCGCGCGCCCCCACCCCCGGCCCCGGCCCCGTGCTCACCCTCGCTAACGCCGAACTCTCGGTCGAACTCCTCGATCCAGCCGATCCCACGGATCGCGCGCACCAAGGCATCCGTTTCTGCTGGGGCGGCTACATCTGGCAGGTCCAAGATCCCCGCAGCGGCCCGCTTGTCGCCGGCCCCGAGTGGCCCCACCCGAATCCCAAAGCTTTCAACGGCCAAGGTCTCCCGGAATCGTTTCGCTACGCCGAATTCGGCACCCAACGCCCCCTCATGCTCCGCGACGGCCACGGCTGGATCATCGGCATCGGCCGCGTCGCACCCGGCCCCGATGGCAAACCTATCGTGACCGAGCCCTGCTCGTGGCGCATCACGCCCGCCGCCACCGCCCTCGAATTCCGTACCGACCAATCCGGCGACGGTCACAGCACCCAACTCACCCGCCGCGTCGCCCTCGAAGGCCGCACCCTCATTTCCACCACGACCCTCACCAACACCGGGGCGCGCACCCTGCCGTTGCATTGGTTTGCGCATCCTTTTTTCGCTCTCACCGATCGCCTCCTCACCTGCGAATTACCCGCCGGTTATAGCTTTCCCGAAAATCCTGGCTACGCCCTCGACTCCCGTAACCGGCTCTCGTTCAAACGCCGCTTCGAAAACGAACTCGACGGCCACTTCGAACCCCTGCGCATCGCCCCCGGCCAACCCCTCCACGTCCACCTCTCGCATCCGCACCTGAGTGGGGTCACCTTCTCGGCCGATTTCACGCCCGACTTCTGCCCGATCTGGGGCAACAGCAACACGTGGAGCATCGAGCCCTACCTCGTCACCGCACTCGCGCCCGGCGCCACCCGGACATGGACGCTCCATTACACCTTCGGCTCCGTGCGCACCTGAACCCGCGACCCGCCCACTCACAAAATGCCCCAAGCGGTTCCTCCCACTCCCGCTCTCGTCGAATTAGCAGCGATGATTGGCCCCAGCGAAGCCCAAGCACTCGCCCGCGTCTTTTTGCAAGATACCGCCGACCTCATCGACACGCTCGCCGCGCCCAGCAGCACTGCCATCACGCCGAGTCCCCACCTGATCGCCGCACATAATCTCAAAAGCACCGCACATCTGATCGGGGCTTACGAACTTTCCACGCGCGCCCGCGATTTAGAACTCCGCCTCAAATCCGGCGGTAGCGCCCCCACCCGCACCGAGGTCGAGGCCCTCGGCGCCGACTACCAACGCATCCAGCAACTCCTCGCGCGCTTCGTCAGCGGCTGAGTCCACGCCACGCTTGCGCACCGGCCTAAGCCCCGCGCAACGCCCTGCGCAGCGGCGGCGTGCTCACATTTTCACTAGGCCGGTCTGCACGCACCAGCGCACCAGACTGGCCACTTCATGCACGCCGACTTTTTCCATGATGTTAGCGCGATGTTTCTCGACGGTGCGCACGCTCAAGCCCAGACGCGCCGCCAATTCCTTGGAAGAAAATCCCTCCGCCACCAACCGCGCCACCTCGATCTCGCGCGCTGAAAGCACCTTCACCGCCTCCAACGAAAGAGCCTCCGGGTCACTCCGAGCTCCCGCCACGACTTTGGGCAATGCGGCCTGCGCGGAGGGCGTCGCTCCCTTCGGCGGCACATGCGATGCAAAAAACATCCCGCCCTCCATCAACGATTCCATCGCCTGCATGATGTAGCTCAAAGGGGCCGCCTTATCGACAAACCCATGGACACCCTGCGCGACCAGGCGCGCCGGCAGATTTCCATCGGGATGACCTGTAAGCACCAAAATCCGCGTCGCCGGCAACCGCGCTCGCACTTCGCGCACGATCTCCAAGCCGTGCAGATCCGGCAAAAAAAGATCCACGGCCAAAAGGTCCGGTTTCGTCCGCAGGCAATACTCCAAACCTTCTTTACCTAAATCAAACGCGGCACTCATAACGACCCCACGAACGCGGACTAACGCCATAGACAGCATCTTGCGAAAGACTGTATTATCTTCGATGATAACAACCCGTTTTGCCACAGTGCAACGATAAGCTAGGCGTGGAGCCTTCTTTCAAGCCTATAACGTATACGTTATATCTTATTGCCCACCATACTACACCGCTTCAATCCAGCTGATGATGCAAACATGCGGCCAACGTTTACCATAATTGCATGTTTCTGGTTTTTAAGTTCGGCGGAAAAAGATAACAAAAAGTCCTCCCATGCCTCGCCGCGGAATCATTATGAGCTCGGATCGGCCATCGGGTTGAGGCACACCACGCTCTGCATTCCATGCCCGCCTCCGCCGCCACTCCCTCCCGCCCCGCGCTCATCGGCGCCTTCGCCACAATTTATCTCGTCTGGGGCAGCACCTACTTAGGCATGCACATCGCCGTCGAGACGATGCCTCCCTTCCTGATGGCCGCCGCGCGATTCCTTATTGCGGGCGCTTTGCTTTTTACGTTTTTAAAACTCCGTGGTGCGCCCACGCCCAGCCTGCACCAGTGGCGCGTCAATACCCTCATCGGTGCCTTTCTCCTGCTCGGCGGCAATGGCGCCGTGGTGTGGGCCTCGCAATATTTGCCCTCGGGTATCATCGCGTTGCTCATCGGCATTGGCCCATTGTTTATCGTCCTGACCGAGTGGGCGTGGCCCGGTGGTGTCCGCCCGACGGCCCGTACGTTTGGCGCGATGCTCCTCGGCTTTATCGGCGTCGTCTGGCTCGCCGCCCCGTGGCAAAACACCGCCCAAGGCGGCCTTCACCTTGGCGGCGTGATCGCGATTCTGATCGGCTGCGTCGCCTGGTCGCTCGGCTCCATCACTTCGCGCCACGCACAACACGGCGCCACGCCCGCGCAAGCGGCCGCATTGCAGATGCTAGGCGGTGGCGCGACGCTGTTGCTCGTCGCGGGGCTGCACGGAGACTTCGCCCGCTTCGATGTTAACGCGGTGAGCCCACGCTCGTGGCTAGCGTTTATCTACCTCGTGGGCATCGGCTCATTGGTCGGTTATTCGACGTTTGTGTGGCTGATGAAAAATTGCGCGCCTGCCCACGTCGCCACCTACGGCTACGTCAACCCCATCGTCGCCGTTTTCCTCGGTTGGCTGATCCTCGACGAACCCATCAGCACGCGCACCCTGATCGCCTCCGCGATCATCATCACCTCCGTGGTGTTGATCACGCTGGAAAAATCTAAACCCGCTTAAAACCGCTGTTTAAAAAAGTGCCACATAAGAGGTGACACTTTCCCCGTGCGGTTAAAGCGGCATTCGATCTTATCCATCACTTGCGAGGATAAAGACTTTAAGCCAAACTTAAGGCTCAAGCATTTT
>CAMDRP010000001.1 GCA_945906965.1 Opitutus sp. GAS368 | reverse complement strand
CCCGGGACGTTAGCGCTCGCGACTTACAACTTCGAAAATTATGGTCCGGCGGATCGACTTACTGAAGTGGGTTTCAGCAAAGACTATCTTAATGCCTGCCGTGAAAGGCGGCGCGGCGCAAATTTACGACGTACCGGGTTGGCGCGAGGTGAGTGATCATCGAGTGGGCGAGGTCACGTGGGAGTTGCCTGAGAAAATAAAGCCGGTCCTCTCGGACCGGCTCATTGAGAAGGATTAAAACGTCGAAATTACTTCGCCCCAATGGAGACAGGAATCGTGACTTCGCCGGCGCCGTAGCCCTTGAGGAAGAGGCTACCCGTGCCGGGCTTGCCGCCTTCGACGGTGATGATGACGGAGGTTTGGCCTTGGGGGACGATGATCTCGGGCATGATAACGCTCTCGGGGACATCGGTGGTCACATCGATGAGGAGGCCGCCGGGAGGCGCGGAAACAGGGACATTGAAGGTGAGCGTCTGGCGTTCACCGCTGCGCAGGGTGAGGGCGGCGGGTGAGACGTTTAGGCTGCTCGGATCGACGCGGAAGGTGCCTACGGGAGAGTTGCCGGCGGCGCTGCCGAGCATAATGCGGTAGTTTTTATTGGCCTCAATAGCTGGCACGTAGAAGCTCAGCGAATTGGGTGATTCGTAGGTCGTGCGCGCGGGTAGGTTGTCAAAAAAGATCGTGTCTTGTGGGCTAAAGCCGCGGCCGAGTACACTGATGCGGGCTCCGATCGGCCCGCGGTTGACCTCGAGCGAGAGCACGTAGCGACGCACGATCTTGGCGTGGACGACTTCGGTGTAGACTTCGGAATCCGAGGAACCGTTTTGAGTTTCGATGCGGAAGGGCACGAGGTAGTAGTAGGCGACTTCATCGCGTCCATTGGGCAGTTGGTACTCGAATTCGTAGATCCCACCGCCAAGGCCGCTGGTTTTCATCGGGAAGCTTTGGCCATCGATGATGATCTTGGGCGCAATGCTGGAGGCATTGACCGAAGCGGTCTTGGGCGTCACGCGCAGGGTGAAGGTGTAAATTTGAGACGGATTCTCCGGCAACGAAGGCGCAGTGAGGTTCGTCAGTACGACGGTGTCACAACCACTGAGCAAGGCGAGGCCGAGCGCGGCGATGAGAGAAAGAAGGATTTTTCTCGCGAGAGAAATTCGGTTGGTATGCATTGGACGTTTGAGCGTGAAAACCAGAGCGGTTAATTTCGGCAAGTAATGAGCGCCTCCGACACAGCGCAAGCCAAAGGTGTAGGCGGGGCTCCGCTAGGGCTCTACGTGCATGTGCCGTTTTGCGCCTCCACTTGCGACTTTTGTGCGTTTTACCAAACGCAGCCAACAGCGGAAACGGTCCTTGGTTTCCTTGATGGCGTGAAGGCCGAAGCGACGCTCGTCGATTGGCCGCGCCCAATCACGACGATTTTTTGGGGTGGCGGCACGCCGGGGTTACTGGCGCCGCGGCAAATCGAGGTATTGGGAGCGACGTTGCGTGAACGGTTCCTGGGCGAGCCGCAGGAATGGTCGGTCGAGTTGGCCCCAGCCTCGGTGACAGTGGAGCGTCTGGCGGCGTTCAAGGCGATCGGCGTGACGCGCATTTCGCTTGGGGTGCAAAGTTTCTCGCCGGCGCTGCTCGAGGGACTTGGCCGGCAACACACGAAGGAGCAGATTTATCGCGCGCATGAGCGTATTCGTGCGGCGGGATTTCGCAGCGTAAACTTGGACTTAATGTTTGCCCTGCCAGGACAAGATGAGGCGAGCTGGATGGCGGATATCGACGCCGCGGTGGCCCTCGCGCCGGATCATCTCTCGACTTATTGCCTGACGTTTGAGGAGGACACGGCGTTGTGGGTGAAACTTTCGCAGGGCAAGGTGAAGCTGGATATCGAGCGGGAGGCGCGGCTTTACGAAGAGACGTGGGCGCGGCTCGCGCAGCTGGGATACGAGCAATACGAAGTGTCGAATTTCGCCCGGCCAGGACATGCTTGCCTCCATAATTTGAACACGTGGGGCATGCACGAGTGGATCGGCCTCGGGCCTTCGGCCGCCTCGCAACATGCAGGTTGGCGGGGGGCGAATATAGCGGATCTCGCGCTCTGGCGCGAACGCGTGGCGCGAGGTGAGCGCTTGACGGAAGATCGAGTGGCTTTGACGCCGGCGTTGTTGGCTGAGGATGCGTTGGTTTTTGGGCTGCGGAGGAATGCTGGTGTTGATCTCGCGCCATGGCGGGCGCGTTGCCCCGAGGCGCCTTGGCCGGTGGTGGAGGTGTTGGCGGATCGTTTGGTGGCTGAGGGTTTGGCTGAACGAGCGGGCTCTCGATTGTGGCTGACGAATCGCGGGCGACTGTTGGCCGATACGGTCGGCGCGGAGATCATGGCGGCGTTTGAAATCGAATCTGAGCAAATTTCTTTATGAAGCTAAAGACGTTGTTGCTTACTGCGACGGTGTGCTGGGCATTGACGGCGCTAGCGCTGGCTCAGCGCGCGCTTGTGTTGCAGACCGATTTTGGGGTGAAAGATGGTGCCGTGGCCGCGATGCGAGGAGTGGCTTTTGGGGTTAGCCCGAAATTGGCGATCTTCGATCTCAGTCATGAGAATACGCCGTTTGATATCTGGGAGGCGGCCTATCGATTGAAGCAGACGGTCCCGTATTGGCCGACTGGAACGGTCTTTGTTTCCGTGGTGGATCCGGGCGTGGGTACGGAGCGTAAGTCCGTCGTACTGGAGACTCGTACAGGTCATTTTTTTGTCGGTCCGGACAATGGTACGTTTACCTTGGTCGCCGAGGAATGCGGGATTGTCGCGGTACGTGAGATCGATGAAGCGAGAAATCGCCGGCACGGTACTGAGCGTTCCTATACGTTTCATGGGCGAGATGTTTACGCGTTTGTCGGGGCGCGTCTGGCGGCGGAGGTGATTGCTTTCAAGGACGTGGGGCCGCAGCTGCCGGCTCGGGTTGTGACGCTCGACTACGAGCGGGCGCGGTTGGAGGGTGCAGCTTTGGCGGGTACGATTCCGGCGCTTGATTATCAATATGGCAACGTGTGGACGAATCTCGATGAGGAGCTTTTTGCGCGATTAGATCCCAAATACGGGCAACGGTTTCGCGTCACTATCACGCAAACAGGTCGCAATATATACGAGGGGGAAATGCCCTACGTGCGATCATTCGGAGATGTGGCTGAAGGGGCTCCCTTGCTTTATATCAACAGCCTCATGAACCTGAGCGTTGCGCTAAATATGGGAGATTTTGCGAAAACGCATCATATCGGGCGCGGGGCTCAATGGGCTGTGCGCGTCGAGAAAATTTCTAGCCAAAACCGTAACTAAAAACCATGAGTGTTTCACCCTTTTTGACAGCGATCATGGCAGTGACCGCGCTCGGTTTTTCTGGTTGTCAGTCGAAGGGTCCGACGGATTTCTCGCCCACACACGCGCGTTTGTTTCTTGAATCAACGGATGGTCGCGGCCCGACGAAGACATTACCAAAAAGCGGGGTGGTGATTTCGATTGGGACAAAAGCGATGATCACGGAGATCGATATCGTGAACGCCGAAGTGGCCCAAGTTGATCTTGGTCGGTGTCTGATGTTACAACTCACACCGGCAGCGACGCGTGATCTCTATCGGCTCACGGGCTCGAATCAAGGCAAGCGCCTCGTTTTGACACTCAACGATGTTCCGGTCGGTGCGCGCAAGATTGAGGCCCCGTTTACCGATGGCACTTTGTTCATCTTTGTTGAAATGACGGATGAACAGCTCGAGAGTTTAGTGCGCGATTTGAAGCGCACTTCTCTTGAGATCCAGAAAGACATCCAACGTAAGTCATGAATGCCCGCCTGCTGATTTTTTTAATTTTTGTACTGTTTGCTGTGCGCGGTGTTGGCGCATCACGGGTCGAGTTTGCGTGGCCGACGCCTCATCCGGCCTGGAACCAAGGCAAACCGCCGGCTAGTTTTTTGCAGCAGGCCGGATCTGGTGATCCGGCTTCAGGCGGCTTCGGGGGCGTGCGGAGTGGGGGGGCTAATTTTCATGAAGGGATCGACATCGTCCCACAGTCGCGAGACCGACGCGGGGAGCCGATGGATGACGTGTTTGCAGCGATGGCGGGTGTGGTGCGTCATATCAACAGCTCGGCGGGTGACAGTGGTTATGGGCGGTACATCGTCCTAGAGCATCCTGAAGAAACTCCAGGGGTATACACGCTTTATGCCCATCTGGCTCGGATTACTCCGGGCTTGCGGGTTGGCGCCGTGGTCAAGGTCGGGCAGGTGCTGGGCACGATGGGACACAGTTCGGGAGGGTACAGCATACCAAAGGATCGATCGCATTTGCATTTTGAAATTGGCCTGATGATTACACGTGATTTTCAGAATTGGTATGCTCAGAAAAAATTTGGTAGTGCAAATGAGCAAGGGCTTTGGAACGGAATGAATCTGATGGGCCTTGATCCGCTGGATTTTCTCGGGCTTTGGCGCACCAAGCGCGTGAATACGTTTCAGGACTATTTCGCACAATTAGAACCGGTCGTAACCGTGCGCATCGCCACAATGCGCACGCCCGATTTTGTGACGCGTTATCCCTCATTACTGACCAAACCGCTCCCGCTCGGACCGGTGGGCGGCTGGGAAATAAAATTCAGTTGGACAGGACTGCCGATCTCATGGACTCCACTTTCGCCGATGGAGGTCGCAGGCTTGCCGCGAGATCAGCCGCGCATCTTGAGTGTGAATGCCGAGGTCGAGCGTCGCCAACGCAGCAAGACCCTCGCGGTGTCCCGCCGCGGCGCTTGGGTGGTCGGCAAGGATTTGGAGAACGTGTTGCAACAATTATTTGGTCTGCGTTGAGCTGCGCTATCACTTAAAGGCAGGGATTGCGGCCGGCCTTAGCTCAGCCTCACGCTCACGCTTTATGATTGTTGGGGTTCATCCGCTCGCTGGCTTTGATAAGGTCCTGCACTACCAAGTGCCGGAGCCGATGGTTACGGATACGCAACTCGGGGCGTTGGTGCGTGTGCCCGTGGGGCGGACGTTGCGACTAGGGATCGTCGGAGAGATTGGGGCGCCGAAAGATTTCCCTTTAGAAAAACTCAAAGCGCTCGCGCAGGTTTTACATCCCTTTCCGGCGTTACCGCCTGATTTGTTGGGATTGGCTCGTTGGATGGCGGGTTATTATGCCGCTCCTCTGGATGGAATCATCGAAACCATGATTCCCGTGGCCGTGCGTAACGGCGCGGGATTGAAACAAGAGAAACAGCTTTCGTTGCTCCAACGTCTAAACGCCGAGGAATTGGCGCAACTCGAGAAACGGGCGCCGCAACAGGCCCGACTGTATAAGTTTATCGAGCAACAATTTCGTCCGCAGAAAAAATCGCTCGTGCTGAATCGGCTTGATGTCACAGCTGCCGTGGCGAGCGCCTTGGTGCGGCGTGGTATTCTGCAAGAAACCACGCTCCGCGTTGAACGCGTCGCCTATGCCGATGATCACGCGCGCGGTGAGCTTGTGGCAGCGCAGCCACCGCAGTTGAACGCAGAACAAAACGCGGCGGTTGCCGCTGTAGCGACGAAACTCGCGAGTGAGAAATTTAGCGTCTCCTTATTGCATGGTGTCACGGGATCGGGGAAGACCGAGGTCTATTTGCATGCCATCGACACGGTCCTGAAATCAGGCGGCGGCGTGGCATTTTTAGTACCAGAAGTGGCTTTGACGCCCCAGACAGTGGCGCGGCTACGCGCGCGCCTTGAAGCGATTGCGCCCGGTAATAAGTGCGTGGTCTGGCACAGTCATTTGAGTGAAGGCGAGCGACTCGATGGTTGGCTAGCCTTGGCTACGGGTGAGGCTCGGGTCGTAGTCGGTGCGCGCTCGGCGGTGTTCGCCCCGGTAAAAAATCTCCGGTTGATCGTCGTCGATGAAGAGCACGAACCTGCCTACAAGCAGGATGAATCGCCGCGCTATCATGGACGTGATGTTGCGGTCATGCGGGCGAAATTAAACGGCGCGGTGTGTTTATTGGGTTCCGCGACACCATCGCTCGAAAGTTTCCACAATGCCCAATCGGGACGTTACCAGTTGCTCGAGCTAAAACAGCGCGTCGATAATCGTAAGCTACCCCATATCGACGTGGTCGACATGAAGATTGAGGTGATGAAGCAGCGCGGCCTGACCACGCTCTCGCGCAAGCTGGTAGACGCGATGCATGCGCGCCTCGAGCGCCGCGAACAGACGATTTTATTTATCAATCGTCGCGGTTACTCTTCCTCGATGCTGTGCACCAAGTGCGGCCACACCGAGGAGTGTCCGCATTGCTCGATCACCATGACTTACCACCGCAGCGATGAAACGCTCCGGTGTCATCTCTGCGCTGAGCAGCGGGCGGCGCCGACGCGTTGCCCTGCGTGCGGAGCGCCGGAAATTCGCTGGCGCGGACTCGGTACGCAGCGGGTAGAAGAGGCGGTGCGCCGAGTGTTGCCGCGCGCACGTTTGGAACGGATGGATACGGACACCATGAGTAAAAAAAATCGTTTCCGAGAAATTCTTGGGGATTTTCGTTTGGGTAAAATCGACGTGCTCATCGGCACGCAGATGATCGGCAAAGGTCTCGATTTTCCGAACGTTACGTTAGTCGGTTTGATTGACGCCGATATTTCCATGCACATCCCGGATTTCCGGGCCAACGAGCGTACATTCCAACTACTCGTCCAAGTCGCCGGACGGGCGGGCCGTGGGGATCGGGCCGGCGAAGTCGTGGTGCAGACGTTTACGCCTCAGGCCGAAGCGATCCAATTTTCCCGTCACGCGGATTTTGCCGGTTTCGCGGCCGCTGAGTTAAAGCTCAGAAAAGATTTCAACTATCCCCCTTATCGGCACTTGATTCACCATCTCTTTCGTGGGCCGAATCCGGAAAAACTTAAGTTTTTTTCCGAACAATGGGCTAAGCTCGTCGAGAAAACTCTGGGAGCGCGAATCGAGTTGCGCGGGCCGTCGCCTTGTCCCATCGAAAAAATTAAAGATGAGTATCGTTGGCAGCTCTGGTACTTTGTCAGCGGTGTGACTCAGGTGATCGGTGACCTGACGAAATTACGCGCCGAGTTTGCTTGGTCAGATGATATCACGCAGGTCATCGACGTTGATCCCGTGAGCCTGATGTGAACTCGCGCCGCCTGAATCGATACTTTTCGAATCGAATTTTTTCTGCACGTTTAAAGTTTCACTCATGAATACCTTCCAAAAGCCGCTCCGTATTTATTTTATGGGCATCTGTGGCACGGCGATGGGGAATGCCGCGCTGCTCGCGCGAGCGGCCGGCCATGAGATTTCCGGGGCAGATACCAGTGTCTATCCTCCGATGAGTACCGTGCTCCACGCCGCTGGTATCACCTTGCACGAAGGGTATGAGGCGGCGCGGTTGGCGCGACTCACCCCGGATCTGGTCGTGGTGGGTAACGCGATGTCTCGTGGAAATGTGGAGGTCGAGTGGTTGCTCGATACGAGGGCGTTGCCGTTTACTTCTTTGCCGGCGTTTCTGGCGGATTTTGTTTTAAAAGGACGGAGGAATATCGTCATCGCGGGCACACACGGTAAGACGACGACGACTGCGCTCACCGCCTATTTGCTGCGCGCGGCGGGCCGCGATCCAGGTTTTCTAATCGGCGGCGTGCCGCTTGATCCACCAGTGGGGAACCACCTCGGCGCAACCAACGATCCTTTTGTGATCGAGGGCGACGAATACGACAGCGCGTTTTTCGACAAGCGGAGCAAATTTATCCACTACGCTCCACATATCGCGGTCATTAACAATCTCGAGTTCGACCATGCGGATATTTTTCGTGATCTGGCAGACGTACAACGGACATTTTTGCACTTCACGCGCATCGTCCCGCGCACTGGTTACGTCGTCTTGAATGGAGATGATGTTAATATCCACGCCTTGGGGCCGTTGGGCTGGACGCAGGTCGTGAGAGTTGGAACCGGGGAGCACAATGATCTGCGTATTCAGAACTTTGCGGAGGGAACGAGCGGTGTTGAGTTTTCGTTGTTTTGGCGCGGACAACATTGGGCGGATGTGACTTGGGCGCAGTCCGGGATATATAACGCGCGGAACGCCGCGATGGCTGCGCTGGCCTCGGCGCTCGCGGTTTGTCCTGAAAAACCGACCAACTTTGCGCTTAATGCATTGGCGTTGTTCCGCGGGGTAAAACGACGACAGGAGATTTTACTCCGCACGGCGCAACTGACCGTGATCGAAGATTTCGGCCATCACCCGACGGCGCTGGCTGAGACATTGCGTGCCTTCCGGGCGCGGTATGCAGGGGCGCGGCTCACTGCGGTTTTTGAACCTCGGAGCAACACCGCTCGGACTAGGGCGATGCAGGTCGGCTTCGAGCAGGCCTTGGCCCTCGCCGACGAAGTTTACCTAGGAGCGGTAAATCGACCGGATAAATTAAAAGCCGAAGAGCGATTCGAACCAGAAACCGTTGTGCTGAATCTCCAGCGGGCCGGAATCCATGCGCGCACGGCGGCGAGTAATGTTGAGCTTTTGGAGTTATTGAAAATGGAGACATTGCCGCCCGAGGCGCCGCGAGTTGTGGCTTTTTTTAGCAACGGTTCGTTTGATGGCATCGTTCAGGGCTACGCGGCAGCGGCTCGCGTTTAATTCGGCAGGGCTGGTTGCAATGTGCACAAAAAACCGCGCTGTCCCTAAGGGCGAGGCGGCGCGGTCGAATTCATTAATTACGACGATTCTTTCGTCGGCATTAGGCCTTGGGTGCTACGTTGCTTGATTGAGCTTTAGCTCTTCGAGGTGGGAGTTTTGATCGTTGTGGCGTTTGACCTTAAATAGGCGGGATCGGCGGCGGAGCATGCGATCGAGTTTATCGATCAACAGAGAGATGGCTTTGTGACATTCGTCGGATTCCACGACCGCATTCATATCGGGGCCTTGGATGGCGATGTGACCTTTGGCTTTGAAACGAGTCCCAACGGTCTCTTTGGGGTCGTATTCCAACTCGACGCGGAGACGCACAATGCGCTCCTCGTGTCTGAACAACCGTTCTGATTTCTCGCGGACAAACGTTTTGAGCGACGGAGTCAGCTCAAGATGGATGCCGGAAACGATCAGTTCGTGGTGGTTTTGTCTGTTCATGTTTCTGCGTATGTTTTGGGTTACCGCAGTCGGCCGGATGGTCGGCTGTCGAAAAGTTCAAAATCAACTACCCATCCCATGGCCCCGTTAAACGAAGCGCTGAAGGATTTCACGACCGTCATAGTGACGGGCGGATCTTCCGGTATTGGAAAATCTTTCATCGAACGATGTCTAGCGTTGAACCCCGCTTTGGCGGTTTGCAACTTATCTCGGCGCGATCCGCAGTTTGATGCGCACTCGATCAAGCTGCGGCATTTCCCCTGCGACCTCGCCCAGTCCGTGGTGTTGAAAAAAATTGCCGCCGAGGTGGAGGTATTTTTAGAAAAAGCTGCGCCCGAGGGGCGTGTGCTGTTGTTAAACAATAGCGGTTTCGGGGCCTACGGACATTTTCCTGAGCCTAGCATTGAGCACGTCACGGAAATGATCGATGTGAACGTGCGTGCGGTCGTCGAGTTGACGGGGCTTTTGTTGCCTCTGCTGCGGCGGCGCGGCGGCGTCATCGTGACCGTGGCCTCGACTGCAGCTTTCCAGCCGACGGCGTACATGGCAACGTATGGCGCGAGTAAGTCGTTTGTCCTGCATTGGAGTTTAGCTTTGAACGAGGAATTGCGCGGCACGGGCGTGCGGGCCTTGGCGTTGTGTCCGGGGCCGACGGCGACCGATTTCTTTCGGCGCGCGGGTTTAAAGCAGGGAAGCGTCGCGGAAAGTCTCAGTATGACGTGCGATGATGTGGTCACGGCCACGCTTAAAGCCGTCGAATCGGGGTGCAGCCTCGTGGTGCCGGGTTGGAAGAACAAGGTCTCGACGTTTTTCGTCTCCAAATTGTCGAAGCCCTTGGCCGCGCGGTTGGCGGCGATAGTCTTGGCGCGCTTTCGGCTTAAAAAGGTGGCAACGTGACGCTTGATTCTGCAGCGGGTGGCGGCGCACCGAAGTTAAGCTATGATCCGTGGCTAGCTTGTGCGTGGCCGCGACAGGTCACGACGGGGAAAGTCCGCATGATCACGCTCGAGGAAATCAAATCCTGGGTGATTTATGAGGACGATCGCTTGCTCGTCGTGAACAAACCCGGCGACGTTGTGTGCCATCCGTCGAAGGCGGGACCGTGGTCGAGTTTGGTCGGAGCCGCTCGCGAGTACACGGGCTTACCGACGATGCATTTGGTGTTTCGATTGGATCGCGAGACCAGCGGGGTCGTGGTGCTCGCAAAAGACGCCAAGATGGCGAGCGTGCTGCAGACGGCGATGATGGAGCGCAAGGCGGGCAAAGGTTATCTCGCGGTGATGTCGGGCGAATTGCCGGCGCCCGTTACAGTAAATCAACCGCTCGGCGATGACCGGGCGAGCCCGGTATTTATCAAGTCGACGGTTGTTGAGGGCGGACAAGCCGCGGTCACGCATTTCACGCCCTTGGTGGTGGCGGGCGGATTTACCTTTGCGAGGGTTGTGACGGAGACGGGCCGCAAGCATCAGATTCGCGCTCACGCGCAATGGCTGGGCCATTCGTTAATCGGGGACAAAATTTATGGGCCGGATGCGCAGCTTTATTTGGACTTTATTACCAAGGGTTGGTCAGCGGCGCTAGAGCAGAAGCTATTGTTGCCGCGCCAAGCCTTACACTGCGCTGAGATTGACTTGAGCGCCGTGGGTGCGCCGCAGATTTTCAAGGCTGAGATGGCGGCAGATATGCAGACTTTTTGCTTAAATCATGGATTAATCGCATAGTGGCGCTCGTGATGGCCGCGCGATGAGCCGTAATCCGTTTTTCGAGTGGGAAAGCCGAGGGGGACTCCAGCGTGTAACTAATCGTCGTATGATGGGCGCGCAGGTAGATCGCCTCGGGCCAGGTTTCACGTAGCAGCGGGTCGTCGATCGGGCGAATGATACCGGGGGCCGCGGTGGTGCGGCCATCAATCACGGGCGCTTCGTCGATGGGACAATATTCATGAACGGCCGCAAGGATGTGGTCGGCTAGGCTGGGGCGTTGGTATGGATTTAATTCGTAGAGATAGTAGCCGGTCGATTCCCAGTCCTCATGGATGCAGAGCGTGAGGTGGAAAGGCGGTTGGCGTTGGAGCCACCCGATGTGCGCGCGGGTCTCCTTGGCGCGGACGTCGAGAAAGTCGCGATTCAGATCAAGGCCGTTGGCATTTTCGCGCGTGCCTCGAACTAGTCCGGTGGGGTTTAGAACGGGACAAATAAACCACGTCGCACGGTCGTCAAAAAATCCAGCTTCAAGAAGCGCGAGGAGCGTCAGCGGCGGGGCTGGTTCATCGCCGTGCATGCCTGCGGAAAGATAAATGCGCGGGCGCAGGCCAGTCGCGCGCTTGGTCAGAGCGATCAACGGGAATCCGTTGATTTCGCCGTAGTGTTCAACGCGGAAACCGGCCGCGCGACCGCTGGCGCTGAAGCGCGCGGTGACTTCTGCAGGATCAAACGGAGCGGCTTTGACAGTGGACACGCGCTGCTTCTTGCTGACCGTTTCCACGAAGTACAAGCCGTAATCTTTTTTTCCGATCATGTCCCACGTTCGCGTTCGTTTCGCCCCTAGTCCTACTGGTTTTTTTCATATCGGCAGCGCCCGCACGGCGTTGTTCAACTGGCTTTATGCGCGCCACACGGGCGGCGTTTTCATTCTCCGCATCGAGGACACCGACAAGGAGCGCAACAGCGAACAGTTCCTCAACGTGATATACGATTCATTGCGCTGGCTGGGTCTGAATTGGGATGAAGGTCCATTGGTCGGCGGCGCATTTGGTCCTTATCGCCAGAGCGAACGCGCGGCGGTTTACACGGAGTATTTGGAAAAACTTAAGGCCGCCGGACGCACTTACGAAAAAGACGGCGCCGTGTGGTTCAAACTACTTGGTGAGCGTTATGAGGTTTACGACGAACACCGCAAAAAGACGGTCACCAAGGTCAAGGTTACACCCACGGCGATCGAAGATCAGATCCGTGGTCACGTGGAGCGCGTCGAGGATGAAGACTTCGTAATCGTGCGCTCCGATGGAAATCCGGTGTTTCATTTCGTGAATGTCGTCGATGATATCGCGATGCAGATCACGCACGTAATTCGCGGCGAGGATCACCTTTCTAACACCAGCAAGCACGTCGAGTTATTCAAGGCCTTCGGGGCGACCGTGCCGGCGTTTGCGCACATTCCACTGATTCTTAAGCAAAATGGTCCGGGGAAAATGTCGAAACGTGACCAAGGCGCGCTGATCGAAGAATATCAAAAACGGGGATTTTTACCCGAGGCTTTAGTGAATTTTTTGTGTCTGCTTGGATGGAACCCCAAAGACGATCGTGAGAAGATGCTGATCTCGGACGTGATCCAATTGTTTGATTTGCCCGGGGTAAATCAGAGCAACGCGCGTTTTGACGAGAAGAAACTCGCGCACATGAACATGGCTTACTTGCTAGCTTTGCCGATGGAACGATTTGTTACCGAGGCGAAGGCGTTTTTTGAAAAACATTCGGCGGGCGTGGCCGCGCTCGCGCAACCCGAGGCGTTCCGCGAGGTAATGTTGCTCGCTCAACCTAAGATCAAAGGTTTCGAGGAGCTGCCGGCTTATACGGGATATTTTTTTAACGAGGACTTTGCGCTCGATCCCAAGGTTAAGGATAAGGTCATGGCCAAGCCAGAGTCGAAGGCTCGCCTCGGTGAATTGATCGCGGCGTTGCCTGAGATGGATTTATCCAGCGACAGCGCGATTGAAGAAGCGATTAAGGCTTTAGCCACAAGTAAGGGCTTTGGCTTCGGCGATTATCAAGCCGTCGCTCGGCTCGCAGTCTCAGGTACGAACGCGGGACCTAGCATCACTAGCATTTTCCGGGTGCTGGGACGGAATCGCGTCGAGCAACGCCTCGCGCGACTTCTCGCGGTCGCTTAAGCGAGCGGATTACTTTTCGGTGCGCGTTGTTCGCTTTGTCGATGACGATGAAGCGCTACCACTGTTTGAGCCAAAGAGCGTGCATGGGGTAGTTTTAGCGAGGTTAACGTGACGTTGTCCTAGAAGATGAGACTAGAAACGTAACACCCCCCCCGGGGGGGGGCGTGTCGGCGCAGGTCGAGTGCAATGTTACGAACGAAAGAGCGTGTTCGTAGTTATTTTTGGCCGGACGGCTTTCCAGCCCAAGCATCGCGAAGGGTGATAGTACGGTTAAACACGAGTCGGTCAGACGCGTGGTCCTTGGCGTCGGGCGCAAAGTAGCCGAGACGTTCAAATTGAAAACTCTCGCCCGATTTGGCGCCGGCGAGGGCGGGTTCGAGTTTGGCGGTGACGACCTCGAGCGACTGCGGGTTAACGTATTGGAGAAAGTCGTCGCTTGCGCCTGGTTCAGGCACGGTGAAGAGGCGATCGTAGAGGCGTACTTCGGCGTCGATAGCCTGCGACGCGCTGACCCAGTGGATGGTGCCTTTGACTTTCTTGTCTGAGTTGGGTTGGCCGGAGCGCGTGGTGAGATCGGCGGTGCAACGCAGCTCGGTGATGAGGCCCGCGGGGTCTTTCACGATCTCATCGAGCTTAATGATGCACGCGTATTTTAAGCGCACTTCGCCTCCTGGCTTGAGGCGGAAATATTTCGGCGGTGGTACTTCGGCAAAATCGTCGCTCTCGATGTAGACCTCGCGGGTAAGGGCGAGTGGACGGGTCGTGGGCGTCTCGTCCTGCGGATTGTTGGTGGCCTCGCAGGCGACCGATTCGCCGGCGGGGATATTGGTGAGCACGAGTTTGATCGGCTTCAACACAGCGAGGCGACGGTGGGCGAGGGTGTTGAGTTCGTTGCGAATGGCGTTTTCGAAGACGGCGACTTCGGTGAGGGAATCGAATTTGGTGACACCAAGGCCCGTGACAAAATTGCGGATGGCACTGGCCGGGATACCGCGCCGGCGAAGGCCGGAGAGTGTGGGCATGCGCGGGTCGTCCCAACCGGCGACAATTTTTTCCTGCACGAGGTGGAGAAGTTTGCGCTTAGATACGAGCGTGTAGCCGAGGTTGAGCTTGGCGAATTCGTATTGGTGCGGCAGCGCGCGCGGTAGATCAAGGGAACCGAGAAGCCAATCGTAGAGCGGGCGGTGATCGACGAACTCCAGCGTGCAGATGCTGTGCGTGATGCCCTCGAGGTAATCGCTGAGGCAGTGCGCGTAATCGTAAAGCGGGTAGATGCACCAAGCGTCACCGGCGTGGTGGTGCGGTACGTGGCGAATGCGGTAAAGTAGCGGGTCGCGCAGCCATAGATTGGGTGCGGTCATGTCTATTTTCGCGCGGAGCGAGCGGGCGCCGTTGGGGAACTCGCCGGATTTCATGCGCCGGAAAAGATCTAAGTTTTCGGCGACGCTACGTGAGCGGAAAGGGCTTTCGCGGCCAGGTTGATCGGGCGAGCCGCGGTAGCTTTCGGTGTCTTCGGGACTCAGATCGCAGATGTAGGCTTTGCCTTTTTGGATGAGTTCGAGCGCGTAGTTGTAGAGTTGCTCGAAGTAATCGGAGGCAAAAAACGCTTCGGATTGAGCGCTGGGCGCGGTGGGCGCGAGGTAGAAATCGGGCCGTCCCTGGGAGGTGAGCGCGACGGGTTTGGCGCCTTTGGGTTTGAATCCGAGTTGCGCGTGGGCCCAACCGGCGATGAGCCAAAGAACATCGGTGGTGATGGAATCAACGTACTCGACGTCTTCCTTGACGGGGTTGGTGTCATCGAAGCGCAGGTTGCACTGGCCGTTATTTTCGCGGGCGATGCCGAAATTAAGGCAGATGGATTTCGCGTGGCCGAGATGGAGGTAGCCGTTGGGCTCGGGTGGGAAACGCGTGACGATCTTGGGGTAGCGCTTTTCGGCGACGTGGCCGGCGACGATATCGCGGACGAAATCGCTCGGGGGTGGTGGCGTGGTAGGCGCAGTGTTCTCAGCGGTCATAGTGAGATAAATTGCGGCGCTCGGCGTGGCGAATCAACGTCACAGTTGGAGGCGCGGGCTTGACGCACAGAAGACCGGTACGCTTCATGACGGCTCAGCCCTGCGAGCGTAGCACAATGGATAGTGTAGTAGCCTCCGAAGCTATTGATCTGGGTTCGATTCCCAGCGCTCGCACCAGCTTTTACTTAGCGGCTTTTTTGCTTTCACGCCAGCCGCGCCAGAATTCTACAATAATGGGCACGATGGATAGGAAGATGATCGCGAGAATCACAAGTTTGAAGTTTTTCTGCACGAAAGGTTGGTTGCCGAACCAAAAGCCCGCGTAGATGAAAAAGTAGATCCAGATGAAGCCGCCGATCGCATTGTAGGCGATGAAACGCGAATAGTTCATCCGCCCCGCTCCAGCAACGAAAGGCACGAAGGTGCGCACGATGGGAACAAACCGGGCTAGGATGATGGCGCGACCGCCGTATTTTTCAAAAAAAGCGTGCGCACGTTCGAGATGTTTTTTGCGCAAAAAAATCGAGTCCTCGCGTTTAAATACGGCGGGGCCGATTTTGGCGCCGATCCAGTAATTCAACGTGTCACCGATGAAGGCGGCTACAAAAAGGAGTAGCGCCATGACGTGCACGTTGAGCCCGGTCTCCGGTTTGGCGCAAAAAGCGCCGGTTGCGAAGAGGAGGGAATCGCCGGGTAAAAACGGGGTCACGACCAGTCCCGTCTCGGCAAAAATGATTAAAAACAAAAATCCGTAGGTCCACAGACCATAGCTGGCAATGATCTCGGCGAGGTGCTTGTCGATGTGAATAATGAAATCGATGAGCTTTTTGATAAGGTCGAGCATGGCGGACTGGGGAGGCTTAAGCGGTTGTGCGGCGGATACAAAAAAGGCAGGCAGCGGATAACTGCCTGCCTAAAATTAAAAAAAACTTCAGATTAGACGTCAGGCTTGGTCTTACGAAGACCGGCGACGCGATCGCCGGCTTTCCACTGTCCGCGCTTCTTGAGCAAGTCGACGCGCTCGAAGCGCTTCAGGACGTTGCGTTTGACGACGAGGCCGTTGGCGCCTTGGAGACTTTTGTGTTGTGACATGGTGCTTAAAATTGAAGGTTAAAGCTAACTAAAGGGTTAACTCTGAGGGTTTATCTGCGCCCATGACAAGTATTTTTCTGACACGTAGGTGGCTTCGAGGACGATCCACTCTGGCGTCGTGTAAGGATGCAGGGCGAGGATTTTACGCTCAAGCGCAGAGGCCTGCGCACTTAAGCACTTAAACACCAAGCGGAACTCTTGGCTGTGTTCGATTTTCGAATCCCATCGATAGACGGAGGTGATAGGGCCTTCGATTTGGACGCAGACGGCCAAACCGACGGCAATTGCGGCGTCGGCGAGACGATCCGCGTCAGCACGGGTAGGCACGGTAGTCCAAGCCAACATTAACATCATCAATTTCCTGCCAAAAACTGCGGAGCGAAG
This sequence comes from Opitutus sp. GAS368, assembly GCA_945906965.1. GTDB lineage: Bacteria > Verrucomicrobiota > Verrucomicrobiia > Opitutales > Opitutaceae > Tous-C4FEB. Next base: position 107,030 of record CAMDRP010000001.1, on the reverse strand, counting down.
CAACCGCAGGCTGCTGCTGGCGGGCAAATTCCGCCTTGACGCCGGTGGTCGGCGGCTTCCATCTAACCCGCTTTATCACCGTCCGAACCTATTGCCATGCGAGAAGATTACATCAAACAAGCTGCCGCCAAGATCACCGATCCCAACGTGCTCATCAATCTGGTTTCGCTCCGGGTGAAACAGCTCAAACGCGGTAATCGTCCGCTGGTTGAGTCTTTGGAAAAGCTTTCGCCCGAAGATACCGCCTTGCGCGAGATCATCGAGGAGAAGATCAGCTACGAGACTATCGGCACCTAATCCGCCGCATACGCGTACACCTTTTTTTAAGGAAAGGCGGGCCGCGATTGTCGGCGCCGCCTTTTTTGTGCACGTTTACCTACTGAACCGCTGAAGCATGGCCGCTAAAAAAAAGGATGCCGCTCGGTTTACCGAGATCCGCAACGCCAAGGCGCTCCGCGACTATTTTGTCGACGAGCGTTTCGAGGCGGGCGTACAGCTGCGCGGCACGGAAGTGAAGTCCATCCGGGCCGGGCGGGCGCAAATTTCTGATTCCTTTGGGCGAATCTTGAACGGTGAGCTCTGGATGATGAACGCGCACATCGAGCAATATGCGTTCGGTAATATTTACAACCACGAGGCTAAGCGCACACGAAAGCTGCTGTTGCACAAACACCAGTTGCGGAAAATCGCCCAGGCACTCGACGCCGGCGGGCGCGCGTTGATTCCGCTCCGCATGTATTTTAAAGAAGCCTTGGTGAAGGTCGAAGTCGGTCTGTGCACGGGTAAACAGATTCACGATAAGCGCGACACGCTGAAGCAAAAGGTAGAGGAGCGCGAAGTCAGTCAGGCCATGAAACTCCGCCGCTAATGTCCGCGTCGCCCCAAACTGTCACGGTCCGAGTCCCTGGGAGTACTTCAAATTGTGGGGCTGGCTTCGATACGCTCGGACTCGCGCTCGCAGTTTATAATCGGGTGACGTTATCGGTCGCTTCGGGCGACGTCGACGGCCCGCAACCGCAGTCGGAAGCTGACGCGCGCGCTCAAGCGATGGTCGAGGCGACGGTGGCGGTGTTTTACGCTAAGACCGGTTGTTCGCCGCAGGGATTTCGTTATCACATTGAAGGCGACGTTCCGCCGGCACGGGGTTTGGGTTCGAGTGTGACCGTCATCGCTGGCGTGTTGGCTGGGCTCGATTCGTTGCACGGGACGAGTTTAAGTCGGCATCAACTCGTCGAGCTGGCGACGGAGCTGGAGGGGCATCCGGATAATGCAAGCGCGGGCATTCTTGGCGGTTTTTGCGTGGCGCGTTGCGATCCGGCGACGGGAGCTTATCGCGACACGATCCGTTTCGAAGTGGGTGCTGAAATCGCGTTTGTCGTGGTGTCGCCGGCGGTGGAATTGCTGACGAAGGAATCGCGCGGCGCGTTGCCGGAGGCTTTGCCTTACTTCGATGCGGTGCGCAGTATTAACAGTGCGGCCTATGTGGTCGCAGCTTTTGCGGCGCGAGATTACGCGCGTCTGCGCGATGCGGCGGGTGATTTTATGCACGAGCCTTACCGCTTGCCCAAGATCAAGGGCGCGTCGGCGGCGATGGCCGCGGGCCTTAAGGCGGGTGCTTTCACGGGTTGGTTGAGCGGGAGCGGCTCGAGTGTGCTCTGCGTGGCTGCGGCGAGTATGGCCGGGGACGTGGGTGCGACCATGGCTGAAGCATTTAGCGCGGTGGGTGTGGCGAGCGAGGTGCGCGTGTTGCTTGCGGACAACACCGGTTTGCGCGTGGAGTGAAATTCTAGCATAGCGGCCGACGCGTGCGCGTGATGCTTGCAACGGGAGGTTTCAGCGGGACGATGGCGGTATGTTGCACATTGTGCTTTTCCAGCCGGAAATCCCGCAAAACACCGGAAATATCGGGCGCATGTGCGCGCTCACACGTTCGCGGCTGCATTTGATTCATCCGCTCGGTTACGTGATCAACGATCGGAATTTGCGGCGTGCGGGAATGGATTATTGGAAGTCCCTCGATGTGCATGAGCACGCGGATTGGGCGGCGTTTCGCGCGAGTGCAGTCGGGCCGAAGCGGTTGTGGTTGTTTACGACCAAGACGACGCGGAGTTTTTGGAACGCGGTGTATGCCGACGGTGATGGCTTGGTTTTTGGCAACGAGGGGAGCGGTGCGCCGACGTGGTTGCACGAGGAGTTGGGTGAGGCGGCGCGGGTGACGATTCCTCATGCAAATTCTGAGCTGCGTTCGCTCAACTTGAGCACGGCAGCGGGGGTGGCAGCTTACGAGGCGCTGCGGCAGATCGGTTTGCCGCAGGGGTCATAACGAGGCGGCGCAGGCTTAAGCCCGTCGGCAAAATTTAGGGCAAGTCGGCGAGGCGGACGCAGGCGACTTCGCGGGTCGGGCCATCGTCCACGAGCGGGGGGGCGGCGAGTTTACACTGGGCTTGAGCATAAGCGCAGCGCGGGTGGAAGGCGCATCCAGCGGGTGGGTTGATCGGGGAAGGGGGATCGCCCGCGAGCACGATGCGTTGGCGGGTGCGCTCCGTGTCGGGGTTGGGCGTGGGAATGGCGCTAACGAGCGCGCGCGTGTAGGGGTGCCGCGGGCGTTCGATGACGTCTGCGGCGAGCCCGAGTTCGACGATTTTGCCGAGATACATGACCGCGACTCGGTCGGAGATGTGTTTCACGACGGACAGGTCGTGAGCGATGAAGATGAGCGTCAGGTTCATCTTCTTAGTGAGTTGGGCGAGCAGGTTGAGGATCTGCGCCTGGATGGAGACATCGAGGGCGGAGACGGGTTCGTCGGCGACGATGACTTTGGGTTCGAGAGCGAGGGCTCGCGCGATGGCGATGCGTTGGCGTTGGCCGCCGGAGAATTCATGCGGGTATTTTTGCATGAAGCGTGGGGCGAGGCCAACCAGGCGCATGAGTTCGGCGACGCGGGCGGCGACGTCGGCAGGAGCGCAGACGCGGTGGACGAGCAACGGCTCGGCGAGCGTCGCGAACACGGTCATGCGCGGGTTGAGCGAGGCGTAGGGGTCTTGGAAGACCATCTGCAAGTCGCGGCGAGCGGCTAGGAGTTCGCGGGCGGAGCTGGTGGCGAGGTTGCGGCCGTTGAGCACGACGGTTCCGCCGGTGGTGGGGACGAGTTGAAGGATGGTGCGGGCGAGGGTGGATTTGCCGCATCCGGATTCGCCGACGAGCCCGAGGACTTCACCGCGGCGTACGGTGAGGTTGACGCCGTCGACGGCTTTGACGGTGCCGATGTGCCGCTTCACCAAAAATCCCCGCGTAATAGGGAAGTGGGTTTTGACGTCGTTGAGTTGGAGAATGGGTTCGGACATTTTTTTTCGGTCGCGGTTCGATGCGCGATCAGCTACAGGCTAGGGTTTCGTTGGCTTGTACGCGAAGGCAGGCTTGCGCGTGGGTGGCATCGATCGCGACTAATTCGGGATTGGCGGCGGTGCAAAGATCGGTCGCGAATTCACAACGCGGAGCGAAGGCGCAGCCGGGAATGTTTTTGGAAACATCGGGCGGGAGGCCAGGGATCGTGTAGAGTTCGGCGCCTTTAGATTGGAGGGCGGGAATTGAGCGTTGAAGGGCGCGGGTGTAGGGGTGGCGCGGGGTTTTAAAGAGAGTGCGGGTGTCGGCGGTCTCGACGATGCGTCCGGCGTACATCACTTGTACGCGGTCGCAGAGGCCGGAGACGACGCCTAGATCGTGGGTGATGAAGATCACGGCCATGCCGAGTTCGCGCTGCATTTTCCCGATGAGCTCGAGGATCTGGGCTTGGACAGTGACGTCGAGCGCGGTGGTGGGTTCGTCGGCGATGAGCAGCTCGGGTTTGGTGATGAGGGCCATCGCGATCATGACGCGCTGGCGCATACCGCCGGAAAACTCGTGCGGATAATAGTGGATGCGTTTCGCGGCGTCATTGATGCCGACGGCTTCAAGCATCGTCAGCGCGCGCTCGAGGGCGTCGGGGCGGGAGATGTTTTCGTGAATGAGGAGTGGCTCAATGATTTGCTCGCTGACGCGCAGGAACGGATTGAGCGAAGTCATCGGATCTTGGAAGATCATGGAGACGCGCTTGCCGCGGATGGAACGGGCTTGGCGGGGTGAGCAATTGAGCAGGTCGATACCGTCAAACAAAGCGGTGCCGCTGACGATGCGCCCCGGGGGCTGGGGGATGAGCCCCATAATCGAGTAACAGGTAACGGATTTACCTGAGCCGGATTCGCCGACGATGCCGAGAGTTTCTCCTCGCTCGACGCTAAAACTGACGCCGTCAACGGCACGGTAAATACCGTTGCGCGTGTGGAAATGAGTGCGGAGATCTTGGACGTTAAGGAGGGGCACGGCGGTGGGCTTGAGTGGGGCTGGGGTTGAGGCGCGAGTCAAACCGTTGGCGGAGTCGCGGATTGCTCGGGCGCGCACAGCAAGAGTTTCTTCACCGCCGCGATGACCGTAGTGGGCGTGAGATCGATGAGCGCGCCGCCGCCGCTCGGTGGGCAACCGGGTGGTTGTAAAATGTGCGCTGGGGTGGCGAATACCGGCCCGGTTCGGACGGGATTTGTGGGGCCGAAAAGCGCGATGAGGGGAACGCCGAGAGCGTTGGCTAGGTGCATGCCGCCGGTGTCGTTGGTTACTAACAAGCGGGAGGCGCTGAGGTGTTTAACGTAGGTCGGAAGATCAGTGCGGCCGGCGAGATCGGTGACGCGCGAGGGATCAAATCCGGCGGCAATTTCATTTGTAATCACGGCGTCGCGGGCGGTGCCGAAAAGTTCAAATGAAAATTCGGGCAATCCAGCGATCACCGCGCGCCAATGCGCGATGGGCCAGCGTTTCGCGGGGGTGTTTTCGGAGCCGGGAATGAGGCCGATGCGATTGATGGGCGAAGCGAGATGGGCAACGAGCGCGGAACGATCAGGAGCGCAGGCGAGTCCGAAATGACGCAGGAAATTTTCCCACAATTCGAGCTGGTGGCGCGTACTTTCATTGAAGTCGGCGGGGACTCGATAAGTGTGTGTCAATAAGGGGCGAGAGCGACCGGGCCGGAGAAGGCCAAAGCGTTGCGGGCTGCGCATGAGCCACGCTTCGAGATCGCCGCGCAGCGAGTTGGTGAAAAGTAAAACGACATCCGGATAGCGCGCGCGCAGACGCCAGAAATGAAGGAAATAGCCAGACCCACGAGCCGGTAGAGCTTCCAGATGATCGGCCACGTGCCAGTCGCGAAGCAGCGGTAAAAAAGCGCGGGTGGCGATGAGCGTGATTTCGGCGTCGGGTCGGGACTGGCGTAGCGCGCGGAGCAGCGGCAAAGCCATTACGACGTCACCAAGCCAGTTGGGCAGCCGGATGAAAATCCGCGTGCGGCGTGGGAGCGCGGTTAAGGAACGCGCGGCAAGGTCGGCGGCGAGCAGGTCACGTTTGGCCGCGAGCCGGAAGCGTGCGGCGGGGATGTCTTGATTGCGCCAACGATCATGCGACCAAAGCCAAGAGGCGCAGATATTGTCGTCGCTCGTTAGTAGCCCTTCGAGCCAACGGTTTAGCGCGAGCGTGACTCCGGCGGTGGTGTTGTCGTGAGCGAGGATCGAGCAGCCGATCTCCACGCGCCAGAAGCCTAGGCGACGCGGGAAAATACCATAAACGCGTGCGAAAAATTTCTCCGCCATCAGGCCGGGCAACTCGGTGGTCGAGCATACGCGACCAAACAGCGTCGTGAGCGCACCCTGCAACCCGGCGTTTTGATCGAACAACACGCCGATCATGCCTTGGCGTCGTAAAATTTTGAGCCCTTCGGCGAAACCTTGTTTCCGTGAAAGTAGTTTCATGCCGAAGCGTTCGCGCGATTTGACGATAAAGGCGTTGGCGGTGGCATTATCGAGCGGGCGGAAAATCGTCCCGAATTCCGGAAACGGCCCCGGAATGATCAACGGCTGGGCCGTTTGAACTTCCCAGTAAGCGATGTGCGGCGAGCAGATCAACGTGGCCGCGGGATCCGCGCGATGATGGGCGTAAGCGTCCAAGAGCGCGGGCGAAGCGCTTACGATCGCCCGCAATCGGGTTTCGTCGAGAAACGGCGTCGCAAGCGATAAAAGCCCGGTCTCGATCAAGCGGCGGAAACTTTCCCGGGCCATAGCTTTGTGCCATGCCTCTGGGCGTTCGGGGAAGGCGTGGTGGAGATTGGAAACGGCCAGACGCCGCCGACGCGGTAGGCCGAAATAAAGCGTATCACCGAGCGCCGCCGCGAGCTGGCGGAGCAAGGCTTCAGGCGAATGCGCGATGAGCCAACCGAGAGTCTGGAGCAGAAGAGTGAGCACGCGCGCGGGATTTGGCTTTGATTTTGGCCGGAAAAGACCATCAAACGTAACCCTCGCGCAGTTAAAAGCAGATTCTCTTGCCGACGGCGCCTATCGCATGACCGAACTTCTCATCATCAAGCCCTCATCGCTCGGCGACATCGTGCACGGCCTCCAGGTCGCAACGACGTTGAAGGCGCAGCGTCAAGATCTACGCATTTCGTGGATCGTGCGCGAGATGTTCGCCCCCTTGGTGCGCATCTGTGAGGCGGTCGATCACGTTTATGTTTTTGAGCGCACGGGTGGGGCGAGGGCGTTTCTTAAGCTCATGCGTGAGGTGCGTAAGACAAAGTTTGACTACGTTTTTGATTTTCAAGGGCTGCTCCGCACCGGCCTCATGACGAAGCGCGCCATGGCTAAGAAAAAAATCGGGCGGACCGATGCGCGCGAGATGGCGGGCATTTTTTACGACGATAAAGTGCCGTTACCACCCGACGGTCGCCGCAGCCACGCGCTCGATATCTTGCTGCAATTTTGTCCCGTACTCGGCGTGAAAGCAGAACTCAGCGGCACGGTGAAATTTCGCGAAGCCGAAAGCCTGAATTTAAAATTCGCCGATGGCCGCGGCGGCGCGAAACCGATCTTGATGTTTCCCGACAGTCGCCGCTTGGAAAAGCGCTGGGGTGGGTTCAAGCAACTCACCGAAATGATACTCAAAGAGGATCGCTCGCGCAAAGTCGTTTGGGCGGGAAGTAATTATTTGCCGGATCGAAATTCGTTTTCGCCGAACCAATTTCTCAATCTCACGGGCAACACTAGCCTCGTTTCTCTACCGGCCCTAATTCGTCGGGCGGACTGGGTGATCACTAACGACAGTGGCCCGATGCACCTCGCGGCGGCTCAGGGGGTGCGCACGTTTGGTATTTTCGGTCCTACGGATCCGCGGCTTTTTGGCCCGTACCCTTTGAACGGCCCGACGAATTTTGTGATTCAAGCGCCTGTAAGCGACCTTAAGCTACTCCCGGCCAAAGATGTTTACGCACGCCTTGAACGGGCGCGTGCTCGCTTCACCCGCTAATTTTTACTGAACCTATTTTCCGATGCTCGACCCAAAACTTATTCGCGAAACCCCTGATCTGGTTCGCGCCGCCCTTGCTAAAAAACACCTGACGGTCGATCTCGACTCGGTGCTCGCTGTCGACGCCGCTTGGCGCGCTCAACTCCAAGAAGTCGAGCAGCTGCGCAGCACGCAGAAGGCTGCTAACACCGCGATGGCGGCGTTGCCCAAGGGCTCGCCTGAGTTCATCACCAAAGTCCAAGAGATGAAGGCGGTTTCCGCTCAGGTCAAAGAGCGTGAGACGCTACTCAAAGAGACGGAGGAAAAATTCCGTCAGGCGATGCTTTCATTGCCCAATCTGCCGCACGCCTCGGTCCCCGAGGGCCGCACGCCCGATGATAATGTCATTTTCTCGCTCCACGGTTCGCACGATGAACCGATGCCCCACGCGCTGCCGCATTGGGAGATTCCAGGCTTTGAGAAACTTTTTGATTTCGCTCGTGGCGCTAAGGTCACGGGTGCTGGTTTTCCATTTTACGTGGGCGACGGTGCACGCATCGTTCGCGCGCTGTTGCATTTCTTTTTGGATGAGAATGCTAAGGCGGGTTACACGGAAGTTTCGCCGCCCATTTTCGTGAACGCCGCGAGTGCTACCGCCACCGGACAATTGCCCGATAAAGAAGGTCAAATGTACGAAACGTCGGATCCGTTATACGCTGTCCCGACCGCCGAGGTTCCGCTGACAAATTTCTTTCGCGATGAAATCGTCGAGGAAAGTATGCTGCCGATTTATCGCTGCGCGTACACGCCGTGTTTCCGGCGCGAGGCAGGCAGCTACGGCAAAGATGTACGCGGGCTCAATCGCCTGCATCAATTCGACAAAGTCGAACTGCTAAAGTGGGTCCATCCTGCGACGAGTTACGACGAACTCGATAAGCTGCGGGGCGACGCCGAGCGCTTGTTGCAGAAACTGGGTTTGTCGTACCGCGTACTTTTAATGTGTGGGGGTGACGTGGGCTTCGCGCAGGCTAAAAAATATGATCTCGAAGTCTGGTCCGCCGGACAAAAGCGCTGGCTCGAAGTTTCGAGCTGCTCTAATTTCGAAGCGTTTCAAGCTCGCCGCGCGCAGATTCGTTTCCGGTCGAAGGAAAACGGTAAACCCGAGCTCGTGCACACGATCAATGGCTCAGGCTTGGCGGTGCCGCGCGTGCTCGCGGCTTTGCTCGAGAATAATCTGCAGCCGGATGGTCGCGTGAAAATCCCAGCGGCATTGGTGCCTTACTTCGGTAAAGATTATCTGAGTTTTGCCTGATTGCATGGTGGCGTAGTGTCGCCCCTTTTATTCAGCCATGAAGCTCCGCCCGACTTTATCGCAACGGCGCGCGGAGCAACTCGGCGTGCTGATTCCACGAGAACGTTTACAGCCCTTGGTGTTGGCCTGGTCGGCTGCTCGGGCTCCGCGTGAGCGCTGGGGGGTGGCGGTTTCCGGTGGGGCGGATTCGGTCGCGTTGTTGCTGTTGCTATGGGCGCATTGGCCGGAGCGGCGCGGGCGATTGGTGGCGTTTCACTTTGATCATCGGTTACGGGGCGCTGAGTCGCGCGCGGATGCCGCATTTTGTCGACGCTTGTGCGCTGGCTTGGGCGTGACTTTGGTAACGGGCTATTGGGCGCAGCCGGTGAAAACAGCCGGTGAAGCTGCGGGACGCGTGGCCCGATTTAATTTTTTTGAAGACGCCATGCGAGCGCGACGGATGAAGGTGCTTTGGCTCGGTCATCAGCAGGACGATGTAGCAGAATCCATGTTGATGCGACTCGCCCGCGGAAGTGGGGCGGCGGGTTTGGCCGCGCCGCGGTCGTTACACGAACATCTAGCGGGGCGGATTCGTGTGCGACCGTTGTTGACGTTGAAGAAGGCGGAAGTGTGCGCGGCGTTGCGCAAGGCTGGAATCGCCTGGCGAGAAGATCCCAGTAACGCGGGCGAGGTTTTCTTTCGTAATCGAGTCAGAAAAACCGTGGTGCCGATCTGGTGTGAGGCAGCAGGCCGGGATGCTTTAGCGGGCGCAGCTTTATCGCGGCAATTACTGGAAGAAGACGATATTGCACTGGAGCTTTGGGTCGATCGGATCGGTGCGATCGATGCGGCTGGAAGTTTGAACTTGGCTCGCTTGCTTGACCTGCCGCGGGCGGTGGTGAGACGGGCTTTGCATCGCTGGTTGGCGCAGCAAGGTGAGCGTTTTGAACTCTCGCGGCAGGCGTTTGAGCTTTTGCTGGCATCCGTCGAACGAGGAGCTCCGACGCGGCAAAGTCTGGGTTTGTCCGCTTTTGCGGTGATTAAAAAAGGGCGCTTGTCGTTGCAAAAACGAGTCTTGGGGTTGGCTTGAATCCACGCGCCTTTTTCCACGGTGGTTCAATTGACTTATCGCGGCGGAACATACACGTTTCACTAACAGTCCCTATCGAAATGTCCGAACCTGATAACAACAAGAAGTCCCGTCGTCCGATCAAAAACCTGCCGCCTGAACGCTTTCAGCCCAAGGTGCTCTTCATCTGGCTCGCGATTTTTGCGGCGGTGGTGTCGTTGTTGGTCTGGTCACCCGGCATCACGACGGGACCAGCCAAGGTTACGATCCAAGACGTCGTCGAGAAGGCTGAGGCTGGCGAAGTTACCAAGGGCGTGATTCGTCCTGATGCTTCCGGTGGCCGTGATGGCGTCGAAATCCGTGGTGAAATTGATAAAAAAGTGCTCAAAACGGAAGCGGGAATCGAGACCAACACCTTCGTGGCCTCCGGCCGGCTGACGGACGCTAACATGGAACGTTTGCAGAAATCAAAAAAGTTTTCCGAGCAACCTAGCCAGACAATGTTGGCCTCAATTTTGGTTCAAGTCGTCCCGTTTGTGCTTATCATCGGGTTGTTGTATTTTCTTTTTGTGCGCCAACTTAAACAAGCTGGCCGCGGGGCTTTGAGCTTCGGCAAGAGTCGGGCTAAATTGCTCACGCGTGATCGTGATAAAATCACATTCGCCGATGTGGCTGGTTGTGATGAAGCCAAGGAAGAGGTGAGCGAAGTCGTCGAATTTTTGAAGGATCCGAAAAAATTTACCAAAATGGGCGGAAGGATTCCGCGTGGCATTTTGATGGTCGGTTCGCCGGGCACGGGTAAAACCCTGCTCGCCAAGGCGGTCGCCGGTGAGGCGGAGGTGCCGTTTTTCAGTATTTCGGGTTCTGATTTTGTGGAAATGTTTGTGGGCGTCGGCGCCAGTCGCGTGCGCGACATGTTTGAACAGGGACGCAAGAGCGCACCCTGTCTTATCTTTATCGATGAAATTGATGCCGTGGGTCGCCAACGTGGGGCCGGCGTCGGCGGCGGTAATGATGAACGTGAGCAGACGTTGAATTCACTGCTCGTGGAAATGGACGGTTTCGACACGACCGAAGGCGTTATTATCATTGCGGCCACAAATCGGCCCGACGTCCTGGATAGTGCGTTGCTTCGTCCTGGTCGTTTCGATCGCCAGATTTACGTAGATTTACCCGATATGATTGGGCGTGAGCAAATTTTGCGGGTTCACGCCAAAAAGATCAGTTTGTCCGATACCGTTGATCTCGCCGTCATTGCTCGTGGCACTCCGGGGCTATCGGGTGCGGAGTTGGCTAATTTATTGAACGAAGCCGCATTATTGGCCGCCCGGCGGAATAAGAAAAAAGTCGAAATGATTGATGTCGATGATGCGCGTGAAAAAGTGCAATTCGGCCGTGAGCGTCGGCGCTTGATGGATGATGAAGAAAAGAAACTCACGGCTTATCATGAAGCTGGTCACGCTTTAGTGCAGGGCGTATTGGACGATGGCACTTTGCCGGTACACAAAGTTACGATCATCCCGCGCGGACGCAGCTTGGGTAGCACGATGTTTATTCCCAAAAAAGATCAGCTCACTCATGCGATGAAACGCATGCTAAATCAGATTGCGATGGGCTTAGGTGGCCGGATTGCGGAAGAGTTGGTCTTGGGTGATATTTCCAGCGGCGCTGCCGGCGATATTAAACAGGTGACAAAGATCGCGCGCCACATGGTCTGCGATTGGGGTATGAGTCCGCTCGGGCCAATCGCCTTTGGCGACAATCAAGATACGGTTTTCCTTGGTCGTGAAATCACTCGCTCCGAAAATGTATCCGAAGAAACCGCGCGTAAAATCGATGTTGAAATCCATCGGATTATAACCGAGCAGTACACTAGGGCGACCCAGATTATCACGGAACATCGCGCTGCATTGGATAAAGTCGCCGAGGCGTTGCTTGAGCATGAGACGCTCGAAGGGAAACACGTCTTGGAAATCCTTCAATTTGGTGAATTGCGCTCACCGGTCATCACGGCCGCACTGATCAAGCCGGAGGAAAAAAACGCGGATAAAAAGCCTGAGGAAAAATCTGCGGCCGAGGATTTGATTACTCCCGGAGGATCGGCGCCTTCGCCCAGTCCGGCTTAAACCATTTAAAATCTCCTAAGTAAAACGGCGACTGAGGTCGCCGTTTTTTGTGCTGCAGCATGAACCGCCGAGCCGGCGGCTTTAGCGGAGATCGGCTAAGAGAGCTCGGAGTTCGTGCTCGGGCTCTTCGTGTGCTTGTTCGATGGCCAGAGCAAGTGCGGCTTCGAGCAGGGGACGTGCTTCGTTGTTCCGATGGGCGCCGAGATGGATTTTACCGAGGAGGATGCGTGGCATCATCCAGTCGTTTTTTTTAGCGACACAAAAATCAAAATGCGTGGCAGCATCTTCTGGCCGGCCCTCGGCTAGAAGAGCCTGAGCCAAACTAAAACGGAAGAGTTCGTTGTCGGGCGCGCGCTCGACAAGTGCGGAGAAGTGATGACTGCGAGAAGGCATTTAGGGAGCGTCCGTGTAGACGATAACTGCGGTGGTGGTGTCTGAATCGCCGCGATTGACCGCTAGTTGGATGATCTCGCGCACGAGAGTTTCGGATTCAATCGGTAGCGCCATTAGGTGATCGAGTTCGCGGTCGTTGATCATGCCGGCGACTCCGTCGGTGCAAAAAAAATAACGCTCAAGTTGATCGAATAGAGCGATGCAGCGTGTGCTCGCACCTGGATTGCCTGGGTAGTAATGAATTGGTGCGCCGCGGGCTTGGAGAGGGTGGATTTCATTTTCAACGGTATGATCTTCAGTGAGCTTTTCGAGGTTTCCATGTCGCTTAACGCATACGCCATCGGCGACACCCAATAACTGGGTGGTGATTTCTTGGATGAAGCGGTCCTCATTTTCTATTCGGAACCGTCCGATCTCGGTCAAGGCCGCGGAGCGAAACTTACTCATTCAGTTATGCGCCAATTTTATGCGTCTCTTATTTCAAGTAAAAGGGTGAAATAAGTCCGCTCGAGTTTCGCGGGTCAGGCGCGTTGCCTCGGGCTGCGGAAGGGATTGGAGGAAGAGCCGTCCGTAGCTTTTGGCGAGGACGCGAGAATCAAGAATGGTGATCACGCCGCGGTCGGCTTGGGAGCGTATGAGCCGGCCGGCACCTTGGCGAAATTTGATGAGTGCGTCGGGCAGGGTGAGATCATTAAAGGGGTTGCCGCCGTGATCGCGGATCCACTCGGTTTTTGCCTCGGTAATGGGATGGGTCGGGGGATCGAAGGGTAATCGGGTAATAATGACTTGCGCGAGCGCGTCCCCAGGCACATCGACGCCGGTCCAAAAACTATCGGTACCAAAGAGCACGGCGTTGCCGAGGCTGCGCATGTGTTCGGCTAGTTCCGTGCGTGAAAGATCGGCTCCTTGCATTAGAAACGGTCGGCCCGAAGTGCGAAATTCGCTCTCCAGCGTCGCAGCAACGGCGCGCATATCCGTGTAGCTGGTGAACAAAACAAGGGAGCCGCCCTTTACGGCGTGAACGCAAAATCGAATGTAATCGGTGAGTGCTTCAAGAGAGAGTTTGGCCTCTTGCGGCGAGGGCAGGGGCACGTCGGCGGCGATGTAGACGCGCATGTGGCGTTTATAGTCGAACGGCGAGTGCACGATTTCCGTGCGCGCTTGATCGGCTCCGAGACGTTTCGCAAAGGCCGCGATGTCACCGGCTAGGGCGAGAGTGGCGCTCGTGCAGATCACGCTCACCCCGCACCCGAAAAGATGTTCGCGCAGAGCTGGAGCAACATCAATCGGGGCGCTGCGCAGGCTCACAATCGTTTGTTTACGGCCACCGCGTTCGGCCCAATAAACGTGGCCCTCGGCGGCGAGGTTAAGCCACTCGATAAGGCCGGCTTGTAGGCCTTTGAGGCGAGTTTTTTGCTCCAGAAGTTCGTCGCGAGCGCGGCCCTCGTCGAGTTTATCGGCGAGTTTGCCGACGAGTCGTTGCAGAGCGCCCAGAGGGCCATCGAGCGTGGGTTCCGCTATGCCAGGTTCGCGCACGCGGACTACGGGGCGGGCGGCGAGGAGGGTTGTGCTAAGAAAATCAAAAAAATGTTTGGCGGCGTCGAGAGCGTCGGTGACGAGCTGTTGGGCTTCGGGGCCGCCGAGTTTGCGCAGGAGGCCGCGCTTGGTGCGCGGATTATAGAGATATTTCAACGCGCGCTCGACGCCGTAACTGCTGAGCGAGAGTCCGAAATTGGCCGTGGCTACTTCCGGCACGGTGTGGGCTTCGTCGAGGACGAGAAAATCACCCGGAAACAGTACGCCACGGGCCTCGGGTCCGGTGGCGCCGTGCGCCATGGCACCACCGGCGTTGACCAGGGCGAAGAGCAGCGCGTGGTTGACGATGATGATGTGCGCCGTGCGGATGCGGCCGCGGGCGCGTTGGTAAAAACATTTTTCGCAGTCACAATGTTTGCGCGAGCACGAGGATGAATCGGCGTTGACGGCATCCCAGACCTCCGCGCGCGGCGGCGGCCGCAGGTCGTGGCGCAGACCCGATTCGGTGGTTTCGGCCCAGCCGGCGATGCGTTGCAATTCATCGTAATCGGCATCGGCGAAAAGGCTGGCCCGATCGCTGAGCGCCTGCCCGAGACGCGTCGTGCAAAGGTAGTTTGATTTTCCGAGCAGGACGGCTGAGCGGAAATCGGCGTAACCGGCGAGGGCTGGGTTCGATTGAAATAGCCGGCGAACGAGGGGCAGGTCTTTGGTTTCGAGTTGTTCCTGGAGGGAAATTGTGTGCGTGGAAACGATGAGTTGGCGTTGTTGATCAACGGCGTGAATGATGCCGGGGACTAAATAGGCTAAGGATTTACCCACGCCGGTACCGGCTTCGAATAGCAGTGAATCATCGCCTTTGAGTGCGGAGGCGATGGCGCGGGCCATGGATTCCTGTTGCGGGCGATGTTCGAGTTTAAGCCCAACATGGAGCCAGCCGCCCTCGGTAAAAATCTTCGCGGCGAGCTCGGGCGCCCGGCTGGGGGGCGGAGGAGCTGAGGCTTGGTCGTCGCGGAGTCCAATCATGGGCCCATGAACTTCATCGAGCGCCGGGTCTGAGGCAAGGGCTGCGCAAATGAATTTGCCGACCCGTGGTCTCGGGTTAGATTAATAAAATGCACGTTAACACCCAGACTGAAGGAAAATGGGTGCAGGAATTGGTGGCGTTTTTACGCACGCAGCCCGGAGTGAGCGCTGTACGGATTGATCCCGCAGCTCAGACCGTGGAGGTGGCGACATTGGGTGAGGTAGATTTGGTCGATTTTAGTGCAAAACTTTCCGCTACGATTACGGCGATTGAAGCGCGCTTGGCGACTCAAGCATCAATCGTGGCGCCGGCTGGATTTAAACTTACCCATGAAGGAGCGCGTCTTATCGTGGGACGCGAATCGTGCTCGACGGCCGAAAAGCTTTGGCAATGGCGTGAAGTGGATTGGCCGGAAGCGGGCCAGGACGCCGCCAGTCAGCCCGAATGGAAATTCCTGACATGGCTCGCGGCGATTTGCGGCGGCGCGGGTATCGTAGGTAGCTTGATGAATCATTTTGCACCGGAGTTACCGTGGTTGGCGTGGATCTTTTTTGCCGCGGCACTGTTGGCGGGCGCTTGGGATGCTGCCATCGATACGTGGGCTAATATAAAAAAAGGCGAAGTTGATATTCATTTATTAATGCTGATCGTCGCGGCAGGCGCGGTTTCGATCGGCGCGCATAGTGAAGCGGTACTGCTATTGTTTCTATTTTCGGCTTCGGGCGCGATGGAGGCTTTTGCTTTGGATCGGACGCAGCGGGAGGTGAGTGCGTTGCTCAAATCAGCGCCGAAGTGGGCGATCATTGTGACCGCCGAAGGGGCCGAACGTGAAATGGCCGTCGAACAACTCCAAATCGGTCAACGCGTGCGCGTGAAGCCCGGCGGCGCGTTTCCGGCGGATGGCACGATCGTCAGCGGCAGAAGTGCGAGCGATGAATCCGCACTTACGGGCGAAGCCATGCCGGTGGAAAAGACCAAAGGTGATCCGGTCTTCAGTGGTACGATTAATTTGTGGGGCGCGGTTGATTTCGATGTGAATCGGCTGCCGGCGGAAAGTACGTTGCAGAAAATCATCCGGCTGATTCAGACCGCGCAGAAATTAAAAGCGCCGAGTGAGCGTTTCACCGATCGCTTTGGCACCGGTTACACGTACGCCGTGTTGGCGGGCGCGACCTTGATGTTTTTAGTTTGGTGGTTGGGCTATGGGTTGCCGGCATTCACGAATACGGTGGAGACGCGTTCGGCATTTTATCGAGCGATGACGCTGCTGGTGGTGGCTAGCCCGTGTGCGTTGGTTTTGTCGATTCCCTCGGCGATTTTGGCTGCTATTGCTTGGGGCGCGCGGCACGGCGTGTTGTTTCGAGGCGGCGCAGCGATTGAGAAATTAGCCGATATCAATGCAGTCGCGTTGGATAAAACGGGCACATTGACCACCGGCGAACTCGCGGTGGTGGGTTACGAGAGTTTCCCGTCGGGGCGAGAGCAGGAAGTGATGGAGCTGGCGTACGCGCTGGAGGCTAAATCGGAGCACCCGTTGGCGCGTGCCATTGTGCGAGATGCGCGGGCGCGCGGGGTCCGCGAGTTTAACGTGGATGAATTTCGCAACATCGTGGGCGAGGGCGTAAAAGGCAGCCTGAATGGGGTGCAAGTTTTACTCGGCCGAAGGGAGTTATTGGAGGCCGGACCGTTGGCGGCTTGGGCTAAGAAACTGCCCCCAGCGCCGGCGGAGTTGAGTGAGATCTGGGTGATCGGTCGCGAGATGGTGGGGCGGGTGCTACTGCGCGATCAAATCCGTTCCGAATCACGCGCGGTGTTGGCGGAGCTGAATCAGCAGGGGATTTTTACGGTTATGTTGACCGGAGATCGCCAACATGCGGCTGAGGCGGTCGCGAAGGAGCTGGGTCTGAACGAAGTGCGCGCGGGGCTGACGCCCGAAGGAAAAGTAGCTGCAATCACGGCGTTGCGGGAATCGGGCAAGGTGATCGCCATGGTGGGCGACGGAGTGAACGATGCGCCTTGTTTGGCCGCCGCCGATGTCGGGGTCGCCATGGGCGCACGTGGCAGCGATGCCGCCTTGGAACAGGCGGAGGTGATTTTGATGCAGGATAAGATCGAGAATTTCTTGTCGGCCCATCGTTTAAGTCGACGAGCTCGGGCAATCATACGGCAAAATCTTACGATTTCTTTGGGCGTGGTGGTCGTGATGGTGATTGCGACGGTGTTGGGTTTTGTACCTCTAGCCGTGGGTGTGGCTGCTCATGAAGGCAGTACCGTTTTGGTCTGCTTGAATTCTTTGCGTTTGTTGTTGAGTCGCAATCGATGAGATTTGTCCGGTAACTTTATAAGTAAACTTATGCATATAATATAATGATATGCAACGCTTAATGTTATTTTTGGGATGTCGTTTTTCGTGATCAAATAAGTATTTTGCCGGAGGGTTAGAATCTGGTAGGGTCAACCGACCCTTTTTCAGCTTAAGAGCTATTTTTAATTTTTTTCATTTATGCCTAAAAATCTTTTCCAAAAAGTATGGGACGCTCACACCGTCCGGCAGCTCGCCAATGGCCAGACGCAGTTGCTCATTGGCACGCATTTAATTCATGAAGTCACGAGTCCGCAGGCCTTCGGGATGGTGCGGGATCTTGGTCTCAAGGTGGCGTTTCCGCATCGCACTTTTGCTACGGTGGACCACATTGTCCCGACGGATCAATTTATCGAGCCCTATGCTGATCCGTTGGCTCAGGCGATGATGGATGAGTTGCGAAAAAATTGCGCGCAATTCGGTATTACTTTTTTTGATCGCGCGACCGGCAAGCAAGGGATCGTCCACATCGTCGGCCCCGAGCAGGGTATCACGCAACCAGGCACGACGATCGCGTGCGGTGATTCGCACACTTCGACGCACGGTGCGTTTGGCGCGATTGCGTTTGGTATTGGAACTAGCCAAGTCCGCGACGTCCTCGCCACCCAGACCATGGCGCTCGGGGAATTAAAAGTTCGCCGTATAGAAGTGAACGGGAAGCTGCGTCCCGGCGTTTACGCCAAGGATGTCATTTTGCACATCATCCGCATGCTGGGTGTAAATGGCGGCACGGGTTTCGCCTACGAATACGCTGGCTCCACGTTTGATGGCTTCTCCATGGAGGAGCGCATGACCGTTTGTAACATGTCGATCGAGGGCGGCGCCCGCGTTGGTTACGTTAATCCCGATGAGACTACGTTCGCTTACCTCAAGGGCCGTCCTTATGCGCCCAAGTCCACGAACTGGGATGCGGCGGTTTCTCATTGGAAGTCTTTTGCGTCTGATCCCGGCGCCGCTTACGCTGATGTCGTTAAAATAAACGCTGCCGACATTGCGCCGACAGTCACGTGGGGCATCAATCCCGGCCAAGGCATTTCGATCTCCGAAAACATCCCAAGCCCAGAAACGGCGACATCGGCCGACGATAAAGCGGGTATCATTGAAGCTCTGGCCTATATGAAATTGCCTGCGGGCGCTCCCATCAAGGGCACCAAAATCAATGTCGCTTTCCTCGGCTCTTGCACCAACGGCCGCCTTTCCGACTTCCAAGAAGTCGCCAAGTACATCAAGGGGCGTAAAGTCGCACCCGGCATCAAAGCGATCGCCGTCCCCGGCTCCCAAATCGTCGCGCTCCAATGTGAAAAACTCGGGCTCGATAAAATTCTCGCGGAAGCCGGCTTCGAGTGGCGCGCCGCCGGTTGCTCGATGTGTCTTGCGATGAATCCAGATAAACTCATCGGGGACCAGCTCTGCGCCTCGTCCTCAAACCGCAACTTCAAGGGCCGCCAAGGCTCGACCACGGGTCGCACGATTCTCATGAGCCCTGTCATGGTCGCCGCTGCGGCCGTCACGGGCCAAATCGCTGACGCCCGCGAAGTGTTCTCTGTCACCCAAAACTAAATTTTTCTTCGACCATGGCACTTGCAAAAATCACTTCCGTCACCGGCCGCGCCGTCAACGTTCCTGGCAACGACATCGACACGGACCGCATCATCCCTGCGCGCTTCATGAAATGCGTCACCTTCGATGGGCTCGGTGAATTCCTTTTCTTCGACGTGCGCAAGCAACTCGACGGCACCGAAAAACCGCATCCGCTCAATGAGCCGCGTTTCAAAGGTGCGACTATTCTGCTCTCGGGTGCAAATTTCGGCTGCGGCTCCTCGCGTGAACATGCGCCTCAAGCGATTGCTAAATATGGTTTTAAAGCCGTCATCGCGGAAAATTTTGCCGAGATTTTTTTCGGTAACAGCACCACGTTGGGCATGCCTTGCGTCACCGCTAGTCGTGAGGACATCACGAAGATCGCGGCCTTCACCGAAGCTAATCCGCAAGGCGAAGTAGTGATCGATCTTGTTAAGCTCGAAGTGCGTTTCGGCGCTCATGCGGTTAAAATCGCTCAACGCGAAAGTGCGCGAGATGCGCTCGTCAACGGTCGCTGGGATGCCATCGGCGAACTCATCGATGGCTTGCCTGCGGTCAAAATCACCGCCGCTAAATTACCTTATCTCGTCGCTTGATCAATTTTGGGGAGAGTGCGCGAGCACCTGCGCTTAGCGGTGCTCGCCTCTTAAAATTCCGACGAAAGGCCGGCGTTTGACGCAGTCCTGATATTGCCCTTGGATAACTATTTCTGAACCTTTGCGCCGTCTGGGAGTCTCCCCCTGCTCACACTTCTATGTTTTTCGCCTCCATTGATATCGTCCGGATCGTACGCGAAGCCGGGTTGTTGATTTATCCCTTGGGCCTCTGCTCTCTCGTTGCGACATTTATAATCGTCGAGCGATTAGTGGCGTTGCGGAAATCGGCGGTGATACCTGAAGATTTGGCCGAAGCGGTGATCGAAGGTCGCGCCCCCTCGGGCGATAAGCGCTCGGCCTTGGGCCGAATTTTGAATTTTGCTTCGCGCCACACGGGAGATACGGAGGCGACAAAAGCTTATGCCCGTCTGGAAATTATTAAAATGGAACGAGGGGTCAGCTACCTCGATACGATTTATGCAGCGGCTCCTCTGATCGGATTGATCGGAACGGTCACGGGTTTGCTCGGCGCGTTTTCGGTGGTGGATCCTCAGACGCGGATGCCTGACCCCGTTCAATTTACTGAAAGTGTGGGCTATGCGCTCTCCGCCACCGTGTTGGGTCTATGCATCGCGCTGCCCGCGCTTATTGGTAGCGGTCTGCTACAGCGTGTGATCGAAAAACACGCTGCTCAGCTCGACGTACTTTTAGAGCGTGTCCTAGCTCGACAAGCCGATGAAGTGAAAAAATCTGCCTCATGAGTCTGCTTAATCGGCGGGCGCGTAAACGCCCAGAATTGCCGCTCGTGCCTCTGATCGACGTGCTCGTTATGTTGGTACTTTTTGCTTACGTGACCATGCAGGCACGCATCGGTTCGACGCTCAATATCACATTGCCCAAAGTGGATACGGCTGGAAAAAACGATTTCAAAGGCACAGTCACCGTCGCCATCGATAAAGACGGCACGGTTTCCTTTAACGGAAAAAATGTGACCGACGAGGAGCTCATCGGCTTGCTCAAAGAAGTGCGGAACGTGGACAAGGATATCCCCGTCCTCATCAAAGCCGATGAGACGACGCAGCTGAAAAAATTGGCCTTCGTGATGGATGCGTGTCGCAAGACTGGTTTGAATAAGTTCAGTCTCCAGAGTCGCTAAGTCGGGTCCTTGCGTAGGATTGCCCGCCGCTAGCTTCGCGTCATCGTAGTGTCATGAAGATTTTGATTACGGGCGTCACCCGAGGTCTAGGTTTGGCGTTGGCCAAAAAATTTATCGCACTCGGCCACACCGTCATCGGCTGCGGCCGGAGCGGCACGGAGATTTTTGACCTGCGCATGGATCACGGTGCTCCGCATGATTTCATGGTCTGCGACGTCTCACTCGATGCCAAAGTCGCTATCTGGGCGGCTAAGGTGCTCGAGCACGAATCACCGCCCGATATCTTAATCAACAACGCTGGGGTGATGAATCCGCTCGGACCACTGTGGGAGCAAAGCGATCGTGAATTCACCAAAATCGTTGATGTGAATGTGCGCGGTGTGGCCAACGTGATCCGGCATTTTGGGCCGGCGATGGTGGCCAAGAAAAAAGGGATAATCATCAACCTTAGCTCAGGGTGGGGCCGCAGTGTGGCTCCGGAGGTGGCGCCATATTGTGCGTCAAAGTGGGCAATTGAAGGTCTCACGAAGGCACTCGCGGAAGAGTTGCCGTCAGGGATGGCTGCGATCCCGTTGAACCCTGGCGTGATAGACACCGATATGCTGCGCGCGTGCTGGGCCGACGGTGCGGCGGGATTTCCTAAGGCCGCGGCGTGGGCGGAAGTGGCAGCCCCGTTTATTCTCGGACTCGGGGCCAAAGATAACGGTCAAAGCCTAAGCGTGATCGGCATGGAAGGCTAAAGCGCTCGTGTTTGAGTGCTCGGCGATGAAGTCTTTTAAACTTAAGTCGTTTCCGCGGCGGGTTTAGCGGCCAAAGCGATATCAGGTCCTAATGGTGCAGCGGCATGACGAATGTGGCGACCTCCGACGGCGATGATCTCTAAATAGATCGTGGTCGCACCTTCTGCGGCGAGGGAATCAATTGTGGCGTTGATCTCGTTGAGGGGTTTGATGGTGGCGTCGGTGATGGTCGTGCCGACCTTGCAGGCGAAGTCCCAGAAATCTGTGTCAGCAGGCAATGCCTTGCGGCGCTCCCGTTTCACGTACTTGCGCACATCGTGTTTAATCGCATCGATGACACGCTGTGGGTTGCGATCGGGGGCGCTGAGGGAAAACGTCTTTTTCATAGGCAGGGGATGAATTCAATACGACGCTTGGGGTGATGGAGAGACAATTGTGGCGTTACGGGCATCGTGTTTGTCGATTGTCGTTAGGCGCGGAGGAGCAAGGCTCGAGACGTGCAGAATTCGGTCATTCCGTCCTCATCCGCCCCGATCGCGTGCGAAACGCTCGCTAATCTCGTGTCGCGCGGTGGAGCCAGTTGGTTGCGGGCGCCGGTCCTTAGTGCCGTTCAACGAACAACACACCTGCGCTCTTACCCGCAACTGTGCGATTGCGCAGATCCGCAGGCGCTAATGATTGGGGCGAGCGAGGCGATCGCGGTAATTAAGGGCGGCCGAGTTTATGGAGATGGGATCGTCCTCGCGCCCGATGGCAGGACGGTGGTACGCGATGTGTCGTTGGATTTTGGGCGTACTGGTGAAGGTCACTGGTTATTGCAGGAAAAGAAACTGCGTCCACCCGAGCTCATCGCTGGACGATTCGCGGTCTTGGCTACGGCGCTTGGCGGCAGTTACGCCCATTGGCTACTCGATGAACTTCCGCGTCTGATCAGCCTTTATGATTGGGGAGATCGACCAGATCTCATCGCCCACGCTCAAGCTGAGTGCTGCCGATCAGCCTTAAAGCTTGCTGATTTTCAGGGACGCTTGATTGAGCCGGTCCGGCGCAAGCACCTGCAAGTGGATGAATTGATCGTGCCCGCGCTGCCTGGCTGGGTTGGACGCGTGAATGCCGCGCATGTGCAAGGTCTGGTGAATTTTACCGCGCCGATTCAAACGCCGACTGCGTTTTCGCCCGAGCGAATTTATATCTCTCGTGCATCGGCTCAGCGTCGGCACGTGGAAAACGAATCCACGGTGATGGCTGCGTTAGCCGACCGAGGATTTATTTGCGTGCAGCTTGAGCGTCTGAGTTGGGCTGAACAAATAGCTCTATTTCGTGGAGTGAAAATCGTGGTCGCGCCGCACGGTGCGGGGCTAGCCAATTTGGTCTTCTCGCGACCAGGCACACGGGTGATTGAGTGTTTTGCTCATGATTATGTGAATGGTTGTTTTGCACAACTGGCGGAAGCCTGTGGGCTAGATTATACGCCAATGGTGGTGCCAGGGGAGGGGCCTTGGGGAACAAGTCCGAAGTCCAATCGAATTGATTTTACGATTGAGATCGAAGCTTTGCGAGCTGTGCTCGGTTGGGATTAGTCAGCAGTAAATCGGCTGGTCTTTGTCAGCGAGAAGCGTCCAGTTTTGTCGCACCACTTTTTATGTTCATCTCGTTGCCTCGTCTGAACCTCGCAGTTCGTAATATCTTGTTTGTCGTCGCCAGTTTCGCCGCGACCTCGCTGCGGGCTGGCTTGCCAGAAGAGAAATACTTTGGCCGTTGGGCTCTGACGCTTGAAGGTGGTCGCGCGGGTTGGTTGGAGATCACGCCGCAAAAAGGTTGGTATGATGGCTCCTTATTGTGGGTGGGCGGGAGCGTCGAACCGCTGGAGAGCGTTGCGATTGTAGAGGGCGAACTGATTGTGACGCGTTTAAGAACCGTCACACGCAAAGGTCCGCGTGATGTTGTGCTGCGCAAGCAGCAGATTTCTGAAACGCTTCAAGGTCGCCTCGACGGCGATGTCTTGAAGCTCACGCGCTCTACTCAGAACAACGCAGGAACGGCCATGGAACGCGAGCATGTCACTGGTCGGCTTATTCCAGCTCTGCCACCGGCGCCTGATCTCTCGCAGGTTCGTTGGGGTGAATCGGTGAATTTATTCAATGGGCGCGACCTCTCGGGTTGGCGCCTGATCGAGGCTAAAGCAGAAAACGGCTGGTCTGTGTCTGAGGGCACGCTTTCTAACCGGCCAGCCGCGCACGTTGTTGGTCAAAAGGCGCGGCGTTTTGGCAATCTGCGCACCGAGCGCGAATTTGAAGATTTTAATTTAAAGGCCGAAGTCCTCGTGCCGGCCAAAAGCAACAGCGGCATTTACCTGCGCGGCATCTACGAAATTCAAATTCAAGATTCCTATGGCAGGGCGCTCGATTCTCACAACATGGGTGCACTTTATAGTCGAATCCCGCCCGCTGTAGCGGCGGAGAAGCCGGCCTCTGAATGGCAGACGCTCGATATCACTCTGGTTGAACGACATCTCACCGTAGTGCTCAACGGCGTGACCATCATCGCAAATCAACCAATCGCTGGTTGCACCGGCGGGGCACTGTGGGCGGATGAATTTCGCCCCGGCCCGATTTATTTGCAGGGTGATCACGGCGCCGTCACTTATCGCAATCTGGTGCTGAGACCGACTATAAAATAAGGTAAACCATGCGTTACATTTTTTTGTTTTTGATCGGACGCGGTGCGTTGCTCGGGCTTGTACTCGGCTTAAGTGTGCTGCGACAAGTCGCTGCGGCCGATACGCCCGCTCCGAATTTGAGCATGGACGAAGCCATTGCGCGCGGTACGGCTGACGATGTCGGGCGTTTACTCGCGGCTGATCCTGCCGCAATCAATCGCGTGGGTGCGGCAAAGTTAACCCCGTTGCAGCAGGCTATTCTCCGTCGCAAGACCGCGACGGCCATGTTGCTGATCGCGCGCGGGGCCGATGTTAACTTAGCCGATGCTTCAGGACGTACGCCGCTGCATCTCGCTGTAGAGCGCAACGACGCCACGGTATTAGCCGCGTTGTTGGAACGTAAAGCTGATCCGGTGCGACGCGATCGAGTGGGCTGGACGCCACTGCATTACGCCGCGGCCAAAAACCATCTCCCTTTGGCCAAAATTTTGCTCGACCAGGGTGCGCCGCCCAATGCCTTGAGCGAACTTGGTGGTACTGCCTTACACGAAGCGGCCGCTGGAGCGGGAGCCGATATGGTGCGGTTGCTCCTTGCCCGCGGGACCGATCCGAAAGTGCGTTCAAAGCCCGGCGTGACGGCGCTCGATTTGGCGCGTGAGTTTAAGAACATGGACGCAATCGCGATACTTGAAGCGTTACCCTAACCCAGCGCGACCAATTAATCTTGGGCTGATAGGTCGCGCAGTGGAACGCGAAACGTCTCGCCTACGTGCACACTCAGCAGTCGGTGAGGCTCATCGGCGAATGCCGCCCGAATGCGCGCCGCGGGTTCCTCCATCGCTTCGTTACTCAATTTAAAGGTTTCATGATGGATGGGCACAAAAGTCCGTGCCCCGGCCGCACAGGCCATCGTCGCAGCTTGCTCAGGATTACAGTGGGCGCGAATCCATGGATCGTATGCGCCGATTGGCATGAGCATAAGATCGAGCGGACGACTGGAATTGCGTAATTGGGCAAAGCTTTCCGTGTAAGCGGTGTCGCCGGCAAAACATACCCTATGACCGGCTCGCTCCATCACATAGCCGTTATAGCCGCGGTGGTCGTCGCGCATCATCCTAGCGCCCCAATGCGCGACTTCGAGAGCGGTGATCCCGAGGGCACCTTTGGGCGTTTGTAAGGTGAGCGATTGCCCCCAATCGAGTTCATGCACTTCGTGAAAGCCTAGGCGACTTAAGATGTCACCCGTGGCGCGAGCGGTAATGATAGGCGTGGTACGGCGAAATTTTCTCAGACTCCAAGTGTCGAGGTGATCGAAGTGCGCGTGACTGAGCACAATCACATCCGGCGCTGGAATTTCGTTGGCTTGCAGGGCGGGAGCGAGATGACGTTTAGGGCCAAGAATAAACGGTGGAATGCCGGGACCGATGCGACGCGAGAAAACCGGATCGGTCAGTACGCCCACGCCAAACACGTTCAGCAAAACGGTAGAGTGGCCGAGGCAACTACCGGTGATCGCACCATTGCTCCAAGTATGTGGCTCAGGTCGGGCGGACGGCGTGGTGGGGGCGCCCCGACCGTCGAAAATCATATTATAAATGAAGCGCAGGCGACTCATCGCAGATCGGCTAAAAATATATCGTAGTGTATGGGCAAAAAAAAGGAGCCGCCGGACGGGCGACTCCCTTGATCAAAGATGTATATCCAAAAAATCAGTTCGTGATGTCGAACGTCGTGCTTTCTTTGCGGATCGGGGTGTAAACCTTATACCATTCTTTCTGTGCTGGGCTGTCAGAGTAGGCTTTGAGCGCGGCTACATCAGCGAACTCCATGACGATAGCGTTGCTTTTACCACCCTGGACTTTGATGGACTTCACCCAAACACGAGTGATGCCTTTGTATTTTTCGGGAAGAGCGGCGGCGCCATCGAGGGCGGCTTTGATTTGTTCAGGAGTGGTTCCGTCTTTCCAAGCGACGGTTACGACATGGATCACAGATTTCGGAGCCGTGTCGGCGGCAGAGGCTGAGGACGAGCCGAAGGCCAGTAGGCCAGCGGTGAGGAGAGCGAGGGCGATTTTTTTCATGTTTTATTTTGGTTTAACGAAATTTGCGATGCGAAGCACCACGATTAGATTGCTTCGCTGGCTGGAGGGTGAGTCAACGCCGCAGTATCGCTTTTAGAAGATCCGCTCGATTTTCCAACCGGGATATGGGCGGCCTGGCGCATGAGTTCAACTTTGGAAACCCGGAGACGGTGAGCGAGTTGATTAAGACGGACAACTTCGGGCTGACTAAAGGTCGTAACACGGTCGGTGCCATCTCGGTCCACCCAGGCCACGTGGTGGTGTTTTTGGCGGGAGAGTTTCACGAGGTCGCGCAGGAAGGTGAGGTCGTCGGCTGGAAGTTCCATGTCGGAGGAGTTGGCCGGCTCGCGTGCCTTGGGTCAAGCGACGCGAGCTAGCATCGAACGGATCAATAAACCTGCGGAATGTGGATTTCCTCGGGAACGGGTACACGCATGTAATCAGAATGATATTCCCGCTGCGGCAACAAGATCGGCGGATGTTTAATTTCTTTGTAACGCACTTGGGTGAGCAAGTGGCGGATGCAGTTGAGGCGGGCTTTCTTTTTGTCGACGCCGGGCACGACCCACCACGGCGCTTCGGGGATATGCGTGCGCTGGAGCATCACTTCTTTAGCTTTGGTGTAGAGTTCCCAGCGTTTGCGGGACTCGAGGTCCATGGGGCTCAATTTCCATTGCTTGAGCGGGTCGTTGATGCGGCAGCGGAAACGAAACTCTTGTTCTTCATCTGAGATGGAGAACCAGTACTTAATCAGCTGCACACCCGAGCGCGCGAGCATCTTCTCGAATTCCGGCACGGTGCGAAAAAATTCCTCGTATTCGGTATCTGAGCAGAAGCCCATGACGCGTTCTACGCCGGCGCGATTGTACCAACTACGGTCGAAGAGCACCATTTCACCGGCCGCGGGCAGATGTGCGATGTAGCGCTGAAAATACCATTGCGTCTTTTCGCGGTCGGTCGGCGCCGGAAGCGCGGCGACACGGCAGACGCGCGGGTTGAGGCGCTGAGCGATGCGTTTGATGACTCCTCCTTTGCCGGCCGCGTCGCGGCCCTCAAACACGATCACGAGACGATGGCCGGTTTCGACGACCCAGTCGTGTAATTTTACGAGTTCACCCTGTAATCGGTACAATTCGGTGAAATATTGGCGTCGGTCTTTGGCGTCGGCATCGCTCGCGATAGGTTTGGCGGTGGCGCCACTTTCCGTGATTTCCCAGTCCTCGCGCTCCATCTCGAGCTCTTCGTCAAAGTCATCGATCAATTCGCGATGAATCCGACGGAATAACTCATTGGGGTCGGGCTGAGTGACCTTTTTTTTACGCTTCGTACTAGGCTTCGTTTTGGACTTACGTGTCGGCGATGCCTTGGGCTGGGCTTTGCGGCGCGATTTAATTTTACGCATGGAAAGTTTATGTAAGATGATAATAAATGTCGGCTCAGGTGCAAGACGTGCTCGTGGTTGGTCTGATTTGTAACGTGTTTGGCACACTGCGGCCAAAGGGCCAAGGGTAGTTTGACAGCATAAATGCGTTAAGCACGGTGCCAAAATGACCTTCCGCATTTTGCTCGGTTCCTTGATTTGGCTCGCGACGCTGACCGGTGCATCCGCGCAGCCTATTTTTGAAGTTTCCGTTAACGACATCGACGGGCAAAAGACTGCTTTGGCGCCGTATCGCGGACGGGTTTTGTTGATCGTCAATGTCGCCTCCGCCTGCGGTTACACAGGACAATACGAGGGTCTGCAGGCGCTTTATGCGAAGTATCAAAAACGCGGGCTCACGGTGCTGGGCTTTCCGTGTAATCAATTCGGTGGACAAGAGTCGGGCAGTGAGGCCGAGATCAAAGAATTTTGCTCCGCCAACTTTCACGTGACCTTTCCGATGTTTGCCAAAATATCAGTCAACGGTGAGCAACGTCATCCGCTCTACGCGGCGCTGGCGGGATCGGGCGCGGTATTCCCCGGCGACATTTCTTGGAATTTCAACAAGTTCCTCGTCGGACGCGACGGCAAGGTCATCGCGCGTTTCGATTCGGGTACGGAGCCCGATTCGGCCGCCTTCGTAAAAGCCATCGAAGCAGCGCTGGCCGCGAAATAAACTTTCGTCGTTTCCTGCTTGGTTTGCGGATCAGGGCGAGGCCGGCTACCGCTGCGGCAGGTCGCGTCCGCACTCCAGATTGGGCAAAACGGCGTCGCCGACCACTTCAACGGGATGCGTGAAGAGATAGCGCCAGACGTCTTCGTGGAGGTATTGGCCGGCGGGATTTTTTCCGGCCGCGCTGCCCGGCGTCACGGAACTGTGCGCGCGCTTGGCATCGCCTTTGACATCGAACTGCGTGGTGAGTCGGCGGGAGTTGCCGTAGGGCGGAGCACTGGCATCGACGTCGATGATCGGGCCGTAGCGATGTAGGCCGAGCATCTGCCACGAGCGGCAATAATGGTCGTTTTTCCAGCCGTCATCCAAGACGTGGCTGAAGCCAAAGATGCGGTTGGACGGTGTGGCCGAGGGGAAACTTTGCCAGCTTTCGAGTTGGTCGCGTGGGCCGCAGAAGGCGACGACGCGATCCACGCGTTGATGGACGGCAAAGCGTGTCGCCGTGGTCGCGCCGTGGGAGGCGCCCGACATGATGACTTTGTCCCAACGCAGGCCCGTGCCTTGATCGTTGATGAACTGTTCCCATTTGCCCTGCGGGTGATGTTGCGCGAGCCAACGAACGAATTGAAACGCCCGCTCCATCATGCCGTCTGGCTGTGGAATCATAGCCAAAGGGCTGTAGTCTTCGCCCGTGGCGGCTTCGAGGCGTAGTTGGCCCAGGCTGGTGCCGTCGTCGCGTGCGGAGGTCGGAATGAGGCCGAACCATTTGTTGGCGTAGTGGACTTGGATCGCGTGCAGCCCGTAATCGCCGAGGCGCTCGAAGAGCGGCGCTTTGTAATCCATGAGCCATATCACGAGGCGCCCACGCGGAGCAACGCGGGTATCGACGATCGCGTTTTCAATGTCCTGTGGTTTTCCGGCTTCATTGGTGAAGATAAAGTCGATTTCACGGTGGGGCCGAGCGCGCGGGTCGATTTCACTGGCGCGGGCCGTGAGGTGATAGCGCTGCGGTGTAGCGTCAGCGCCGATCTGTGCAAGCTCTGCGGCGCCCGCAGAACTGAGGATTAATATGAGACCGCTGAGGTGACGCATGAGTGGAATATTTTGGAGATTTATAATTTTGCTGAGGCGCTTAGTTTAGGCGTGCGCGCATCTGGTAGCAATAAACGTAATTGAGTTCCGTTGTCCCGAAGCTGAATTTAGGCGTCCAGACGCTGCTCAGGTTGAGGCGACTGCCCGCTTTTTTCAGGGCGTGATCGAGCCTTCCCATTTAAATGCGCGATTTAGGCGAGCAGTTGCCTGATCGCCGAGCGAAGCTGGTCATCGGTCTCGGCCGCGCAGAAGGCGAAATCGATTTCGTAACCACCGGCCGGGAATTCGCCCTTGGTGGGAATGTACCACGGCCCACCATCACCGTACCCGGCCACGGCGACCGTGCGACCGGGACGCAGGGATTGCGCGAAGAGTTGGAAATCAACAAACGGTTCCGCCGGCAGATGTAGCAGCGTGATATCGTCGAGCTGTAGTGCGCTTAGGATAAACGGTACGCGCCGTGCGCAACGTTCGATCAAGGCCAGTTTGAAGGCGGGGCGCATCCGCAACGCCAGCGAATCGGTCCGCTTGTCCATCAACTCGCGCAACGCATCGAGCCCGAGCGAAGGGTTCGGCTGCGCAAAAAGTTCCGCGGTGCGCCAGCTCACGCGCTGCAGCGGCACGGGCCGCAGCGCAGTTTCGGCGGCGACCATGCCCGCGTGAATCCGGTCGGTCAGTTGCACCCGCGCGGCCGGCGTGCCGTCGTTGTATTTGCCGGCGGCGATGTTGCCCGCGCAACCGGTGAAATAGAGTTGGGTGCACGTAGGTTCTTCGCGTTGGCGGCGCTTGCGGGCGAGTCCGCAAAAGTCGCTGCTCACGCGGCCATCGCCGTAGTAGCTCATCGGATGCGTCGCGTAATAATGGCAAGCCACGATCTTGGTCGTGCCGTCGAAAAACGCCACCGTGCGCAGGAGCGGATCAATCGGACCTTCGGGCAACGCGATCAACGCCGGGTCCACGCACTTGCTGCCGCGCATGGTTCCGATGCGCCCATCGGCTTTGCGGTCCATGCGCCGATTGGAAGCGACGCGATCCACGAGCGCGTGTGCCGCCGCCACGTGTGTGATGCGGCGCGCCTGTGGGAGCGCCGCCGTCACCGCTTCCCGCGCAGACTGCAGACAGCGTTGAAAAAACACCGGATCATAAATCCGAGGCAAGTCCGCTTGCCTCGCGACGAGCGCATCGGCGGCGGTACACACCATCGGCGCATTGTGTTGATGCACACAGTGGAGCGCCACGCGATCGGGCGTCGTCCCAGCTGCGTTTGCGAGGGCGCTGCGCCACGCCAGATGCGCTTCATTGAGCAACCCCGTCCAATCCACGGTGCAAATCACAATCGGCGCGCCCGCGCCGAGCAGGACGAAGCCGATCGCTTCGAGCGCATCTTCCACATACTCGACGGGCTTGATCCAGCCTCCGCACAACGAGTGCCCAACCGGCGGAGTCACATCGAGACGAAAGGTCGCCAAGCGCAGTGCGTTCCCCGCCGTCGCAGCCGACGTTTCACCCCGCAAGAGCGCGGGCGCCAGTGCCGCCAAAACTCCGGCCGCGAGTGAGTGATCCAGAAAACGACGTCGAGAAAGAGTGGGCATAAGCAAAAGGAGTTCACCCACCTTGACCCGCCCGCGATGGCCTGTCCAAGCCGGAACTTGCCGAATCTTACTTGTCGCGCACCGTCGCCACCTTCAATGTAGTTGGGCCTTCTTTACGGTAATCATTACCCCAATGAAAAATCTATCTCTCCGCTTCATCTTTCGTTCGTATTTCGCCGCGTTACTGCTCGTAGCCGCGCCCGCCGGTCTTCTCGCCCAACAAAAACAGGGTAAAGGCAAAGAGTCTTCGCCGCATATCCGTCAAGCCACCGACTTCATCCGCGAAGCTAAACCCGCCGAAGCGCTCGCCGCTGTCCAACGCGAGCTCACTGCCAATCCGACCTCCGCCGCTGCCGCCAATCTCCTCGACACGCTCGGCGAGACCAAGGCCGCCCGCGCTATTTTCCAAAAACGCATCGACTCCGCGCCTGATGCCGGTGCCAAGGCCTCCGCCCAGCGCGCCCTCGCCATGTCCTATGCCTTCACTGGCGAGAGTAAAACCACCGTCAAGCTTGAGCAAGAAGTCATCGCCTACTGGGTGACGCGCGAGTCCGCCGAACCGCAGCTGGCTTTTTATCAACAAGGCGAAATGGCCAATGAAGCCGCGCGTGTTTGCATCGACTCCGGTGATCTCGACGCCGCCGAGTATTGGTACCGCAAGGGCACCGAGCTGGGCCTCAAAGAACCCGCGCCCAAGACGCACCCGCAAAGTCTCTGGGATTATCGTCTCGCCCACGCCCTCGGTCGCATCGCCGCTCGCCGCGGCGACAAAGCCGAAGCTCAACGACACATTGCCGCCGCCCGCGCTCACCTCGACCGCGATCCCAAGATGGCAGAACAACAAGAGCGCTATTTCCCTTACCTCGTCGGTTACGTCGCGCTTTACACCGGCGACTTGAAACGCGCCGAGACCGAACTCACCCAGGCGATGAACAGCCCCGGCGCGCAGAACGATCCGTTCTTACCGTGCTTGTTGGGCCAGACCTGCGAACAGCTCGGCCAGAAAGACCGCGCTCTCGCGTATTACCTTCAAGCCTACACGCTCGCTACCGCGCACAATCCGCCCGCAGCGCACGTCCGCCCCTTTGCGCGCAAGAAGCTAGGCTTGTAAAGCAGTGTCCTGCTTTTTCCCGCTTCAGCTGATCAATAACAACCGCGGCGGATCGCCCGGTCGAGTCGAGGGCGCGCGATGCACGCACGGCGGCACCGGACTACCCGGATAATCCGTCGCGATTCGCCAGAGATTGCCGAGGCCAAACCTGTACGGCTGCGCGCCCGACTTCGGGATATAGTGCAGATCGTAACAGTTTTCTTGGAGAAACTCGCGGAACTCCTCTCCGTCCACCCCCCCAAACTCTTTTAACAACGCCGCGCGCGTCTCCGGTTGATCTACGCGGCGCACGGCGTCGTCCGGACTCAAGCCTTCGCTCGCCGGTCCGAAATACGTGCACAACCACGTATCGGCCGCGAAGGGCGCGCTGTCGGCGTGAAACGAGAAAACATCCGTTGCGATCAAGCCCGCCGCTTCATCGCGGGGGTAACCGTTGATGCAATTGAGCGCGGGCTCGAGGCCTTGCTCGCGCAGGTGCCGGAGATCGGCGAGGAGTTGTTGGACCGCCACGCGCCCAGCGGGGCCGACGTCGAGCGCGAGCAAGCGCGCTTCATCGAGCGTGTCGATGGCCTCACCGCCGGCCAGACCCGCCGCCACGGCCGCATAATCGCCGGACAACTCGCGTGGCCAACACAGCGCATTCACGCCCGCCGCCAAGGGAGTCGCCAGCAACTCGGTAAAACTGCCGACGTAGTTTACGCCCATCGGAACCGTTAATGGTGTGGGTGCCATGGTTTCGTAATTATAGGCTGCCGTTGACGCTCAGGATCGCGGCGACGCTCTGGTCAACGTCAGCTTCCGTGGTTGCCCAGGAACACACGCTGATGCGCATCGCGGTGCGACCTTGCCAGACGGTTATGCCAGCCCAGCACGTGCCCTCCGCTTGGATGGCCGCGATCACGCGCGTCGTCCTCTCCGCATCGCCGAAGGTAACGAGGACTTGATTGAGCACGACGTCGTTCAAAATCTCTAGGCCGGCGGCGGAGAGCTGTGCGGCGAAACGGCGCGCGAGGGCGCAATTCCGCTCGATGAGCGAAGCGATGCCGCTTCGTCCCAACGAATGCAACGCCGCCCATACTTCCACCCCGCGCGCGCGACGGGATAGTTCAGGCGTGAAGTCGGCCGGGTTACGCTGGGCTCCTTCCGTCGGGAGATACGCGGCCGCGATCGCCATGGCGGCTTGGAGCGCGAGCGGATCGCGCACGAAGGCGAGGCCGCAGTCATAAGGAACGTTGAGCCATTTGTGGGCATCGGTCGCCCAAGAATCGGCATCGGCCACACCTGCGACAATAGAGTTAAGAGTGGGTGCGGCCGCGGCCCAGAGGCCAAACGCACCGTCCACATGCACCCAAGCGCCGGCAGCGTGCGCATGGCGGCAGATAGCGGCGATGGGATCGCATGCGCCGGTGTTAACATTGCCGGCTTGAGCGATGATGAGAGTCGGGCCGCAGAGGGTCGGCAGCAGTTCGGAGCGGAGCCGGCCTTGGTTATCGACTGGGATTTTAACGACGCGGTTGCGGCCCAAACCGAGGACGCCTAGCGCCTTCGTGACGGAAGGATGAATCTCAGCGCCTACGATTACGGTGATCGGTGGAGCCCCAAATAAACCATCGGCTTCGACATCCCATCCAGCGCGTTTGAGCAACGTGTGGCGGGCGGCGGCGAGCGCGCAGAGATTGGCCACGGTGGCGCCCGTGACAAAAGTGCCCGTTGCCGTCGGAGGGAGTTGCAGCACATCCAAGAGCCAGCGCAGGGCGACGGCTTCGATCACGGCGGTGGCCGGAGCGGCACGGTGGAGGGCGGTGTTTTGATCCCACGTGCTGGCTAGCCAGTTGGCGGCGAGCGTAGCGGGTAACGCGCCGCCGGTCACAAAACCGAAATAGCGTGGACCAGCCATCGCAGTCGTGGCGGGCGAACCGACTTCATCAAGGAGACGCAGGGTTTCAGCGGGATGGTTCGGCCCCGCGGGCAAGTGCGTGTCAAATTCCGCGAGCCGAGCCATAGCCTCCGGACTGGGCGCAACCGAGCGAGTCGGAAGGCCGGCAAGATAACGCAAGGCGCGCGTCGTCGTATCAGGAAGGAGTTGATTCATTGGGTGCACTGACCTAGGACGTGATTTGAGGGCCTAAACAGAACTGCGCGCCGGTTGCGACGTCGAGATTAAGGCAAATCGCGGATCCGGATGCGGCGGTATTCCAGTTGGCCGCGGTCGCCTTCCAGTCCGATGGGGCCACTGGCCGGGAGCTTGAGCGCGGCTTCTAAGACTTCGCCGTTGCACGTGCAATGGGCGACGCCGTCGGTCACGGTGATGATAAGCTCGTTCCAATCCAGCGGGCGGAAGTTCGCGAGCTTCAAGTACGGGCCGGCGATGAGGTAGTCGCGGGCTTGGAGTTGCGGGCCTCGCACGTACACACCGCCGTCGGCATTGGGCGTGGCGCGGAACTCGAGTTTGAGGACAAAGTTTTGCGGGAACTCGCGGGTCGTCCACAGTTGTTGGATCCGGCGGCCGCCGGGCGGGGTGGTGGCGACGATGCGTCCGGCTTGGGCGAGCCAACGACCATCGGGGCTACGCGTGAGACCGTCGTAGCTGGCCGATTTGGTCACGACCGGCCACAGCGGGGCGGCAAGGTCGGTGGCCTGCATGCGAATCGTGGTGGCGATTTCTTTCTCGGCCGTGGGCCGCGTGCCCCAGCCGGTGAGGTCGTGGCCGTTAAGAAGACTGACAAAGCCCGGCTCGGGCGTGAAGGCGTCGGGCGCGCGTTCGCTCAGGCCGAGCGTGGCGAAGAACGGACGCAGGGCGGCGGCAAACTTGGCGTAGCCGGCGGCGTTGGGGTGGAGGAGATCGGGGAACTCGGCGAGAGGCGCGTCGTTTTGGGCGTCGGCGAAGAGTTTCCACGTGTCGAGGACGGTGACTTGAGGTTGGTCGACGGTGGCTTCGAGGATAAGTTGGTTGATGCGGCGGATGAGAAAGGCCGGACGCTTTTTGGTGGGCGAGCTGGGCATCACGGCGCAGACGATCACGGGCAGGGCGGGATTGTGATCGTGGAGCGCGGCGAGAATGAGACGGAGATTACTGGCGATGGTCCAGGGGGTGGCGTTTTCCTCCAGGTCGTTGGTGCCGATGAGCAGAACGACGGCGGCAGGATGCAGGGCGAGGACGTCTTCCTGAAGGCGGATGAGCACCCCGCGTGTGGTGTCCCCGCTGATCCCGCGGTTGGCGACCTTGAGCTCGGGGAACGACGAGGCGAGCGCGGCGCCCCAACCCTGGGTGATCGAATCGCCGAGGAAGACGACGGCTTTTTGATCGCGCTCCACTTGACCGGCCCACGTGGTGCGGCGTTCGGTCCAGAGTTTTTGAAACCACGGATAGCGGCGGATCGGGCCGGAGCCGGCTAGACCGCTATCGGAAGCCGGGAGAGTGAAGCGCAAGGCGGGGGCGACGCTGGCGGAAGTGGCTGGTGCCGAAGACGAGGACGACGCATGAGCAGCGCCGGCGGTG
The DNA here is from genome assembly GCA_945906965.1 of Opitutus sp. GAS368. GTDB lineage: Bacteria > Verrucomicrobiota > Verrucomicrobiia > Opitutales > Opitutaceae > Tous-C4FEB. The sequence goes on along the minus strand of CAMDRP010000001.1, from coordinate 71,673 downwards.
AGAACAAGGTAACTGAGAGCGAGGAAAGAGAAGGAACGCATGTGGATAAAAGGAAAACAGGGGCGGAGAAGGAGGAAGCGAAAGGCCGAAGGGAGGCGAATGTTTTTGAAGCCCGGTGGAAAGACGGAGGGAGTTGGATTCGTAGGGAAAGAAGTTAAACTCGTCGGTAACTTAATTAAACTTCTCGGGAAATGCATTGGCTTCAAAGAAAACCTCGAGCGCGCTCTTGGGGCAGAAGAAAGCCCGAGCGGTTTAGGCTCGGGCTGAAGGGGTCGGCGGGGTGGAGGCACCTCGCTTAGACTATAAGAGACGATCAGCGGACGACGCGGGCGCCGCCGCCGGAGATCTGTTTCTCGACTTCTTTGCGGGTGGCCATCGAGGTGTCGCCAGGGGTCGTCGAAGCGAGGGCCCCGTGGGCGGCACCGTACTCGACGGCTTTCTGGGCGTCGTTAAACTCCATGAAACCAAACTGAACGCCCGAGGCAAAGCTATCGCCGCCGCCGACGCGGTCGAGGATTTCGAGGCCGGGGTATTGGCGGCTCTCGAAGAACTTGCCGTCGTGCCAGAGGATCGCACTCCAGTCGTTCTTGGTGGCGGTGATGACGTGGCGGAGCGTGGTGGCGGCGACTTTGAAGTTGGGGAATTCTTTCACGGCGGTCTCGATCATGGCCTTGAAGGCGTCGGTCTCGATGTGGCCGAGGTTTTCGGCGCCCTTGACGGCAAAGCCGAGGGAGGCAGTAAAGTCCTCTTCGTTACCGATCATGACATCGACGTATTTGGCGATCTCGCGGTTGACCTCTTGGGCCTTCTTGAGGCCGCCGATGGTCTTCCAAAGCGAGGGACGGTAGTTTAGATCGTAGGACACGATGGTTCCGTACTTCTTGGCGGCTTTGACGGCCTCGACCGTAAGCTCGGCAGTGGACGTGGAGAGCGCGGCGAAGATGCCACCAGTGTGGAACCAGCGCACGCCGAGCTTACCGAAGATGTGATCCCAATCGATGTCGCCGGGCTTGAGCTGGGAAGCGGCAGTGTTGCCGCGGTCGGGGTTGCCGACGGCTCCGCGCACGCCGAAGCCGCGCTCAGTGAAGTTGAGCCCGTTGCGGACCGTGCGGCCGATTCCGTCGTCATCGCGCCATTTGATGAAATCGGTGGCGACGCCGCCCTGCATGATGAAGTCTTCGACGAGGTGGCCGACCTCGTTGTCGACGAACGCGGTGACGACGGCGGTTTTGTAGCCGAAGCATTTGCGGAGACCGCGGGAGGTGTTGTACTCGCCGCCGCCCTCCCAGACTTGGAACTCGCGGGCGGTGCGGATGCGGCCCTCGCCGGGATCGAGGCGAAGCATGACTTCGCCGAGCGAGATTTGGTCAAAAGCGCAGGTGTTGGCGGGTTTGAGGGTGAGGCTCATAGTATAAAAAGAGGAGTTTTAAGACGTGAGAAGGAAGCGAGGGAAGCGGATTAGATGGTGACGGATTTCAGCGTGGCGACATCCCAGAGCGGTTGGTGGGCTTCGGTGGCGAGTTCGTTGAAGGCTTCGACCTCGGCTTTGGAGAAGAGCAGGCCGCCGGCGGCGGCGGTGTGCTTGGCCCAGCCGGCTTCGAGTTGGCCGGGGAGCATAGACTTCTCGTTGCCGTGGCCGAGGACATCGGCGATGACGGCTTTTACGTTTTGGGATTGGTTGCGGCCCTTGGCGAACGCGCCGCCGTTGATCGCATCCGGGTGGATGACTTGGAAGAAGAACACGCACGTGCCCTTGTCGCCCTGGGCTTGATTCCAGCGGTTGCGAATTGTGGGGAGCGAGCCGCCGATGAAACCGCCGACGATCTCGTTGATGAGCGAAAGCCCGTAGCCCTTGTGCGCGCCGAAGGGCAGGAGCGAGACAGCTTGGTTGGGATCGGTGGTAGGGTTGCCGTCTTTATCGACGGCGGCAAGAGGCGGGAGTGGTTTGCCTTCACGCTTGAGTTGTTGGACGCGGCCCATGGCTACGACTGAGGTGGCCCAGTCGATCACGATCGGATAGCCGACGGCCTCGGTGGTGGGGAAACCCCAGGAGTGGGGATTGGTGCCGAGCGTGGGGAACTTGCCGCCGAATGGCACGACCTCGGCGAGGGCCGCGGTGCAATTGGTGTAGGCAATGTAGCCCTTCTTTGCGGCTTCCATGACGTAGCCGCCGCCCCAGAGATAATGAAAGGCGTTGTCGACGGAAACGGTACCGACGCCGTATTTATCGGCTAGGCGCATGGCTTCATCCATGGCGCGGTAGGCGGTGGATTGGCCGAGCTTTTTGTTGGCGTTCCAAATCTTGGCAGCCTCGAAGCGGGAGGGTTTGACCTCGATCTGCGCGCCGGGGACGCAGCCCTGCGAACCCGATCCGAACAGATGGTCGAGGTGGAGAGCCTTAATGCCGTTGTGCGTGCGGATGCCGTGGCGCGAAGCCTCGGCGCAGAAGCGGGCGCCTTCGCCGGATTCATCGGCGTGGAAACCGCGATGTTGGTAAGCGGCGGCGACGAGATCGTTGTGCTGTTTTTCCGGGACGACGTAGAATAGTTCGGGCATGGGAGGAAACGTTAAGAGTTTAGAAACAAGAAAGAAGCGGAGTGAAGCGCGGGCAGGAGCAGATTAGACTTCGTTGGCTTGGGCGATGGGTTTTTTACCGGCGAGGAAAAGGGTGAGATTTTCGACGGCGCAGGAGGCTTGGCGCTGGACGCTCTCGTGTGTGCGCGAGCCGATGTGCGGAGTGATGATGACATTAGGCAGGCCGAGGAGCGGGTGGTCGGCGGGCGGCGGCTCTTGGTCAAGCACGTCGGCGGCGTAGGCGAGGAGGTGCTTCGACTTGAGGGCGGCGACGAGCGCGGTGAGATCGACGAGTTCGCCGCGGCCGGTGTTGACGATGACGGCGCCTTTTTTAACAAGGGGAAAATTAGTGGCGTTGATGAGGCCCTTGGTGGCGGGCGTGAGCTTCGTGTGCAGGGAGATGATGTCGGCCTGGCGGAGGACGTCCTCGAAGTTTTCGACGCGCGTGATGTCGTGCCAACGGGCAAAGTCCTCGTCCCAGTAGTTGCCGTAGCCGATGACTTTCAGGCCGAATGCTTTGGCGCGGATAGCGACCTCTTTGCCGATGCGGCCGAAGCCGACAATAGCGAGGGTCTTGCCGCAGACCTCGTTCCCGGTGATGCGCGTCCAACGGCCGGCGGCGGTGTGATTGGCCTCGACGACGAGGTTGCGCACGGCGGCGAGCATGAGGCAGAATGTGTGTTCGGCGACCGTGGTGTGATTGACGCCGGGCGTGAAGAGCACGGGCACCTTGAGATCGGTGGCGGCTTTGACATCGATCTTGTCGAGGCCGATTCCGTATTTGGAAATGACCTTGAGGCGCGGGAGAGATTTCTGAATGACGGCGCGGGTGAGGGCGTCATCGCCGCAGAGGTAGGCGTCGAATTGTCCGGCGAGTTCCAGCATGCGCGCTTCGGAGAGAGGGCCGCGTTCGCGAACGATCTCGAAGTTGGCGGCGGCCAGCATCTCGTGATGGATGCCGGGCGTGTCTTGGAAAGAAGTGGTCGTGAGGAGGACGCGAGTCATGGTATGAGAGGATGAACAATCGCACACGAGTCCGCGGAAAGTGAAGCGAAAGTTTAGTCATGCCGTTAAGCGAAGAGTGACTTCGTGGCGCAAATCACGCGGACGCGTGGTTGGTTGAAGCGGAACCGATGCGTCACGTTAAACACAAAGTGCAGGGAATCGCATTGCCCGTGAGCACGAGCTGGTTTGGCTGAACTTGAAAATGAAGACATTTGCGAAAGCCACGACGGAATTGCAGCGCAAACTAGGCCGTAAGAGCGTGCGCACGGACGACGCGGCGTGTCAGGCCGCATCATATGATAGCAGCAAACTGCCGTTTTTACCCGAGGCGGTGATCTTCCCTCGTCGCGAGGCGGACATCGGCGTGGTGCTCACGCTTGCGAATCGCCACGGCGTACCCGTGACCGTGCGTGGCCGGGGGACGACGTTGACCGGCGCCGCGGCGCCGCGCCGTGGAGGCTGGGTCGTCGATATGCTCGGCCTAAACAAAATCAGCGTCGATACCGAAGCCGGCATGGCCCAGGTACAAGCCGGCGCGAAAGTGGCCGACATCCAACGTGCGACGGAAGCCGTGGGTTGGTTTTATCCGCCCGATCCCTCGTCGCGCGAATACTGCACCATCGGCGGTAACATCGCTTGTAATGCTGGTGGTATGCACGGCGGTAAGTACGGGGTGACGCGGGATTTCATCCTCGCGCTCGAAGGGTTTTTGCCGACGGGTGAATTCGTCAAATGGGGCGCGCCCACGAAGAAGTTTTCCGCCGGCTTCAACCTGCGGGATCTATGGATCGGCAGCGAAGGGATGCTCGGAATCGTGACGGCGGCGACGCTGAAACTGATCCCGACGCCGGCCGCGCGGTGGACCTTGCTCGCAGCGTTTAAAACGGAGATCGAAGCGTTTCAGGCGGTGCGGGCGCTATTTCGCGCGCGGGTGCAACCGGCGATCTGCGAGTTTCTTGATCGCTACTCGGTGATGTGCGCCGAGCGCGCTACCGGCGCGACGGTATTTAAAGGGCAACGAGGGAAACCGGTTTTGTTAATCGAACTGGCTGGCACGGCAAGTGAAGTGCGCGAAGTGAAGAAAACCGTCTTGGCGTGGGCCGCCGATTCCGCGCTGGCGCATCGAGCCGCGAAGAATCGAGCCGAGGCGGAGGCGTTATGGGCGGTACGCCGTAAATGTTCGGGCGCGATGTTCGAACTCGGCGACGCCAAGCTCAACGAAGACATCGTCGTGCCGATGCGAAACTACGAGGCGTTTGCCGTGTTTCTGGAGAAATTGAGGAGGGAGTCGAAGCTCTCGATTCCGACCTTCGGGCATCTGGGGGACGGCAATCTCCATGTAAATATCATGTACCATAAAGCGGTGCCGACCGAAGTGCGGGCCGCAGAAAAAGCGGTGCAAAAACTCATGCAAACCGTCGTAGCACTGGGCGGTGCGATCTCGGGCGAACACGGAATTGGTTTGGCGAAGTCGCCTTTTTTACGGTTGCAGCACTCGCCGGCGCAAGTGCGCGCCATGCAAGCCGTGAAGCAGGCGCTCGACCCTAAAGGAATTTTGAATCCGGGGAAAATGTTTGACGTGTTTGAAGTGTGGAAACACCGCCGCATCGACGTGAAATTCCCCTGGGATCATAAGTGAAGAAACGGGTTTAACCTTGCGGCGCCGCGCGTGCTCACGGTATCGCCCGAGTATGCGAATGGGTTTATTTCCGAGCAACGCAGGCTAAAGGGGATCCATGCGCGCGCTCATCATTTCATGGCGGAGATGGCTCGGGCCGTTGCTGCTTGTGATTGTGGCATTCGGTTTTCGCTCCGCGCATTACTCGGAAAACTACGGGCATCCGGACGAGACGATCACTTTTGAAGTCGTCCGCTACATGCGCAGTTCGGGCGATTGGGACAGCAATTGGGCGAAAGCGAAACTCGAGCCAGGGTTTAATTATGAGCAGTATAACTTCGCTTCGTACCTGCACGCGACGTTTGGCTTTTATCGGTTGGTGAAACTGATTCCCGCAGTGGACGAGTGGCGTTCGCGCGATGGGGGATTTTGGGTGTATCGGTTTTTCTCCGTCTTACTGGCGACGCTAGCGGTCATGCAAACGTGGTGGTTGGCGCGAAGGTTCGGCGGGGTGAGCGTCGGGCTCGTGGCGGGAACGTTGGCGGCGGTGCAGCCGGGTTTGGTGCAGGATGCACACTATGCGCGGCCGGAGGCATTTGTGACGGTACTGACGTTGGCGGCGGTGCTGTTGAGTTTGCCGCGGGGTAGGTTTTCCAAGTGGCGTGTTTTTGGCGCAGCGGTGGTCGTCGGTCTCGCGGTGGCCTGCAAGATTTCGATATTAGCTATGGCTTGGCTGCCGCTGGTGGCGTTAATTCCCGTCGAACGTGGAGCGGTGGTGGGACTAGGTCGGTGGGCTTGGACGGCGGGACTCACGTTGACGGGCTTGATCGTTGGCTTCGCGGTCGGGGCGCCCGATGCGGTGGCGCATCTGGAGATTTATGCGCGCGGTGTGGTGTATTTGACGCAGCAATACGCGGGGCTGCATCCGCCGCACAGCCCGCTCATGGATGAAACGGCGACGGCGCTTTTGACGCGTTATTATATGAGCACATTAGGCGGGCTGGGCTTGGTAGCGGGGGTAGGCGGGGGTTTGGCTTTGTGGTGGCAGCGTCGCAGGACGGAGTGCGTGGTTTTGGCGGCCCCCGTGGTTTTATTTGCTGGGTACTTTTGCACGCGGAGTGTTTTTTTTGAGCGTAACCTAAGCCACGTATTGCCTTTGGGGTGTGTGTTGGCGGCCTTGGGTCTCGCTGCCAGCGCAAACTGGATCGAACGGCGTTGCGGTGTGCGCGCGGCGTGGTGTCTAGCTGCTTTGCTGGCCTTGGCTCTGGTGCGACCGGCGGATATCTCGCTGCGTCTGATTAAAGAATTTTCGGGTCTACCCGCGAAGGATCGCGCCGCGCAGATGGAGAAACTTCGGCAGGTGCATCCTGACTTAAAGTGGCGTGAGACCGATTTATTGAGCTCTTTACCGTTGGATGAACTCCGGCAGCATTTTAACGAGGCGGGTGGGGCGTTGCTCTTGCGCGTAATTGATTATCACGACGAATGGAGCGCTTACCATGGCCCGTTGCTGCAGGCGCAATTTGAGGCCAAATTGCTGGCAACGGCGCCGAGTGTGTTTGCCGATGTCGGGAGTTGTACTTTGCACACTTACGGGAGCTGGACGGATCGTTTTTACCTTGTCACAGGTGTGCTAAAGGACGCTAGGGCAGGGAAATAATTTTTCCGTTTGCTCGCGCTCAGTAGGGACGCTCACACTCTTTCTTTTCATGTATCTCAAGGCTCTAAAACTGCACGGCTTCAAGTCCTTCGCTGACCCCACGACCCTACGTTTCGAACCCGGTGTGACGGCCGTGGTGGGTCCCAACGGCTGCGGCAAATCCAACATCGCAGACTCCATCCGCTGGGTGCTCGGTGAACAGAGCGCGAAAGCCCTGCGCGGCGGCAAGATGCAGGACGTCATCTTCGAAGGCGCCGACACTCGCAAGCCCGCCCAGTTGTGCGAGGTTTCTCTGCTCCTCACGGACTGCGAAAAACAACTTGGCAGCGAATTTCACGAAATCGAAATCACCCGCCGCGTCTACCGCGACGGCCAGAGCGAATACGCGTTCAACGGGCAACCCTGCCGCCTGAAGGACATTCAGAAACTTTTCATGGATACCGGCATCGGCCGGACTAGCTACTCGATCATGGCTCAGGGCCAGATTGACCAGATTCTCTCTTCGAAGCCCGAGGAGCGCCGCGCAGTTTTCGAAGAAGCTGCCGGCATCACCAAGTACAAGAGTCAGCGGCGTGAAGCTATGAGCAAGCTCGCGTTGACCGATCAAAATCTCGCCCGCGTGGCGGATGTGGTCGGCGAAGTCGGGCGCCAGATTGGCAGTCTTCGTCGTCAAGCGGCTAAGGCCATGCGTTACAAGCGACTCAACCATCGCCTGCGCCACCTCAGCCTCGCCTGGAGCGGTTTTCATCACTCCCAACTCACCGCCACGCTCGGCGCGCTCGAAGCCGATGTCGCCACCCTGCGTGCCGAAGCTGATAGCCGTCGCACCAGTCGCGAAGAACAAGAAATCGCGCTCGAAGAGAAGAAGAGTCTGCGCAGTCGTCTCAACCAGCGCGTGCAGGACGCCCAGCAAGGAGTTTACGACGTGCGCTCGCAAAAAGAAGCCGCCGAAAACGCCGCCAATCTCGCGCACATCCGTCGTGCCGGCCTCGAGGATCGCCTCGGTTCTTCCCGCGGCAATCTCGGCGAACTCGAGATGCAATTGCGCGAAGTCACCGCCCAAGGCGACACCGCCGCGCAAGATAAACAACACGAGCTCGGCCTTCTCGGCAGCAGCGACGCCGTCTTCCAACAACGCAACCGTGAGCTCGCGATCGTTGAAGGCGAACTCACGAAGATTGAGCAAGACCTCCAGCAAGCGAAATTCCAGCTCCTCCAATTTGAGAGCATCGTAGCGCGACTGCGCACGGATTGCTCGGGTTACGAGGTGGATCAAAAGACCAGCGCGCATCGGCACGATTCCCTTGCCCAAGAAATCGAATCCATCCGCCAACAGCAGGCCGCCGCCGCGCAGCAAGTCGCCGAACTCGACGCGCGTACGGAAGAGGCCTTGGGTGAAAAATCCCGCGCGCACAGCGAATCGGTGACCGCCCAGCAGGCAATCACGACACTCACCAGCGAGTTCCGCGAAGCTCAGCGCAAACTTTCCGAAATCGATCGCCAACTCGCCCAGCGCACGGCGCGCCTCAAGTTGCTCCAACAACTTCAAGAACGTTGGGAAGGCTTCGGCGAAGGGGCCAAAGCAGTTCTTCAAGGCCGGCTCGAAACCGCGCTCAATGGCGCGAAAGCCTCGCCAATTTCCCAGGGACTCGACGTTAAACCCGAGTTCGGCAAAGCCGTTGAAGCCATCCTCGGCTCCGCCGCCGAAGCGATCAGCGTCAGCGATCTCAGCACCGCCCAGCGCATCCTTGCGCAGCTTGAAAACGAACAGATCGGCTCCGCTATCCTACGCATCACCGAATGCGGCGTACGCCAGGAAGCCGCCTACGAATTACCCGCGGGGCTGATCTCCGCTTCGACCGCCGTCAGTTCGGATATCGAAGGCCACCCCGCGCTCGCGCTTTTCGGCAGCTGTTACATAGCCGATGACCTTCCGGCTTTCTTGGAGTTTTGGCGCGCGAATCCCGGCTTTGCTTTCCTGGCGGTCGCGACGCGCAAGGGTGACCTCGTGGACCGCCGCGGCCTCGTTTACGGCGGTTATCACGGCTCGAAAAAATCCTCCAACAGTATTGTTCAACGCGAAATCGATCTGCGCGAAACCGCCAAGGCCCTCGCCGACGAACAACGTCTCCATGACGAGCAGAAACTCGCAATCGACGCGTTAAACGCCCGCCTCGCCGAGGCCGAGCAATTGCTCGAGCAACGTCGCGCCGAAATCCTCGCGATCACGCAAACTGTCGCCGCGGTTCAAGCCGAACAACGCAACGCTCAGCGCAACGCCGAAGAAATCATCTCCAAATTACGTCGCATGGAAAACGAGCTCACCGGGCTCGAACAAGCGCGCAACGAAGCTCACGCTCGTTGGGAAAAAGCCCAACTCGGACTCACTACGGCCGAAGCCGATGGGATCGCCCAGCGGGAACGTATTGCCCACGACGAGAAACGCATCGTTGAGCTGCGCACCGATCGCGACGTCAAACGCGACTCCCTCGCGCAAGCCCGTCTCGAACTCGCCGAGCGTCGCCAAAAAGTCGAAGTCCTCGATCGCGGCCTCGGCGAAATGGCCCGCCGCAGCCAACAGCTCGGCGAACTTCTGGTTCAACGCCAGCAGGAGATTGAAAGCTGGACCGACCAGGTCAGCGAACTTGCCAGTGAATCCGACGGACAGCGTGCGCGCTCCGTTCAACTCGGCGAGACTCTCGTTATCGCGCAGGAACAAGTAGAAAAAATCCGCGTCGAGCTGGTCGACGTGGAACGCGAGATCAATGGACTAGAATCCGCGCAACATTCGCTACGCAGCGACGCCGAGGCTGCCCAATCCGCCCTAGCCAAACACGACATCAAACTCGCCGGCGACCGCCAACGCGCTCAATTCATCGCCGAAGAAGTCACCCGCGAATTTCAGGCCAATATCGCCCAGCTCGATTGGCGCCATTTCTATTGGCACGCCGACGGCGAACCCGAGGGTATGAAACTCCTCGACCTCGACGAAGAGGATGAAGGCGAAGAAGCCGCCCCGCCTGCACCGGCGCCCGAAGCAACCATGGCCGCCGACGGCGAAGTCGCTGAACCCATCAAACGGCGCCGTAAGCCAAAGGGCCCGAAGCCCGATCCCACGCCCGAAGATCTGGCCGGGCTCGAAAACATACATTGGGGCGAGACCAAGTCGGAGATAGACATGCTCCGCACGCGGCTCAACGGCCTCGGCGCGGTCAATCTCGTGGCCATCGAAGAGTACGCGGAGCTCAAACAGCGCCACGACTTCCTGCGCACGCAGACCGACGATCTCACCAACGCCAAAGCCGAGCTCATCAAGGCAATCGACGAGATCAACCTGACCTCGCAACAGCAATTCTCGCTCACTTTTGAGCAGATCAAAAAGAATTTCGAGTACACCTTCCACACGCTTTTTGGGGGTGGTCGCGCGGCTCTGGAATTGATCGCAACCGACGATGTGCTCGAAAGCGGCATTGAAATCGTCGCGCAACCTCCGGGCACCAAGCTCAAGAGCATCACGCTGCTATCGGGCGGACAAAAAACGCTTACGGCGGTCGCGTTGCTGTTCGCTCTATATATGGTGAAACCGTCGCCATTCTGTTTGCTCGACGAGTTGGACGCGCCGCTCGACGAATCCAACATTGGCCGATTCACGGACCTGTTGAAGAAATTCGTCGGCGAGTCGCAGTTCATCATTATCACGCACAACAAGCGCACCGTCTCAGCGGCAAGCGCGATCTACGGCGTGACGATGGAGGAGCGCGGGGTGTCAAAAACCGTCTCGATGCACTTTAATAACGAGCATTCCATCGCGGAAAAACCGACGGTCAATATTGCCGAGGCCGTCAGTGGTGCGCGAGCCGGAGCTACGGCCGGCTTGCCCTCCGCTTAGGCTGATCCCCATGGAAAACTCGGCTGAAATTCATCTGGATCTTAGCCGGTTTTTCAGGACTAAAGATTGGACTAAACACTGTTCCTTATACGCTTAAATGCTGCTGAAAATCTCGGTCTCCCAAGCGGTGGAACCGTAGATCTCGAATCAGGCGACGCCGAAAAAATAACGTGGGTTTGCCAGCGACCGACGCGCCTGTTTCGCTTTCGTTTATGGCAAAATGGCTTCTCGTTGATGGTTACAATCTGGCTTACCGGTGCTTCTTCGCGATCCCGGAGTTAACGCGCGCGGATGGGTTTCCGACGAACGCGCTGCACGGTTGGGTGAAATCTATCTGGAAGCTCGCTGATCAGGAGAAGCCTGAAGGCACGTTGGTTTTTTTTGATCTGGGCGGCGCGCAAGATCGCTTGGCGATTCATCCTGAGTACAAGGCTCAACGCGAGGAGATGCCGGAGGCGCTGGCGAAACAGTTGCCCTACGTCCGTAGTTTGACCCGCGCGCTCGGCTGTGTGGGCATCGAATTACAAGGCGTAGAGAGCGACGATCTGCTCGCAGCTGAAGCGGTAGCGTTGGCCCGGGCGGGGCACGAGGTGTTGATTGTGAGTTCGGACAAAGATTTCGCACAGATTGTGGATGAGCGGATTAAGATTTTACTGCCGCCGCCGACCGCGAACCCGAAGTTGGGTTGGCAGGTACGTGATGCGGCGGGAGTGCGGGAAAAGTTTGGCGTCTCGCCCGCCCAGATCGCCGACTATCTGGCGCTCGTCGGCGACACCTCGGATAATATTCCCGGCATTAATGGCGTGGGTCCCAAAACCGCTTCCAAGTGGCTGGCCGAGTGGGGGAGTCTCGAGGGCGTGATCACACACGCGGCCGAGCTGCAACCGGAGCGTTTTCGGGCGGCGGTGGCAAGCGAAGCGGATAAGTTGCGGCGCAACTTGAAGCTGACCACTTTGAATGTGGCTTTGCCGAGTTTGGTCTTGAGCAAGCCCACGCCGGCGCCGGAGGAACTGTATCGTTTACTCGAGGAGTTGGAGATGCGCTCTGCTTTGCAGGAAGCGCGGCAGCGATATGGCCAGCCGGAGCTATTTTAGGCGAAAACGCTTTGAGGCTGTGCCGATCGATGCGTGATGACGGCGGTCTCGCGCCGGAAATTTGCTTGAAGGGGCGCGTCGCCGCGTCTCCCTTGGCCGCGTGTCCGCCAATCCGCTCCTCATGCTCGGCCTGCCTAAAGGCAGCCTCGAAGAATCCACCAAGAACCTGTTTGCCAAGGCCGGCTGGAAAATAACGACCAGCTCGCGCTCTTACAAACCCTCCATCGACGACCCTGAGCTCGATGGACGTTTCGTCCGTGCGCAGGAAGTGAGTCGCTACGTTGAACATGGCTTCTTCGATTGCGGCCTGACCGGCTTTGATTGGATTCAAGAAAACGGCTCCGATGTCGTCGAGGTCATGGACCTCGTTTACAGCCGGGCATCCGTGCTTAAATCCCGCTGGGTCTTATGCGTGCCTGAATCTTCTGCGGTTAAAACCATCGCTGATCTTGAGGGCAAACGCGTAGCCACGGAATTGCTCAATACCACGAAACGCTTTTTTGAAGCGAAAGGTGTGAAGGCAGAGATTGAATTTTCTTGGGGTGCCACCGAGGTTAAGGTCCCCGATCTAGTCGATGCCATCGTGGATATCACAGAGACGGGTAGTTCGCTGCGGGCTAATAAACTCCGGATCGTGGATACGTTGTTGGAAACCAATACGAAATTCATCGCCAACAAAGCCAGCTGGGCGAATCCGGCGAAACGCAAGAAAATCGAAACGATCGCGCTCTTGCTGCGCGGCGCGCTCGAAGCCGGAAGCAAGGTGGGGCTTAAACTTAATGTGCCGAAAAAAGCCCTCGATAAAATCGTCAACTGCATGCCTGCGCTGAGGAATCCGACCATTTCACCGTTGAGCAATCCGGATTGGGTGGCGCTCGAGACCATCATCGACGAGAGCGTGGTACGCGAAATCATCCCGCTGCTAAAAGAACTCGGGGCCGAAGGCATCGTGGAATATCCGCTCAACAAAGTGGTTTACTGATCTAGCCGCATCGCAACGCTGGAGCTCTTAACCTGTTTTACCGTCATGTCCAAAGTCATCCTCGGTTTATTGCAACACGCCTGTTCCGGCGATCCGGCGGCTAATCTTAAGAAAACGCTCGCTCTGGCTGAACGCGCCGCGAAGCAAGGGGCTAATATCATTTGCACGCAGGAGTTGTTTCGCTCCCAATATTTCTGCCAAAACGAAGATCACGAGAACTTCAAATTGGCTGAGCCAATCGGCGGGCCCAGCACCAAGGCGTTTCAAAAACTAGCCAAGAAACACAGCGTCGTCATCGTCGCCTCTCTTTTTGAAAAACGCGCCTCAGGTCTTTATCACAACACGGCTGTGATCATTGATGCTGATGGCAGCTTGTTGGGGATTTACCGGAAAATGCACATCCCGGACGATCCGCTCTATTACGAAAAATTTTATTTCACACCGGGTGATACCGGCTTCCGCGCTTGGGATACGAAATTCGGCAAGATCGGCGTGCTCATCTGTTGGGACCAATGGTATCCCGAGGGTGCACGTCTGACGGCGATGCAAGGAGCGGAGATTCTATTTTATCCGACGGCGATCGGTTGGCACCCCAACGAGAAAGCCGAATATGGCGTCAACCAACACGGTGCATGGGAAACCATTCAGCGCAGCCACGCCGTGGCTAATGGTTGTTATGTCGCTGCGATTAATCGTATCGGTAAAGAAACTCCCATCGGCGGGCCTGGGATCGAATTTTGGGGACAAAGTTTCGTGGCGGGCACGAGTGGCCAGATTTTGGCCAAAGCTAGTGTTGATCGCGAAGAAGTCATGCTGGTGCCCATCGAACTCGACAAAGTCGATGTCACGCGCACGCACTGGCCGTTTTTACGCGACCGTCGCATCGACGCTTACGGCGACCTCACGAAGCGATTCAGCGACTGAGCCATGGCTGTCGTAAAAAAGACCCCCGCCACACTTGGTTTTAGAATGCCGGCGGAGTGGGAGCCGCAGGAAGCCGTGTGGTTTTCATGGCCCCACAATCTGAAAACGTGGCCTGGTTACTTCCGGCCTATTCCGGCGAAATTTGCCGAGATCGTGGCGCACATTAGCCGTTTTGAAGAGGTGCGCATCAACGCCGCGCATGCCTTGCACCAGCGGGCATGGTCGTTGATCAAAAAAGCTAGGGCTGATCTCACCAAGGTAACATTATTTGATCATCCGACCAATGATGCTTGGTGTCGGGATCATGGCCCAATTTTTGTAAAGAACGACAAGACGGGCGAAGTCGCCCTCACCGATTGGGAACACAACGCCTGGGGCGGTAAATATCCGCCTTATGATTTGGACAACACGATCCCGCCAAAAATTGCGGTTGCGCTTGGGCTTCGGCGTTTCGAGAAAAAGATGATCATGGAGGGCGGCTCCCTCGAGGTAAACGGTGCGGGTTTGCTGCTCACGACGGAGTCCTGTTTACTTAATCGCAATCGCAATCCTGCGATGTCCAAGGCCGAGATCGAGCAGGCACTGCGCGATTTTCTTGGCGTCCATACGATTCACTGGCTCGGCGATGGGATCATCGGCGACGACACCGATGGGCACATCGACGACATGACGCGATTTTTCTCTGCGGATGGCATTGTCACCGTCTTGGAGAGCAATAAGCGGGATAAAAATTATCCTATTTTACTCGAAAATTTAGAGAGGCTGCACGCCCTCCGGACGCCTGCGGGTAAAAAATTCAAGGTCGTCGCTTTGCCCATGCCAAAGCCGTGCTGGTGTGATGGCCAACAGATGCCGGCTAGTTATGCAAATTTTCTGGTGATCAACGGCGCGGTATTGATGCCCGCATTCCGTCAACCCAAGCGCGACGCTGCGGCCGCCGAGGTGCTCGCGGCGTGTTTCCCTGGGCGAGAAATCATCCTGATAGATTGCCTCGAATTGGTGTGGGGCTTAGGGACGCTGCATTGCATCTCGCAGCAACAGCCAAAATGAAAACGCTCTTGCTTGGTTTCGCTCTCTTGATCGCTGGTCTATTTTTTAGCGGCTGCGAATCGATTTCAGCTCGCATGGCTGAGCGTTTTGATACCGTGCCGCCGCAGACCCGCGAGTATCCGGCGGATCAGAAAGCGCTGTTTCAAGCGGTCCAAAAAGCGCTCAAGCGGATGGATTTTGCGGTCACACGCAGTGCCTTGGCGCAGGGAATCGTGGAGGCCAAAAGTAGCATTCGGGACACGGCGAGTTTTGGAGCGGGTCGCCAGTTTATTTTTGAAATTCGGCTGCATGGCGCCGATGCGCAGAGCACGCATGTCGATGTGCGTCTGACGGAATTATTGGAAGGCGACTTCAAGGCGGGGGCCACGGGCAAGACGTTGCGGGTGCACGGGCTCTACGATTCGTTTTTCGCGCAGGTCGACCAGGCCTTGCGCGGAACTTGAGCCGAGGCTTGCGTTGTGGATAAATTGCATTGCGCGTCAAATTAGGGCTTGCGGCGAAGCCGTTTAGCAGGGGATTCTGACCGTTCGCGGTTCAGTTTTGGTCCATGTTGGCGTTGCCGCGATGCTCCCGCCAACATTCAACGTTAGTCCAACCATCAACCTAGGACCCTGCTTTACGGCGGGGTCATTGCCGGTCGGAGGGAAGCTAGGAGCAGGCGACTCTTTTGCCGGTTTTACGCATATGAGTTCGTTAATGAATGACCTGCTCGCGCAGTCCGCCTTCGATAAACTGAAGGTCGGCGCGATCATCCCCGGTACGATCACTGAGATCCGCCAAAATGAAGTTGTCGTCGATATCGGCGGCAAATCCGAAGGCCTCATCCCGGCCAATGAGTTCATCGACATCGGTGAATTGCAAATCGGCTCCAGCATCGAAGTGCTGGTCGAAAAACTCGAAGACAAGAACGGCAACCCCGTCCTTTCCTACGACAAGGCCGAACAAAAGAAAAACTGGGATAACATCCTCACCAAATTCCCCGAAGGCTCCATCGCGGCTGGCCGCGTGAAGGCCAAGGTCAAGGGCGGCCTCATCGTCTCCATCGGCGTCGATGCTTTCATGCCGGCCTCGCACATCGACGTGCAGCCACCCAAGAACCTCGATCAATACGTGGGCCAGACCTACGATTTCAAGGTCCTCAAGATCGATCTCGTCCGCCAGAACGTCGTTCTGTCGCGCCGCGAGCTCATCGAAGAACAGCGCGCATCCAAGCGCCGCAATCTGCTTGAGAGCATCCAACCGGGCCAAGTCCGCAAGGGCATCGTTAAGAACATCACCGATTTCGGTGCGTTCATCGATCTCGACGGCATGGACGGCTTGCTCCACATCACCGACATGAGCTGGGGTCGCATCTCGCACCCAAGCGAAATGGTGAAACAGGGCGAAGAAATTCAGGTCATGATCATCGAAGTGAACCGCGAAAAAGAACGCGTTTCCCTCGGTCTCAAGCAGACCACCAAGAACCCGTGGGACGAGATCGAGCGCAAGTTCCCGGTCGGCTCCAAGGTTCACGGCAAAGTCGTCAACCTCGTCCCGTACGGCGCGTTCATCGAGATCGAGCCCGGCGTCGAAGGTCTCGTCCACATCACCGAGATGTCCTGGACCAAGCGCATCACCAAACCCTCCGAACTGCTCAAGGTCGGTCAGGAATTGGACGCGGTTGTCCTCGGTATCCAAAAGGATGACCAGAAGATCTCGCTCGGCCTCCGCCAGCTCGATCCGAACCCGTGGGACATGGTTCGCCATAACTACCCGATCGGCGCGCGCGTGCGCGGCAAGGTCCGCAACATGACCACCTACGGCGCCTTCATCGAACTTGAAGAAGGCATCGACGGTATGGTTCACGTTTCCGACATGAGCTGGACCCGTAAGGTCAACCATCCCTCCGAAGTCCTCAAGAAGGGCGACGAAGTGGACGCAATTGTGCTCGATATCGATCCTACGCAGCAACGCATCAGCCTCGGCATGAAGCAGCTCGCGGTCGATCCCTGGTCCGACATCGATTCGTTCTTCAAGATCGGCGACGTCGTCCAAGGCACGGTCACGAAGATCACCTCCTTCGGCGCCTTCGTGGAGCTCAAGGACGGTATCGACGGTCTCGTACACATCTCGCAAATCAGCGAAGAGCGCATCGAGAAAATCAAAGATGTGCTCAAGGCCGGTCAGGTCGTCAGCGCCCGCGTGGTCAAGATCGACCGCGACGAACGTCGCTTGGGCCTCTCCATCAAGGCCGCCAACTACAGCGCCGAGGAATTGGCTGCTGAGACGGCGACCTACGAGGCGCTCAACCGCAATGCCGGCAACGACATGATGAACCTCGGCGACATCCTCGACGAGGCCTCCAAGAAGGAATAACTCGCCTCACGAGTATTCCTTCGCGGGCCAGCATCGCGAATCCCTCAAGCCGCCCGAATGTTTTCGGGCGGCTTTTTTATGCTCAAGCGAATCGCAAGCTGCACGAACCAGACATTGCAAAAAAGGCCGGCGTGAAGCCGGCCTTCGTTCCTTATGAACTAAGAGAAAATTCGTTGCGGTGGCGTGCTCAGTTCAGAGAGCGGTTGCCCGACTTGCTCTCGATAAACTCGCGAATCACGTCCATGCGCTGACGATTGCGTTCCTCTTCTTCGATCTCCTCCACGGTGCGGATGGATTCGTGTTGAGTCATTGCCCGGCGCATCTTGGAGAGGGCTAGGTACTCGAGCTGTCGGATGCGTTCCCTCGTCACATTGAAACGGCGCCCCACTTCTTCGAGGGTAAGTTCATCGCGTCCATCTAGGCCGAAACGCAGTTTGATGATTTCGGCTTCACGCTTATCGAGCGAATTCACCATGGCGTTGAGATCGCTGCTTTGATTGCGATCGCGCAGGCCTTCGTAGGGACTGACGGCGTTTTCGTCGCCGACGATTTCGCCAAACGTGCCGGAATCACCGTCCTCGCCCACCGGCGCATCGAGTGAAGCCGGCCGAACACTGACAGATTTGAGATGTGCTACTTTTGAGGTGGGAATCTGGAGTTCAATGGCGAGCTCTTCGTCCGAAGGCTCCCGCCCAAGTTGTTCGGATAGGCGCATCGCGGTCTTCCGCATTTTGGAAATTTTATCAACGAGATGAACCGGTAGACGAATAGTCTTCGATTGGTTCGCCAGGGCGCGTTTGATGGATTGTTTGATCCACCATGCGGCGTAGGTGGAGAGCTTGCCCCCTTTGCGCGGGTCAAAACGCTCGACAGCTTTGATGAGGCCGATGTTACCCTCGCTGATGAGGTCAAGGAGGGGCAGGCCGAAGTCTTTGTAATCCATCGCGATTTTTACCACGAGTCGCAGATTGGCGGAGATCATGTGATCGCGCGCGGCTTTGTTACCCTTGCGAATGCGGCGCGCCAAAGTGATTTCTTCCTCGATGGTGAGGAGAGGGGTTTTCCCGATTTCTTGGAGATAAAGCTGGAGATTACTCCGCTCACCATGCGCGATGGGCGCCTCGGCATTAGGCTCAGATTTTTCCAAAAACGAGGGCGGGGCATCGACGACGGTGCTGACGGTTGCTGTGGATGCAGGTTCCACTGAATCCGATTCTGAACGGGACGAAGCGCGGCGCGTTTTTGCTTGGGTGGGCATGGAAGAATTACGGGCTAATGGTTAATCGAAGTATGTTGGATCCCACATAAGCGGGATTCGTTCCAATCAATGCTACGAGCAAGCGGGGTGTTTGGTTGCGCTAGGGTAAGCGAAATCCGTGTAATTATGGCGCAGCTAAGACTACGCGAGGGCTCAAATCGTCCCAGCTGCCCACGATTTTCAGTCGCGACTACGCTCAGAACCCCGAGGCAATTTCCGCGGCTTTTAGTAACGCCGAGGCTTTGCTCACGGTCTCTTGATATTCCGATGCTGGCACCGAGTCAGCCACCACACCGGCACCAGCTTGGATGTGCAGCTTTCCGTCTTTCAAAAGAGCGGTGCGCAACATGATGCACGAGTCGAGATTGCCATCGTAGCCGAAGTAACCGAGTGCGCCCGCATAGAATCCACGTTGCGAAGGCTCGCTTTGGGCAATGATTTGCATGGCGCGAATTTTAGGAGCCCCGCTAACGGTGCCAGCTGGGAACGTGGCTCGCATGAGATCGTAGGCGGTATGGCCCGGGGCGATCGTGCCTTCGACTTGAGACACAATATGCATGACGTGAGAATAACGTTCTACCACCATCATCTCGGGCACCGTAATTGAGCCGTAGGTGCAAACGCGGCCAATGTCGTTGCGCGCGAGATCGACGAGCATGAGGTGTTCGGCGCGTTCTTTCTCGTCGGCGAGAAGTTCGGTTTCCAAGGCCGCGTCCTCGGCGGGCGTGGCGCCGCGTTTGCGGGTGCCGGCGATCGGGCGGATTTCCACGCGCCCGTCCGTCAATCGCACGTGCACTTCTGGGGAGGCGCCGACGATCGCAAAATCCCCCGTATCCAAAATGAACATGTAGGGCGACGGATTCACCGTCCGCAGGGCGCGATAAAGATCGAGCGGGGTGCCGGCGAAGGCTCGAGTGAAGCGTTGCGAAGGCACGAATTGAATGATGTCGCCGGAACGAATAAATTCTTTGCCGGCTTCGACGGCGTGCTCGAAACGCGCTTGCGTGAAGTTGCCTGGCGGCACGGTGACCTTGGCGGGCTCAATTAAGGGCGCCGGAGCCAGTTCACGAGGTTTGCGCAGTAACTCGAAGAGCGTGTTCAGTTCGGCCACGGCAGCGTCGTACGCGCCAGCGGGGTCGTCTTTGACGTGAGCGTTGACGCACAGGCGTAGCGTCTGTTTCGCCCGGTCAAAAATGAGCAACGAATCCGAAAACATGAAATAGAGCAGCGGCATCTTCAGCTCATCGACGGGAGCGACCGGCACGCTTGGCTCGATCCGAGTGACATATTCGTAGCCGATAAATCCAACGGCACCACCCGTGAAACGCGGCAATCCGGGCAAGGTGACAGGGCGATAACCGGCCATTTCTGCCTCAACCAAACTGAGTGGATCTTTGGGGGTGGGGACGGTTTTGGACGGTGAACCTGCGGTGCGGATTTCGGTGGTGACAGGGCCGCAGGCGAGAACTTTGCGCGGGCGGCAGCCGATAAAACTGTAACGGGAAAGGCGTTCACCGCCCTCGATAGATTCGAGCAGATAAGAGGGACCGGCTTCTTTTAATTTGGCGTAGGCGGATACGGGGGTCTCGAAATCCGCCATTAAATCCGTGTAAACGGGAATGACGTTTCCTTGGGTAACGAGACGCGCGAAGGCTTCCTTGCTCGGGTGGATGTTCATCGGCTAAGACTTGGGATATGCGAGGCCGTTCAACGCCGGGCAAGGCCGTTTCCGCAGACGTGTATGATAGCCGGCGGCAGACGCTTTATTCAACCGTAACTGATTTGGCTAAATTACGAGGTTTGTCGACGTCACAACCACGTTCGATCGCGATGTAATAACTCAAAAGCTGAACCGGAATTGAAGCAACAATCGGCAGCACCGCGTCGTGGCAATCTGGGATGACGATCAGTTCATCAGCCAGACCTTCGGGAAGCTCGACGCCTTCGGTAATGATTGCAATGACCGGACCTTTGCGGGCTTTGATTTCCTGCATCGAGGAAATTATTTTATTCAAAATTTCGCCACGCGGTGCGAAAAATACACTGGGGCAATGCTCGCTGATTAAGGCAATGGGGCCGTGTTTCATCTCGGCCGCCGGATAACCCTCGGCATGTATGTAAGAAATTTCTTTCAACTTGAGCGCGCCTTCAAGTGCGATCGGGAAAAGAGACATGCGACCAAGAAAGAGCATGTCGGCATGATGCGCGTAGCGCTTGGCGATTTCTCGAATGTGCGGCGCTTGTTCGAGAGCCTTACGCACCAGATTGGGCGCGGATTTAAGCGCAGTGACGTAGCGCACGCCTTCACCAAAACTCATGTCACGCATTCTGCCGATATAAAGTGCGAGCATCGCACCGATCAAAAGTTGCGACGTAAATGCTTTAGTCGAGGCTACGCCGATCTCGGGACCGACGTGCTGGTAAATGCCGCCATCCGCTTCACGGGCGATGCTCGAACCAACGACGTTGTTAATCGCTAGCACCTTGTAGCCTTTGCGCTTAGCTTCACGCAGTGCCGCAAGGGTATCAATGGTTTCACCTGATTGGCTCATTACAAAAAAGAGCGTATTGCGAAAAAGTGGAGCGTTGCGGTAACGGAACTCCGAGGCATAATCGCATTCGACCGGCGTTCGGGCATATTGCTCGATGAGATGTTCCGTGACCATGCACGCGTGTAAAGCCGTGCCACAGGCGCAGAACATAAATCGCTCGATCCCGCGGAACTCAATTGGCGTGGTGTTGAGCCCACCAAAATTCGCCGTGCTAGCGTCTCCGGAGAAGCGCCCGCGCATGGTATTTTCTAGGGCAAGTGGTTGCTCGAAAATCTCCTTCTCCATGAAGTGCGCGTAAGCCCCTTTCTCGGCATCGGCTACATTCCAGGTGACTTTAGCTACGGTCGGTGAAACCGCTTCAAGGGCCAGAGTGGTGATTTGAAATTCTTTTGCCGTACAATACACAATCTCTCCGTCGTTGAGATAAACCACACTCTGCGTGCGTGCGATGATGGCGGATACATCGCTGGCGATGATATTTTCGCCATCACCCAAGCCCAAGATAAGGGGTGAGCCTTTGCGCGCTGCCACCATTTCCCCAGGGTGATCAAGGCACATGACGACGATGCCGTAAGTGCCCTCAGCGTGCAACAGGGCCTTGCGGACGCTGGTCAAAAACCGGTTCTGCTGAGGGGTAACGGGTTCCTTCGCGTAATGGTAGGCTATCAAATTGCAGAGCGCCTCGCTGTCGGTCTCGGAAGCGAACGTATATTCTTTGCCGAGCAGGTATTTTTTCATCGAGGCGTAATTTTCGATCACGCCGTTATGAATCAGAGCGAATTTTCCGTCGCTGCTCAGATGGGGATGGGCATTGAAGTCAGTCACCCCACCGTGCGTAGCCCAGCGGGTGTGGCCAATGCCGTAAGTACCGCCAAGATTCACCTTGGCGACTTCAAGCTCGAGATTAGCCACACGACCGATTTTTTTAAGAACGGAAAAAGACCCATTTTGAAAAATAGCGACACCTGCAGAATCATAGCCGCGGTATTCCAGACGCTTTAGACCCTCTAGGATAAATGGGGCTGCTTTTTGTTTTCCAACGTAACCAATGATTCCACACATATTTTATAAAATTTGTTTACGAGTGCATCTTGGTAATAAAGAATGACAACTGATTTTTCATAATATGGCCGAACGACGTAAACAAACTCTGGCAGTGGTCATGGGCGGTGGTCGCGGGACGCGACTTTCGCCGCTCACGCTGGAGCGCTGCAAGCCGGCCGTGCCCCTCGCGGGCAAATACCGCCTCGTCGATATTCCGATCTCAAATTGTATCAATTCAGAGATTAACCGCATATTTTTGCTCACGCAGTTTCAGACGGCTTCGTTGCACCGGCACGTCCAAGGCACTTATCATTTCGATCCGTTTGGCGGTGGTTTTGTTGATATCATGTCCGCCGAACAGACAGAGAAGACCGTGGATTGGTACCAAGGCACCGCCGATGCCGTGCGCCGCAATCTCGTTCATTTTCGCTCCTTCGAGCACGATCTGGTGCTGATTCTTTCGGGCGATCAACTTTACCGGATGGATTATCGTGAGATCATCGCGCAACACCTCGCGACCAAGGCGGATGTCACGATTGCGGCGATCCCATTTCCGGTTTCGAAAATTGAGGGTTTGGGACTCATGCAGGTGAACGACGATCTCACCATCGCGCGTTTCGTCGAAAAACCCAAAGACCCTGCGATCATCGCTGGCCTCACGTTGAGTCCTGCACTTGAGGCTAAACTTAAAGCTCCATCCGTTGAGCCGCGCTGCCTCGCCTCGATGGGTATTTATGTTTTCAACCGAGCGGCCCTCGCCGAGGCCCTCGACAACACGATGACCGATTTCGGCAAAGAGGTCATTCCTAGTTTGCTCGGGAAAATGAAACTGTGCGCCCATATTTTCGAAGGTTACTGGGAAGACATCGGTACGGTGCGTGCCTTTTTTGAAGCTAACCTCGCGCTGGCCCAGCCGCTGCCACCGTTTAATTTCTTCGATCCCTCGGCCCCCATTTATACCCAAGATCGCTATCTGCCCGCGTCCAAACTCAATAACTGCCACATCAATCACGCCGTGATCGGCGACGGCTCGATCTTGGCTGATTCTAGCATCAAGCGCTGTGTCTTTGGTATTCGCTCTTTTGTCTCTGAAGGCTGCACCTTGGAAGACACCATCGTGATGGGTTCAGATTATTATGAAACTGAAGCGCAGTTGGCGACGAACACCGAGCGTGGTCGGCCGTCGTTAGGTGTGGGGAAAAATTGCCGCATCAAGGGCGCGATTATCGACAAAAACGCGCGCATTGGCTATGGCTGCAGTCTTGATGCGACCGGTAAGGCTGACGGCAAATATGCCAATGGTGTAGTGATCATTCGTGACGGCGTGCTCGTGGTGTCCAAGGGCGGCATCTTACCGCCTGGTACGGTCGTTTGAACCGCTCAGGCGATACGGTGACGGTCCCGCCCGAAGCGATAAGCGCTGGCCGGGTCCCGTTGAGCGTGCATTCAGATATGGGTATGATTTCTCTGGCGTGAGTAACTGAGGAAAATTAAGCCGCCCAAGACTAAGAATAACGAGTAAAACGTGCCTCGACTCAGCCCCATGATCAAACCTGCGTCAGGTTCGCGGAAGAGTTCGCCGATGACGCGCATCGCGGCGTAGGCCAGCCAGAATTCTCCGGTCAATCTTCCCGGTTGGGTTCGAATCACAGGGCTCCGCCAAAAACGCCACTGCATAAACGCGAGCAATAACGCGCCCTCCAGAGCTGCCTGATAAAGTTGCGACGGATGACGCGGCAAAATTTGAAAAAGAGGAGTCTCGGGCGCCGCGCTGAGGGGGAAAATAACCGCCCAAGACACGTCGGTGATTTTCCCCCAAAGCTCGCCGTTAATGAAATTGGCTATCCGGCCAAACATGAGCCCGGCTGCGGCACAAGAAGCGATGAGATCACAGCAGTGTAAAAACGGAATTTTTTGCGTTCGCGCGAAGCCCCAAATAGCCACGCCCACTCCGGCGAATCCGCCGTGACTGGCCATGCCGCCTTCCCATAATTTGAACAGCGCCAGTGGATCCGAAAAAAAAGTTTCAGGTTGATACAAAATAAAATAACCCAAGCGACCGCCCAGCAGCACGCCGAACACAAGCCAGACGATGAGGTCGGCGATTTTTTCCACGCGCAAGGGCGACCGACCGGCGAGAGCGTAACGTCGTAGCAACCAGCCGGCCGTGAGAAATCCCAACATGTAGGAAAGCCCATAGTAGCGGATGCCAATCGTGTCGGTGAACCGAATCAAAAATGGGCTGAGGTCGTGCACCCAATAGGCGAGTAGCATGATTTTGAGGTGGATTAATCTTTAGCCTGAGAGGGCTTGATCGAGCGCTGTTGTTGTGAGCGGGCGAGTTCGCGCATGTCGACAGCGACGTCGTCTTTTTCGAAAATTTCGCGACCCAAGATGTGTTCGATGATATCTTCCATCGTAAGTACGCCGGCGGTCGCGCCGAATTCATCGACGACGATGAGCATTTTGGTGTGTACCTTCAGGCAGAGATGGAGCGCTTGGGCAACGGCCACGGTTTCTGGGATGAAATGGGCTTCCGTCAGGAGTTGAGCGACGGTGCAGGCGTCCTGATCATTGGCCTTGGCTTTGAGTAGGTCGCGCCTACGCACGAGTCCTACTATGTCATCGATATTACGCCCGTAGACGGGCATCCGACCGAAAGGCACGCTGGGTAATTCGCGAAACACATCGGTGATCGTCGCATCACGGCGAAGGGCGGTAATCACGGTGCGGGGTGTCATCAGGGTGCTCACGCGTACGTTGTCCAAGGATAGAGCGTTGGTGATGATGTTTGATTCACTCTTGGTCAGCGTGCCTTGCTGGGCACCGCGCTCGGCGAGGAGAAGGATTTCTTCCTCTGAGTGCTGGATCTCGGGTACATTGCGGATGAATAACCTCACGACCATGTTGCATAAATACGTGATGGGAACTAACGCTCGGCGCATCCACCAGATCGGATAAACCACATGCGGCTGCAGCGTTTTGCGGTAAGCGACGCCAAGGCTTTTGGGCAGTACTTCGGAAAAAACGAGTACCGCGAGAGTCAGCAAACCAGAGAGAATGCCGACCACCACTTCATTGAACAAGGTAGCGGCGAGGCTACCGATGAGCATCGAACCGAGCGTATTGGCGATGGTGTTGAGCGTCAGGATCGCCGAGATCGTGGCGTCGAGCTCGTGTTTGATAATTTCCAAGCGCAGCCCGCGACGCGGCCGGCTCTTTTTAAGACGCTCGATTTCCGTGACCGTGGTGCTGAGCACAATGGCCTCTAGCATCGAACACATGAAGGAAATGCCGAGAGTGAGAAGGATTGTGGTGACCAGCCATTGCATGACGTTAGTTTATGCACCCAGCGCGGTTGGCGAATACAAACTGCGAATCATGGCAAGGGG
Source organism: Opitutus sp. GAS368 (assembly GCA_945906965.1). Classification (GTDB taxonomy): domain Bacteria; phylum Verrucomicrobiota; class Verrucomicrobiia; order Opitutales; family Opitutaceae; genus Tous-C4FEB. Next base: position 46,276 of record CAMDRP010000001.1, on the reverse strand, counting down.
GGAAAAGAGCCTTGCCGCGTCCAACCCCTGCGCCCGTAGTGAAAACCATGAGCGACCTCCAACGCACTCCGCTGCGCGATTTCCACGCCGCCCATGGTGCCCGACTCGTCGATTTCGCGGGTTGGGAAATGCCCGTGCAATACCGCAGCATCTTAGAAGAGCACAAGGTCGTGCGCCGCGCAGCCGGGATGTTCGATGTCAGCCATATGGGTGAAGTTGATGTGCGCGGCCCGGAGGCGGCTAAGTTTTTGAATTACCTCGTCACTAACGACGTGGCTAAACTCTTTCCGGGTCGCGTGCTTTATTCGCCGATGTGTTATCCACACGGGGGGGTGGTGGACGATCTGCTCGTGTACATGCGAGGCACGGAAGATTATTTTCTGTGCATCAACGCTGGCAACATCGCCAAAGATCTCGCTTGGATTCGCGAACAGGCTACAGCGTTTGCCGTCACGATCACGGATCGCTGCGAGGACTACGCGCTGCTGGCGATTCAAGGGCCCAAGGCCGTTGAAATCGTGCAGGCCTTGACCGGGGCCAAGCTTGGTCTCGTGAAGTATTATCACTTCACGGAGGGCACCGTCGCTGGCGTGCACTGCTTGATTAGTCGCACGGGTTACACTGGCGAAGATGGCCTAGAACTTTACCATGCGGCCGGCGATGCGGTTGGCTTGGCGGAAGCCATTTTGACGGCCGGGGCTCCGCATGGGCTCGAACTAGCGGGTCTGGGCGCGCGTGACAGCCTCCGACTCGAAGCCGGTTATCCGCTGTACGGCCATGAAATCACGCAAGAAATCTCGCCGCTCACCGCCGGCCTCGGCTGGACGGTCAAACTCGATAAAGGCACTGATTTTATTGGCCGAACCTCACTTTTGGCGGAGAAGCAAAAAGGCGGCTCGCATCAGGTTGTCTTTTTTAAAACGGGCGACCGCCGTATCGTACGTGCTGATACGCCAGTCTTGGACGCGGACGGATTAATGGTTGGCCGGGTTTTATCCGGTACGCTTTCACCCATCCTCAACGAATCCATCGGCTCCGCGTGGGTAGCGACCGCGGCTGCCGCTCAGCCTTTGGCCGTGGATATCCGTGGGGCAAAATTGAATTTACACCTCGTAAAACCACCCTTCGTACCATTGAAAAAATCATCATGAGCAATGTCCCTGACCAACTCCGCTACGCGAAATCCCACGAATGGCTTAACCTCGAAGCCGACGGTATCGCCACCATCGGCATCACGGATTACGCGCAGGCCGCCTTGGGCGATATCACCTATGTGCAATTGCCCAAGATCGGTGCCGTGCTTAAGGCTGGGGACACGTTTGGGGTCGTCGAATCGGTCAAAGCCGCCTCGGATTTGTACCTGCCGGTCGCCGGCACCATTCTCGCCGTAAACGCGGCGCTGGAAAGTGCGCCCGAAACGGTCAACTCCGCGCCTTATGCTGGAGGCTGGATTTTAAAAGTGAAACTAGCCGATCCCGCGGCAGCAGCTTCGCTGTTGGACGCCGCTGCTTATCGGAATTTACTTAGCTAAAATGGGTGTTGAATCGTCTCTGATCGAGTGGAGGCGATTTCCCTAAGAGTCTTTTCTGTCTGCGTCTGGTCTTTCTCATCGCAATGTCTCAATCTTATTCTCGCGCGTTACGTCCTGCATTTTTGATAGTGATTAGCCTACTCATGTTGTGGGGATGCAAGGATAAGCGTGGCGAAGTGCGCAAAGCTGCAGCCAACGCCGTGGTGCAGCCGGTTGAAGTGATTGCTGTCGAGCGCCGGGATGTCACCGAGACACTCAGCTTGGTGGGCTCGGTCGCGCCCAATGAATCCGCGCGGATGCGCGCCGAAGTGGCAGGCCTAGTGCGCTCCATACTTTTCGAAGAAGGGCAAAAGGTCACCAAGAGCCAAATCCTATTCACCATCGATGACACCGAGCTGGTCGCTCAGACCACGCAAGCGCAGGAGGCGTTTAAACTCGCCGAGATAAACCTGCAGCGGAGCGTCACTTTGTTGGGTGCGCAAAACACAACTCAGGCCGCCCATGACCGCGCTATCTCGGAATTTAATACCGCGAAGGCCCAGCTCAAGATGCTGAGCAATCGGCTGGAAAAGACTCAAATTCGGGCGCCTTTCGACGGCTTGGTCGGAGCGCGAACGATTTCACCGGGGGATTACGTGACCAACCAGTCCGCGCTGACAACGATCGATGATCTCAGTCGTCTGAAACTCGACTTTCAAGTGCCTGAACGTTTCCTGCGCCGCGTCAAAATCGGCACTGCTTTCCTCGTACGTTCACGTTCAATGGATTCGGAAAAAGCGGTGGCGGGTGAAGTTTATTTTGTGAGTTCGGTGATCAATCCAGATACGCGTTCGAGCGAAGCGAAGGGTTATCTGACTAATCCTCCCCCAGATATGAAGCCCGGCATGTTTGCCAACGTCGAATTAGTTCTCGCGGTGCACAAGGCGGTTTTGACGGTCCCAGAAGGTTCTATTTTCAATTCCAGTAAAGGCCCGCAAGTCGTGGTGGTTCGCTCCGGGGCCGGCAGCGAACCCACGGCAGATTTTGTCCCCGTTACTCTTGGTTTGAGGAGCAAAGGCCTCGTGGAGATCGAGCCCGTGAAAAAAGAAACCGTGCTGGAGAAAGAATCCGTCGTCGCTTCAGGCGTAGGCGCGTTGATTCTATTTCAAGGGGCCAAACTGGCACCGCGTCCGCTACGCAAAGAGTTTCGCGTCGATGACACGAATTAATCGACGGTCATGATTCTTTCCGATCTTTCCATCCGCCGACCGGTCATCTGCTTGGTGGCATCCATTATCATTATATTGGTAGGTCTGCTTAGCTTTGGGGAAATGCCCGTGCGCGAATACCCTAACGTTGATTCGCCGACGGTTTCTATCATCGCAAATTACCCCGGTGCTTCCGCGCAAGTTGTGGAATCAAAATTGACGGAGCCTATTGAGAAGGAAGTCGCTGCTATCGAAGGCATTCGGCTCATCCGCTCCAACTCCTCCGAGCAACGTTCGTCTGTCACGATTGAATTTAACCTCGGTCGTAACATCGACGAAGCGGCCAACGATATCCGCGACCGCGTGAGTCGCGTGAAACTTCCTTCCGAGATTGACCCGCCGCGGGTGAGTAAAGCCGACCCGGACTCGAGCCCGATTCTCTCGATGTCGTTCAACTCTACGCGATTCACGCGACTAGAAATCGTCGAAATGCTCGACCGCATCGTTGTGCCGCGAGTGCAAACGGTTCCTGGCGTAGGCTCGATCATCGTAGACGGCCCACGTTACGCGATGAGGATGTGGATCGATAGTGATCGGCTCGCTGCATACGGACTGACCGTGAGTGATGTCGAGATCGCGTTGCGGCGGCAAAACGTCGAAGTTCCGAGCGGACGCATTGAATCGATCACGCGCGAATTCCCCATCCGCTTCATCGCTAATATGAATGAAGTTTCTGAATTTGAGAACCTCATTTTGGCCACCCGAGGCACGTATCAGGTCAAATTTAGCGACGTCGGGCGCGTCGAACTCGGCGCCGAGGAGTACCGCACAGACACGCTGTTCAAAGGTCGGCCCACCGTCGGCGTTCAAATTCTGCGACAATCACAATCTAACCTGCTTGAAACCATCGACGGCGTAAAAAAACTTATTCCACTTTTCAAAACACAGATGCCCGAGGGGATTAACATCGAAGTAAGTCGTGATGACTCGGCTTATATTTCGCGCTCGGTACAGGAAGTCTACAAGACGCTTTACGAGGCGGCGATACTTGTAGTGTTAATGATTTTCCTGTTTCTGCGCAATTGGCGCGCGACGCTTATCCCACTCGTCGCGATCCCCGTCTCGATCATCGGGTCATTTGCCATCATCGCAGCTCTGGGGTTTTCGATTAATATTCTCACGCTACTCGCTTTCGTGTTGGGAATCGGACTGGTGGTCGACGATGCGATCGTGATGTTGGAAAATATTTACCGCCGTATTGAGCTCGGCGAAGAGGTGATCCACGCCTCGATTTTTGGCGCACGTCAGGTGGCCTTTGCCGTTATCGCTACAACCCTCACGCTGGCTGCGGTGTTTGTGCCCGTGGCCTTTCAATCCGGCCAGACGGGACGTTTATTTTATGAGTTCGGCATCACTCTTGCGGTCTCGGTCCTCGTCTCTGCATTTGTCGCGCTGACGCTTACGCCGATGCTCTGTTCGCGTTTGTTGCGCAGCCACGGCAACAACCTAGCGGAGCAGAGTTGGTTTTACCGCAAGACGGAACCGTTTTTCGTAGGTCTCACGACGCTGTTTTCACGGTGGTTGCAAGTAGCGTTGCGCTTCAAATTCACGTTATTGCTTTTTGGACTCAGCTTCACGCTCTTGGGCGGTTGGTTGTATACGCAACTGCAGCGCGAGCTCGTTCCGCAGGAGGATCGCGGTATTTTCACGATTAACATGGTGCCGCCCGTCGGCTCCACGCCAGAATATCTCAAACTTTACTCAGCCGAAGCAGAACAAATGGCGCTAACGTTACCGGAAATTGACCGTACGTTTATGCGGATGACTGACACCAGTTCTTACATCAACGCTACGCTCAAATTATGGGAGGATCGCAAGCGCAAGTCCCAAGAAATCACGGTGGAGATGCGTAAAATGCTGCAGGCAAAAATGACGGGGGTCCAAGCTTCCGTAGCGCCCGGTCGTCCGTTTGGCGGTAGTGGAGGTAAAGGTGCGGGGGCAGTGCAACTGGTTTTACAAGGGCCGGAGTTTGATCAGCTGCAAACGTCGGGGCAGGAGATTTTGCGTCAGATGCGAGAGAGTGGTGTTTTTGCGCAGCCTCGGCTCGATCCATCCCCGACTAAGCCGCAGTTAGATGTGCGCGTGGATCGCGCCAAGGCGGCGGATTTGCGCGTATCAGTGAGCGACGTGGCCTCGACACTTGAAACAATGTTGGGTAGCCGGCGAGTGACCCAGTTCCAACGCGGCAGCCAACAGTATTACGTCATGCTGCAAATCGAGGACGCAGAGCGCGTGACCCCTAATGATCTTGGTCGGCTTTACGTCAAATCGGGCAATGGGCAACTGGTGCAATTAAGCAACTTGGTCACTTGGTCGGAGAACACCGTTCCGGAAAACTATCCTCATTTCAATCGGTTACGCTCGGTTACGGTTTCATCTCAATTAGCCGATGGAGTGACCATCGGTGATGCGGTGGATTTTCTCCAGCGTCAGGTCCGAGAGGTACTGCCGGTGGGGTATTCGTATTCTTGGGACGGTGAATCGCGGCAGTACGTCGAAGGGGCCAGCGACACCTCGAAGCTTTTCGGTCTAGCGCTATTGTTCACGTTTTTGATTTTAGCGGCGCAGTTTGAATCGTGGATTCATCCGCTCACGATTTTGACGGGGGTAGTCCTCGCCATAGCCGGTGGCATTACGGTGCTTTATTGTTCTAGATATTGGGGGGTGGCGATGACGGATAACATTTTCTCACGCTTTGGGCTAATTTTGCTCATCGGGTTGGTGGCGAAAAACGGTATTCTTATCGTAGAGTTCGCTAACCATCTCCAAGTCGAGAGGGGCTTGGATGCCGCGCAGGCCGTGTTTGAGGCGGCGACGTTGCGCTTCCGTCCGATTTTAATGACATCCGTCGCCACCATTCTTGGTGCAGTTCCCATTGCCTTTGCGCAGGGCGCTGGCGCCGAGACGCGTAATCCACTCGGCTTAGTCGTCGTCGGTGGGCTGAGTATAGCGACTGTCCTCACGCTCTTTATCATACCGATCGTTTACACGCTGATGGATAAGGCGTGTTTGAAATTCACCGGTAAAAACAGCGCCGATGGCCTAAAACAAGCCCATCGGATCGAACAGGAAACGTTGGCGCCGTTGCCAGCGCATCCAACCGAATCTCGCTGAGAGTGGCTCCGGAAAGATCGCGTGGGACCCAGGGCTTATTTTTGCGAATCAGGCTCTGCGGGCTCGAGATTTTTAGGAAATGAAACTCCCTCCCAGCGCGCGACTACAGTCGGTGCTGCGCAATGCCCCAAGACATTGACGCTGGTTCGTATGGGATCGATCAGCGCATCGATTCCGAGGAGCAGTCCGAGTCCTTCCATCGGTAAACCGAAACTTTGAAATAAAGCGGTGAGTACGACAAAATTGGCGCGGGGAATACCGGCAACGCCCTTGCTGGTTAGCTTCAATGTGAGCAAAATCAACAATTGTTGATCAAACGAGAGCGGGACCTGGGCCGCCTGAGCGACAAACAACGTGGCGAGTCCGAGGAACAGCGTGCTCCCGCACAAATTCAGACTGAGGCTCAAAGGCGCAACGACACCTAGAATACGACTGGGCACACCAAAGCGCTCCATGTTTTCTAGCGTCTGAGGCAAAGCCGCCGCGCTAGAGGTTGTGCTAAAAGCGATGAGGAAAGGTTCTCGCACAAAGTGCACAAATCGGCGGAGCGGAACTCCGAATAGAGCGAGTGAACCTCCGAGAAATAGAATTAAAAACAGCAGCTCAGCTCCCCAGGCTGCGATAAAAAGGCGAAATAATCCGACTAAGACGTCCAAGCCACTAGAAGCGACCGTGCCCGAAATCGCCGCGAACACGGCGAGTGGCGCCAGATACATGATCAAGTGAGTAAATCGGAACGCCACTCCGACAACCGCGTCCGCTAACGCTAAAACCGGCTTGGCCCGCTCACCTGCGGACAAGCATGCCACACCGAAGAGAAAACTAAAAACCACGATCTGCAGCACATCACCCCGAGCCATTGCATCAACGATGCTGGTCGGAAACGCATTCACGAAGACGTCGAGAAACGAAAGTTTTTGAGCGGCTGGAACCGCTTGCGTCGCTAACGTCACATGTGCACCGGGCTGAAAAACAACTGCGGCAAACCAACCGAGCAGCAGCGCCACGGTGGTCGCGACCTCAAAGTACAGAAACGACTTCCAACCCAAACGCCCCAGATCGCGCATGCCGCCTATGCCACCGACTGCGCGCACCAAAACGCCAAACAGGACCGGAGCAATGATGGCGCGAATCAAACGCAGAAAAATATCGCTGATGAATTTCAGGTGTCCTGCTGCTTGTGGAGCGAGGAAGCCAAACGCGATGCCACCGAGGGCTGCGAGCAGCATCCACTGCGCCAGGGAAATCTGCGTGATGAACGCGAACGGAGACTTGCGCGGAGCAAAGGGATTCGGTGCAACGCGGCTGGATTGAGCAAGAGACATGATAGGAATTAAATGTTGTCTTTAGCCGACACAGCAGGGGTTGGGAGCGTTCGGCTTTGCAGCCAGATTGATATCCAAAGCATAATCAAGGCCCGGCCTAGAGCTATGGCGGGGAGATTAAACCAATGACCGCGAGCGGAGCCAAAGCACCCGCAGTTTAAATCCAATCCACGGGCCATAGCTTGCGCCAGCATCAGCACAAAAATCGAAGACATGACGACGGCGAGTAAACCCACGCTCTCTCGCCAAAAACCGAGGATCAAACCGACCCCGCAAATTAACTCGAGGCAGGGAAATGCGACCGCTATGAGTCGACTCAGGAAATCGGGCATCGCTAATTCGTAGGCGAGGAGATCGGCATGAAAACCGATGGGGTCGAAAATTTTAAAAACCGCCGCGAGGCAAAATACCGATCCGAGCGAGCAGCGTAAAGCCAGAAGCAACTGAGGTGAAGATCGCTGCAGAAGTTTTAGGGCCGATTTCAAGAAACGGACAGAGTCGTTTTAAAAACTGGAAGAGGGCGGGGGAACACGAGGCGTTGCGCGGGGCGAAACCAATCGAGGGCAAGTCCAAGGGCCAGCGCGACTAGGCTCAAAACCATCAGACGAAACAGCGATTTATATCGAAGCGAGTACCGCAGTGCGTTGAAAAGCGATCGCATGGTTAAGACGTTTTCAGTAACGCATCAAAGACCTGCTGAAACTGATCCAGCGTTTGGGCGCCTGCGATTGAGGTTTCTACAGTCTGGCCATTTGGGCCCATTTTCCAAATCAGAAAAGTCGGCGTGCCTTTGAGTTTGAGCCGGGCATAGAGCGAGAAATCAGCCGCTACGGCGTTGCGGGTAGAGCGTTCGCGCAGGCATAGGTCGAGTTCGGCGCGGTTTATATGTGGGCTCTTGGCGACCAGCGACTCGAGCATGCTGGGGGCGCGATGGGCGACTTGGAAGAGGCCGTCGAGCATGGCCCAATATTTGCCCTGTTGGTGGGCGCAGCGGGCGATGTCGAAAATTTTACTAAACTGATCGGAAGGATCGTCGGACGCATTCAGCACGACCCACTGGACGAGGCCAGGATTGATGTAGCGCTCAATCAGCCGAGGGAAGACGTTTTCGTGAAATTTACGGCAATGCGTACATTTGAAGCTAGAGACTTCGACAACGACGATGGGCGCTTCAGCGGAGCCCAAGCTAGGGCGATTGGCCAAGACGAGGGGGAGTCGTTGGCGGAATTCAGCGGCTGAGGTGGCGCGTGAAGGAGTTGCGGTTTCGACTGCGGGGAGCGGATGAGCCAAATTAAAACTCAAACCTAGAGCGATGAACATCCCTCGACCGCACGAAATCAATATTGAGACTACTTTCTGGCGGTTGTGGCGAGGGATGATCATGGCGTAAGCCGGTGGCTCAATGAGAAACCCTAACAAAAGTTCGGCGCCGGCAAAGTAAACTCGCTGGGCGAGGCCGGCGCCGATCTGAGGTGCTTAGAACTGGGTCTTGAGGCCGACGCGGAACATCCGGCCGACTTGATCAAACAAACCGGGGTCGGTCGGCATCGGGGTCGCCCCAGTGCTGCGCGGCGCGTAGGTGGGATCGCGGTCGAGTAGGTTGGCGACGTTGAGGTAGATCTCCGAATTCCAACCCTGCCGAATCTTGGGCAACCGATAGGTCAATTGGCCGTCGAAATATGCGGTCGATGGAACGTCGTTGTAGTCGGTCGTCACGCCTAAGATCCGAGTTTTGTCCCAAGTCATCCGACCGATATAGCGCATCTGGAGGAAGCTGGAGAAGGCGTTGCGCGAGTGACTGAACGAGAGGTTACCCCGAATGCGCGGTAACGCCGCTGTGCCCGATCCGGCATTCGCGAGACCGTTGCCGGCCAAATTGATTCGGGTCGGAGTAAGGGGCGATACGCGGGAATACTCGTCGATGTAACCGGCGATTGCGCGCACCGTGAGATTACCGGGGCGCACGTCGGCAAACCACGTGTTAAGCGGAATCCGGTAACTGGCCTCAAAATCAACGCCGCGCGAAAACTCGGAATTGAGATTAACCGAGGAGGTCCGCGTCTGGATGATCGCCCGCGGGCTGGCCGAGGTCGGGCCGCGCGTCACGAAGGAGCAAAGCGGCGACGACGGATTGATCGAGCACTCGCGCACGGCGTCTTGGCCGCCGGCCAAGAAAATCGCGTCGGCAATTTCCGTGGTGTAGAAATCCACCGCGAAACTGGCGCCTTGCAGCCACATCGGTTGGTAGACAAAGCCTACGACGGTCGAGTCGGCTACCTCAGGTTTCAGATTCGGATTGCCGCTATTGATGTTGGGTACGCCCTGAAACGTCAGGCCCGTCCCGCCGGCAAAATTGTCCGAGATGTTGCCGTTGGTCTGACGGCCGCCGGAGAAGAGTTCGTTAATGTTGGGCGCACGGATGTCGCGGGAGCGCGAGGCCCGGAAGCGCAGGTCAGCGTTGAGCTGCCAAACAGCTCCGGCCTTCCACGAATCGGCTACGCCGCTGGTCGAGTAATCGGCGTGCCGGAAGGCGAGACTGGCCGTGAGCTTCTTCACGAGCGGCAAATCCTTCAGCAGTGGAATCTGCGTTTCGGCGAACTCTTCCATGATCGTATACTTGCCCGTGAATGGCTGGTTGTTCGCCAACCGATAGGCGCCGGCGATCGAGAGGGCGTCGGTCGTGGTGGTGGACTCCAGCTTGCGCCAATGCGCCCCGGCGGCGACGGCCACGGGGCCTGCCGGCAGGTTGAAAACGCTGCCAGTGAACTTCGTTTCAACCACCTCCTGCGAGGAGGTTTCTTCAAACTGCGTGGTGCCCATGACGTAGTCTAAGGCCGCCGCCGAAGGCGATCCGGCCCCAAACGGATTGAAGGCCACGCTGCCTGGATTGGCGGCCGCCGCGCGGGGCACAATTTGTCCACCGACTAGAATCGCATCGGCGGCGACCGCCATCCGCGCACTGATGAGATTGTTTTCGATCGGAATACTGATGTCGTTCGTGCCTGATTGGAGCGAAGTCTCCCAGTCCCAGTCGCCGATTTTTACGTTGAACCCGACTAACACGCGCCGGTTTTGGTCGTTGACCTTGGACACCGTCAGCCCGCGTTCGAGGGTGAGGCGGTTCATCGTGAACGAAGTCACGCCGAGCGCGGTCATGCGCGCGACCAAGTCGGGCGCGGCCCGATTGAGAAAAGCATTGTCACTGCGGATGGTGAGCAGGTGCGTGGTCGGGCTGTTCTGCTGGTTCATTTGCGTTTCGCTGAAACCGCCTTCAACAAAGAACGAGAGGTTTTCGAGCAGCTTAAAATCGTTCCGTAGGAAAAAATTTTGGCGTGTGAGCGGGCGCACAATCTCCTGGGAGGTGCCGATGCGGAAGCCGTCACCACCGCTCTGAAAACCGTTCGCGGTACCGATCGTGGTCGAGAGGCGGCCATAATCGTAAGGGCTCTGGGTGCCGCCGGGGCCAAACTTGATACCGCGGATGAGCGCGTTGTTGGCGGCGGTGCCGCCCGCGCCGTTGATGATGTGCCCGCCAGGCGTGAACGGCGAGCGGATGTCGGTCGCGCGGATCACCTTGGTCGTATTGCCCGGTTCGGGGATTTGATTCGATTCTTCGCGCCGAAAATCACGTCCGTCGCCGTTCACGCCTTTGCTCTCCACATACTCGCCGCTGAAAATGAGATGGCCGCGGCCGTTGAGATATTTAGTCCCGAAGGTGACCGAACCCTTATATTCCTGATTATCGCCCTTCTGCGACTGGCCGAGGAGGAAATCCGATTTGAAGCCAACAAATTCCTTGTTGAGCACAAAGTTCACGACCCCGCCGACGGCATCGGAACCATAAGCCGCCGAGGCGCCGCCGTTCACGACGTCCACCCGGTCCACCAGGCCTTGCGGCAACAGGTTAACGTCAACCTGCCCGGTCGGGCCGCTGGGGGTGAAGCGGCGGCCGTCCAAAAGCGTCAGCGTGCGCGTGACGCCGAGTCCCCGCAGATTCAGAAAATTGGCGCTGTTGTTCCCCGTGCCACCGCCGACAGTTTGTCCGCCACCGGGAGCGAGCGAGGGCAGTTGTTTCAAACCGTCCGCGAGATTGATCGGAGCGGCGGCGAGCAGGGTGGTTTGATCCACGACGAGTACCGGAGTCGGCGAAGTGAACGTGCTCGCTCCGGCGATCAGGGAACCGGAGACGCTAAAGCTCTCGAGTTTCACGATCTCGTTTGAGGTATCGCTTGGGCGCTTGGTCGTAGGGGCGGTTTGAGCCGGCGCGTTGAGGACAGTGAGCAGCGCGCTGAGCACCGCCATGAGGTTTTTGGGCTTCATAGGTTTGGTAGAATCGGGCTTGGAAATGGGTGTAGCAGGGGTGGCTTGAGTTTGAGCTGAACCGGGGGACTTGGGTAGCGAAGCGAAAAAAATCATGATCGCTCCGGATTGGGCGTCTTCGACGACGCTTAGTCCGGTATCAGAAATCATGCGGGTGAGGGCATCGCGGACGGACAGCGGCCCCTGCACGGCGTTGGTCGTCACGCCGGTGACGGCGGCGACCGGAAATAAGATTTCTCGTTTGGCTTGGACGCTGAACTGCTTGAAAGTCTCCGCCGCATCTCCCGCAGGCAGATCGAACTTGATGACCGTGTTTGGGACTGAGCCCATCGCCTCGACGGGACAGGTTAATGCAAGGATGAGCGCGAGAAATTTCCCCATGAGCCGAGACAGTAATGTAAAAACACCGGTTGGGTGCATGAAATGAGGGGTGCATCGAGTCCAAGTTGGCAGGTATCACCAACACAGATGCTTCAACTGAATATTTCCGTTAAATTTTATTTCATTCTTCTCACGATTTTAAGGCGCCCACCGCCTAGGTGCGAGTTAACGGGCCTGATGAAGCCTGATTTCCTTATCACCGAGACGCTCGGCGCGCGTGCTAAAGCCCATTTCGACAAGGCTTACAAAGCCTTCGATATTATCCGAGCGGAAGGTCGCACTGATGCGAATTTCGGCGAGCTGGGGATCGACCAAGACCAATTGAATGTGGTTTCGCCGATTAAATGCCGCGACCACTTCGGACATCGGGGCCGCCGTGAAGTCCAGCAACCGGTGTTGCCAAGCGAGCACGCGCTCGATTTCGCCAGGAGTCAGCGTGGCAATCTGTGGGGCGACGGGTTGGGCCGATAGTGACACCACGGCGCGTTGACCGGCCTGCAATAGTGGTACGACCGGCGCTTTGTCCGCCAGAGCTGCGCTCGCCGGAGTGGCCCCGTCGGTGGCTTCGCTTACGCGCACGCGGCCCTCGGTGACGAGTACTTCAACCACGACTTGGTCTAGGCGGACATTAAACGCAGTCCCAACGGCAAAAACATCCATGCCGCGCGCGGTGACAATAAATGGCCGCGATGGATTCTTGGTGACGGTAAAATGCGCTTCACCTTGTTCGAGACTCACGCGCCGCTCAGTCCTGGTAAAATGGACCCTCATCACCGTCCCTTGGTTCAACTCTACGATGGTTCCATCCTCAAGTATTCGCTGGGTTACGATGTTTGAGCTCGGAGTGACGAGTGTTGCGACAGGGAGAGTCGCGGGCGCATTCGCCGGGTTTGTTGAAATAAAAACGGCCGCAACAACCGCCGCAGCCGCCAAGGCTAGCATAGGCGCGAATCGCAGCAGTTGTTTGCGAGGAGGGGCGAGCAAATCGGGATTGGGCCGGGTGCTATGTTCGGTTCGCCAGTGAGCGAGTACCTCAAGGCGTTGCCAGTTCTGGCGATGCCGGGTGAATTGAAAACTGTGACTCGGATCCTGGGTGAGCCAGTGGAGAAATTCATCTTGTTCCGCGGGCGTCAGGCCACGGTCATGCCGCAGCACCCAACTGGCGGCCGCGCTGGCTACGCCCTCCGCGTGATGTTCTGAGGACGAATTCATCGTCCGAGCGGGCGCGGACGTTCAAACCGCGCGAAATATTCGGTTAGTTTTCTGAGCCCAATCGAAGCCTGGGCTTCGACGGTGTGTTCGGACAATCCAAGCTGGGCCGCAACTTCCTTTTGTGGAAGCCCATAGATGCGGCGCAGCGTGATGATCTGGCGGCAACGGGTTGGAAGGGACTGGATGGCGTGGGTCAAGAGTTCGAGTTCCTGCGCGCGGGCGACTTCGTGGGCCACATCCGCGCTCTCTTCATAGATGCCGGTGAGAGCAGATTCCGCTAAGGCAAAATTCCCCGCCACTTTTTCGTGCCGCACTTGGCCAAGCACAATATTGCGCGCCGTCGCGAAAAGAAACGATTTCGGGGCCGTAATTTCCTGTTCCTGACGTGCGGCTAATACGCGCATAAAAGACTCCTGAATAACGTCATCTAAATCCGAGCGCTGTGGAAATTGTCCACGCAACCAGGCGCGCAGCATGGCTTCATGCGGCTGTAAATTTTCAGTAAACCAACGGGATGACTCGAGGTTCTCGGGGAGCAAAGGGGAACTTATATATGGGGTCGCGCGCTCGAGGAATCCAGCATTTTTATCTCACTGACGGCGCGAAAATCCGGTCTTTTAGGGCCGGGAGGAGGTCAATCATCGGTAAACAGGAAGTCCGGAATTAATCCGGGCGCAAAAAACCCGCGGTGCGATTGATCGCAGCCGCGGGTTGAGGGATTTTTTAGTTTTCTGTAAACTTACTTTCCGGATTTGGCGGTCTTCTGGCGAAGGCCGTTATTCAGAATGCGTTTGCGAAGACGGAGGCTCTTTGGGGTAACCTCGAGGAGTTCGTCGGCGGCGATGTATTCGATCGCTCGCTCAAGGCTGAATTTGGCGGCCGGAATCAGGCCGGTGGCGACACCGGAACCCTGCGAACGGAAATTCGTGAGGGCCTTTTCGCGGACGGCGTTACAGGCGATGTCCTCGTTGCGGGGATTCTCGCCGACGATCATGCCTTCGTAAACCTGCTCGCCGGGACCGACGAAGAGTTTGCCTCGTTCCTGCACCATGAGCAGGGCGTAGGTGGTGGTCTCGCCGGCTTCGGTTGCGATGAGTGTGCCGGTCATGCGGGTGAGCACCTCGCCCGCGTAGGGGCCGTATTCTTTGAAGAGATGGCTCGTGATGCCGCGGCCGCTGGTGGCGTTGATTACGTCGATTTCCATGCCGATCAGGCCGCGCGTGGTGATGGTCGCCTCGATCATCGTGGAATGAGAAAGCTTCTCCATGTTCGTGAGGAGACCTTTGCGGTTGGCGAGATTTTGCATGACGGAGCCGACGCACTCATCGGGCACTTCGACCCAGACGGTCTCAAAAGGCTCGTGGCGGGCGCCATCGACGATCTTCTCGATCACGGTGGGTCGGGAGACAACAAGCTCGAAGCCTTCACGGCGCATCGTTTCGACGAGGACGGCGACTTGCATGGCGCCGCGGGCCTTGACGTTGAACACGCCAGCCTTGTCCGCGTCTTCGATGTAGATGGAGACGTTGGTCTTCAACTCACGCATCAGGCGCTCGCGCAGCTGACGGGAGGTGACGAGCTTACCTTCTTGGCCAACGAGCGGGCCGTCGTTGACGGAGAACTGCATCTCCAGTGTCGGCGGATCAATCTGCGTGAATGGAAGGGCATGAGCATCTTCGTTGACGGCGAGGGTATCGCCGATGTCGACGTCTTCGAAGCCGGCGAGACCGATGATGTTACCGGCGAAGGCCGTCTCGACTTCACGCTGGCCGAGGCCGGTGAACTCAAAAATCTTGGTTATCTTGGCGCGAATGCGCTTCTGATCGGTGGTGCGGACGACGAAAACGGGATCGCCGACCTTCACGGTGCCACCGAGGATCTTGCCAACGGCGATACGGCCGACGTAGTCGCTCCAATCGATGTTGGAAACCAACATGTGGAACGGGTCGCCGGGCTTGGCGAATGGTGGCGGGACGTGGTCGATGATCGTCTGGAAGAGTGGGGTCATGTCCTTCTTCTCTTCGCCGAGCTTATACATCATGTAGCCATCGCGACCGGAGCCGTAAACGACGGGAGCATCGAACTGTTCCTCAGTCGCGTTGAGCTCCATGAGGAGCTCAAGAACCTTGTCATACATCTTGGCCGGGTCGGCGTTGTCGCGGTCGATCTTGTTGATAACAATCACGACCTTGAGGCCGTGGGCGAGGGCCTTGCGGAGCACGAAACGGGTCTGAGCTTGGGGGCCGTCATAAGCATCGATGACGAGCAAAACGCCGTCCACCATGCGGAGGGCACGTTCGACTTCACCGCCGAAGTCAGCGTGACCGGGGGTGTCGAGAATGTTGACGATCTTGCCCTGCCAGTGAACGGAGGTGTTCTTGGCCTTGATCGTGATGCCCTTCTCTTTCTCGAGATCCATGGAGTCCATGGCGCGCACCTGCACTGCCTGGTTGGCGCGGTAGACGCCGCCTTCTTTAAGGAGTTGGTCCACGAGCGTAGTTTTGCCGTGGTCAACGTGTGCAATGATAGCGATGTTACGGATGTTCTGATTCATAGCGCGGAGTCGTTCTAGTCTTTGGAAAAAAGAAGAACGTGCTCTCGCCCTCCGCCGAAGGCAAGGCCGAAGGCGGTTTGAAGCCGAAAAGACACCAATCAGCCCCGAGGCGCCATCAAATCAGAGCAGAAACTTACGTTCGCGCAGCCAATAAAGACATTGTTCGGCCCAAGGTGGAGCCGGTTTGCCAGGTCGGCCGAGTCCAAGGCCGTGGGCGCCTTTTTCATAAACATGAAGCGAATAGGGCACGCGCGCCGCCCGCAGCGCGGCCGCGAAGAGATGGGCGTTTTCTACCGGCACCGTCTTATCTTCCATTGTATGCCAGATAAACGTGGGCGTGGTCTGTGCCGTAACCTGCAACTCGTTGGATAGGTAACGCACCAGCGCAGGATCAGGATTTTCGCCGAGGAGGTTTTTGCGCGAACCTACGTGACCAAATTCCAAGAAGCTGATCACTGGATAGCATAAAATCGCAACGTCAGGACGCGAACTTTCGCGTTCGACCAGATCGGCGCCCTCTAGTTTTCCGCCGTCGAAATGCGTCGCCAGCGTCGAGGCTAAGTGACCGCCGGCCGAAGAACCGATCACGCCAATCCGAGCCGGATCGAGCCCATCGCGCTTGGCCCATGAGCGCAGCAAACGCAGCGCGCGGGCAGCGTCATTTAACATCGCCGGATGCCGATAACCCGCCGAACCCAGACGATATTTCAAAACATAGCAGGTGACTCCTTGCGCGGCAAACCACTCCGCGTACCCCGCGCCTTCGTGGTCGGCTAGGTGGGCATAACCGCCACCGGGCAAGACGAGCAAAGAAGCCCCGTTGGCCTTGCCGGCAGCTGGCGCGAATAACGTGAGCGTGGGGATATCTTGAGGCTTTTCACCGAGCGCACCCGGCGCGGCTGAGGTCCAAAGTGGTACCGCTGGCGCCGAAGGGGCGGCGAAGAGCGAGGTGGTATAAACAAGCAGGGCGAAACCCAACCAGCCGCGGGGTATTTTAAATGACTGCATAAAATGGGGGGGTACGCTGAGCGTGGCATTGAGGCGCGCCTTGGCAAGGCTCGGCGCGGCGGGCGCGCTGTTGGCTTGCGTCGCTACGGACACGGTAAACGCTCGTCCCTTACGTCTGCCATGCGCCCTTCCACTTTACCCATTTACGAACTCGAATCCGCTGTCGTGAGCGCACTGCGCGCCGGCGGTCGCTTGATCGTGCAAGCGCCGACGGGCTCGGGTAAGTCGACGCAGATTCCGCAGATGTTACTCCACCACAGCTTCCTCGATGGCGGCGAGGTCGTGGTCCTGCAACCGCGACGTCTCGCCGCGCGTATGCTAGCTAAACGCGTCGCCGAAGAGGTAGGCACCGCGCTGGGTGACGTCGTCGGCTATCAGATTCGACTCGAGTCCAAGGTCTCGGCGAATACCCGTGTACGGTTTGTCACCGAGGGTATTTTGCTCCGCCAGATGTCATTTGATGCAAAACTGCGCGGGATCAACGCGCTCGTGTTTGATGAATTTCATGAGCGCCATCTTTATGGCGATATCTCACTCGCACGGGCCTTGCAGATTCAGCGCACCACGCGGCCGGATCTAAAAATTATCGTGATGTCGGCGACGCTCGACGCCGGTTTGCTGCGCGACTACCTCGCGCCGTGTGACGTGCTGGTGTCGCAAGGACGCAGTTTTCCAGTGAAAATCGAGTACTTGCCGAAAAGTGTAAATTTCGAGAATGAGCCCGTGTGGGACATAGCCGCGCGCGAATGTGAACGCGTCGCGATCCTCACCGAGGGCGATATGCTCGTGTTCATGCCCGGGGCCTACGAGATCAACCGCACTCTCCAGGCAATCCAAAACGGCCGAGGACTGAGGGATTTTGTGAGTTTTCCGCTTCATGGTGAATTACCGCCCGAACAACAAGACCGCGCGGTGGCGCGGACATCGGCACGTAAAATCATCGTCTCCACCAACGTCGCCGAAACCTCGCTCACCATCGACGGAGTAACCGCCGTGATCGACTGTGGCCTCGCGCGCATGGCCCGCTTCGATCCGCATCGCGGCATCAACACGCTGCTCATCGAAAAAATTTCCGCAGCGAGCGCAGACCAACGTGCCGGCCGAGCCGGCCGAACGGCGCCCGGCGTTTGCGTGCGGCTTTGGACGGAACGCGAACACGGCACGCGTTCGCTCCAAGAGTTGCCGGAGGTGAAACGCCTTGATCTCTCCGAGGTCGTCTTGACGCTCAAATCGAGCGGCATCGACGACGTGTTTGGCTTTCCCTGGCTGGAGAAGCCCGATGCGAGAGCGCTGGAACGCGCGGAGCTGTTGCTGGCGGATTTAGGCGCACTGTCTGGCCGGAGTCGCTCGATCACCGAGCTAGGCCGCAAGATGCTGCGCTTTCCCGTGCATCCGCGTTACGCGCGTATGTTGCTCGCGGCGCAGGAGCGCGGTTGCGTCCGACCCGTCGCGCTGATGGCGGCGCTTACGCAAGGACGCAATTTCTTGCTGCGCGGCTCTACGAAAGAGGTCGAACAAGCGCGGGAAGATCTACTCGGCGAAGAACACGAGAGCGATTTTTTCCTATTGATGCGCGCGTGGAGTTACGCGGATAAAAACAATTATAGCGTCGATGCGTGTCGGCAGCTCGGAATTCATGCGCAAGGCGCTCGCGCGGTTGGCCCACTTTACGAACAGTTTTTGGAAATCGCCCGCAAGGAGGGTCTCGACGTCACCGACTCCCGCCTCGATCCCGTCGCGGTGCGGAAGTGTGTGCTCGCCGGCTTTTCCGACCAACTCGGTAAGCGACTCGACGCGGGCACGCTACGTGTCGAGCTCGTCCACGGACGCCGCGGCGTTTTGGCCCGTGAGAGCGGGATTCAACAAGCGCGGTTACTTGTGGCGGCGGAAATCAGCGAAATCGGACGCGGCGACGGCGAGGTGAACACCTTGCTCACGCTCGCGACGGCCATCGAAGAACCCTGGTTAAAGGAACTCTTTCCTGACGATTACGGCGAAGCGCGCGGCGTCCTTTATGATGAGCAGGCGAAGCGGGTGGTCGCGCGAAAAGAGAAACGTTTCCGCGATCTCGTTTTAGAGGCCAAAGGAAACTCTGAGGATGTGCCAATGAACGAAGCGGCTGCTCTACTCACGAAAGAAGTTCTCGCCGGCCGCATCACGATTGACGCTTGGGACGAGACGGTGGAGCAGTGGATCGTGCGCGTGAATCGCTTGGCGGAATGGTTTCCCGAGCTCGAGGTCAACATTCTGACCGACTCCGACCGCGGCACGCTGATTGAGCAAATTTGTTTTGGTGAAACGAGCGCGCGCGGCGTGAAAGAAAAAGCGGTGATGCCTGTGCTGCGCGATTGGCTCACGGCGGAACAACTCGCTGTGCTCGACGATTATCTGCCTGAAAAACTCACGATGGGTAACGGCCGAAAAGCTAAGCTCACTTACAATAAAGAAGGCCCGCCGATCATGAGCGCACGCATTCAGGAGCTCTTTGGCGTAGAAGGGAAATTTACCATCGGCCATGGCCGCGTGCCGGTGAAGTTTGAAGTGCTCGCGCCCAACCATCGCGCCATTCAAGTGACGGACGACCTCACGAGTTTCTGGCGTGACATGTACCCGAAGGTAAAAGCTGAGCTCTCGCGCCGCTATCCGCGGCACGAGTGGCGGTGAGGCGGGCGGTTACTTTGCAGCGCTGCCGTTCACGAAGACGATATACATCGCAGCTTCCTTGATGCAGGCGTCTTCGGTGTTGGCGCTCAGGGTGAAACTGGCGTCTTTTTTGGACGAGTGGGTGAAGAGACTTAGCGAATGGCCTACGACGATAATTTTGGCGCCGGTGGGCTTGAATTGCTTCGTACGGCTAGGCGAAAACGCGCGCACTTACTTAAACTGTTAACGGTGGTGGTGCAGAAGCTGGCGGGCTCGCCGCCTCAATGGGTGTCGGAATGTAGCGTCGGCGGATAGGCGTCAGTACACGCTCGGCTGGTGTGCGGTAGGCGCGGCGGCGATAACCCGCGAGGGCGGGGTCTGATGCACAGCGAATTTGGTAGGCCTGCATTCGAGCGAAGAGATCGTGCAACTGCGCCGGGAGAGGATACGCATCGAGGCCAGATTTCTCCAGGGCTAATAACAATTCGTGCGTGGTCTCTAGGGTGGAAAGACAACCGGCCTGCGGTTGTTGCTTGATAATAAAGCGGCTCGGGGCGGTCGGCGTAAACATGACGCGCGGGAGGCGCTGGAGACTCGGGCTTAGTCGAAGCATTTTACGCGCACCGCTCCACGTTCCATCGAGAAGAAAGAGCACCAAACGCCGACCGCCGAGATCCGTCTCGGTCATTGCTCCCGTGGTGAGATTACGCGCTGTCGGTCCGGGATAAACCAAGACCGGAAAATTAGCTGGATCCACGATGAGCGCTTGGACCAGCTCATGAGTGTCGAACGTCAAACCCATGTGGATCTCGCTACTTGAAAGACAAAGATGGGTCAGACGTCCCGTGCCCGCCTTCTCATGTTTGAATTCTTTAGGATGCATGAGATAGACGAATTTCGTCCGCGTCGACATCGGCGTGATCGAGCTGCACCAGCAGAGCGACTGCGGCCAAAAACAACGGTAACAAGTGAGGCGACTCATGCGGAGCTTAAGATTGGGGCTGGACTGGCGGCGGGGTCAATGCGCGCCACGTAGACTGAACTAAGCGCAGTGCTATTGAATTAAGGTCGGTCGCCATCGTCTTGGTTAGTGCAACGTTGCGATCCATCAATTGGGCCCACAAGATTGTGATCGATGTCAGCTGTTGTTCATTTCTCGCGCGAACCTCAACCCATACGACCGGTCGCTACGCTTCGTACCCCTTACATGGAGAAATTCGGGGTGCCGCGGCAAAGCGGGCTGGTGCCGGAGGCCGAGGGGCTAGTGGTGTTTGTACCGGAATTTGCGCGGGAGGAATTCGTGCGCGGGCTGGAGGCGTTCTCGCATATCTGGCTCATCACGCAGTTTCATTGTAACGACTCATGGGCGGGAGCGGCGACCGTGCGTCCACCGCGGCTGGGAGGTAATGAGCGCGTCGGAGTTTTCGCCACTCGATCGCCGAATCGGCCCAACGGTCTTGGACTGAGCTTGGTACGTTTGATTGCCGTTGAGAAGATGCCCACCTTGAGGCTGCGCGTCGCAGGCATTGATGCGGTAGATGGGACACCCGTTTTTGACGTCAAACCGTATTTACCCTGGTGCGAAGCGCCCGACGAAGCGCGCGCTGATTGGGCGCAAGCGGCGCCCGCGGCCCGCGCGGCAGAAAACGTCCTCATACCACCCGAGCTTTCACTGCATGTACTCAATACGACGCCGGAAAACGGCGCGGCAACCTTGGCGCTCGTGCGGCATCTTTTACAGCACAACCATCAACCCGCTTATCAACACGTCGAGTCCCGTCTCTACGGCATGAGCGTGGCCGGCTGGAATGTGCGTTGGCGTCTACTGGAGGGAGATCGCGTCGAAGTATGCGCGCTGGAGCGCTTGGGCGTGGAGTGAGTGCGCAAGGCTTGTCTTGTGCGCACGTAATCGGCGTTGTGCCGTCATGACGTCGCCGACTTCTCCCCTGGCCCCGTTGGCCGGTCGGCCAACGGTGGATGCAGTCATGGACAAATTTCTCGCGGTAGCCGCCGCGAAGGGACTTACGCTTTATCCGGAACAAGAGGAGGCGATTCTTGAGCTTTTTGATGGCAAAAACGTGATTCTCGCCACCCCGACAGGTTCGGGAAAGTCGTTGGTCGCCGCTGCACTTCATTTCAAGACGCTATGTGCTGGCGAGCGATCGGTTTATACGTGCCCAATTAAGGCGTTGGTGAATGAAAAATTTTTGTCGCTGTGCCGCGATTTCGGTCCGGAAAATGTCGGCATGATGACGGGGGACGCGAGCGTGAATGTGGCCGCCCCCGTGCTGTGCTGCACAGCGGAGATTTTATCGAATATCGCGCTCGGCGGCGGACCACGCGCCGCGGCGGTGAAAGCGGTGATCATGGATGAGTTTCACTACTACTCGGACGTAGAACGCGGTACGGCGTGGCAGGTGCCATTGCTTACGTTGCCGGGCGCACGGTTTTTATTGATGTCGGCTACACTTGGGGCAACGGAGTTTTTTGAGCGCGAGTTAACGCGTGTGACGGGTGCGGCGAGTTTGACGGTACGGAGTGAGCGGCGGCCGGTACCATTGTCCTTTGAGTATTCGGAGAAACCGCTGACTGAGAGGGTGGCGGAGGTGCTCATCCAAAAACGAGCACCGGTGTATTTGGTGCATTTTACGCAGCGCGATGCGGCAGAAGCGGCGCAGGATTTGATGAGCCTCGATGTGTCCTCAAAAGAGGAGAAGGCCGCGATCGCGACAGAGCTGGAGCGCGTAAAGTTTAACAGTCCTTACGGCAAAGAAGTGAAACGCTGGTTACGGCACGGCGTGGGCGTGCACCACGCGGGGTTGTTACCGAAATATAAAATTTTAGTGGAGCAGTTGGCACAAAAAGGCCTGCTAAAAGTGATCTGCGGCACTGACACACTCGGCGTCGGGATCAACGTGCCGATCCGCACGGTGCTGTTTACCCAACTCTGGAAATACGATGGTAAAAAAGCGGCGGTGTTAGCGGTGCGAGATTTTCGTCAAATTGCGGGCCGTGCGGGCCGCGCCGGTTTTGATGATCGCGGTTACGTCATCGCGCAGGCGCCGGCGCATATGATCGAGAATAAGCGAGCCGAGGAAAAATTAGCCGACAACCCCCAGAAACTACGAAAATTGATTAAGGCCCGCGCGCCCGAGGGAGCGGTTGGCTGGGATGCAAAAACATTTGAACGCTTGCAGACAGCCCCGCCGGAGGGACTCACTTCACGCTTCGCCCTTTCGCACGGGATGTTGCTGCTCATGCTCAGTCGCGATGGAGATGGTTGTCGGGGCTTGCAGCGGCTCATTGGCGATTCGCATGAACCAGCCGCGCGCAAACCCGCGCTTCGCTCACGTGCTTGGCAATTATTTAGGGCGCTGATCGAGCGAAAAATTGTGGAAGTTATTCCTCGCGCAGAGCGAGTCGGCAGTGCTCGCAAATTACGGGTTAACGTCGAGCTCCAGAATGATTTTTCTCTGCATCAGGCGCTTTCGTTGTACCTGCTCGATACGCTGCCCCTGCTGAATCGCGAATCGACTGATTATCCGTTCGACGTGCTCACGCTCTGTGAGGCGATTGTGGAAGATCCGGAAGCGATTTTACGTCGGCAAGTGGATCGCTTGAAGACGGAAAAAATGGCAGAAATGAAGGCCGCGGGCGTCGAATACGACGAGCGAATCGCGAAGCTGGAAGAAGTGGAACACGTGAAACCGTTGCGTGAATTTTTGTACGATACGTTTAACGCCTTTGCGGCCGCCCATCCGTGGGTCGAAAACGAGAACGTGCGCCCGAAATCGATCGCTCGCGAAATGTTTGAAGGCTACCGCTCGTTTTCCGATTACGTGAAAGATTACGGCTTGGAACGCATGGAAGGGCTCTTGTTGAGGCATCTCACTCAGGTTTGGAAAGTGCTCGCTCAAACCGTACCCGACAGCGCGAAATCCGAAGACGTAGCTGAGATGGAACTGTACTTCCGCGAGTTAATCCGCGGTGTGGATGCTAGTTTACTCGAAGAATGGGAACGATTGAAAAACCCCGATTGGGTCTCGCCCGATACGGGCCACTCCGATAAACCAGCGCGACCTTTGAGCTTCGACATCACTCGCGATTCCGCAGGCTTCAAGCGACTCATTCGCGCGGAAATTTTCTTCCTTTTGCAGCGCGTGCTCTCGTGGGACGAAGAGCATGAGATGATTAGAAATGAGTTTGCGCAATATGGTGAGGCGCGCGGCCGTTTCCGTCTAGATCCCGAGGGGCGAGCGATGAAGCACACGCATTTTGGTGCCGTCGTGAGCGAGGGCGAGATTGCCTCAGCAAGTGTTGGCGAGATGGAGGTGGCGCACGTGTTAGTGGATGCCGAGGGAGCGAATGATTGGGAGGCAATTTTCGGAGTTTCGATGGCTGCATCGCGAACTGAAAATCGGGCCGTGGTGCGCCTCATCATCGTGCGCACAATCGGAGGAGCTCAGAGCTAAGTGTTTCCTATTATGTGACACTTTTATGAATCATGTTTATGGGCAAAATTCGAATTCGCTTGGGGTAAAACGAGGCCGGCATTCATTGTTCTAAGATGGAAGCGCCGCTGCCATTTATTGTTCATATCGACGCTGATGCTTTTTTCGTGGGGTGTGAGCAGGCACGGCGACCGGAATTACGCGGGAAAAAATGCGCCGTAGGGGGAACGGAACGGGGAATAATTTCTTCGGCAAGTTACGAAGCCCGAGCTTGCGGGGTATATACGCCCATGCCGACGAGCCAGGCGTTGCGCATGTGTCCGGATCTGATCATGATTCCGCATACGAACGGACTCTATGGCCAAGTTTCAGATGCGATGTTCGACCTCTGTGAATCGATCACTCCGTGGGTGCAACGCAACTCGATCGATGAAGGTTATCTCGATCTGGCTCCTTGCGGGCTCAAGACCACGACCGAGGTGGAGGACTTGGTGAGAAGGCTGCAGCAGCGAATCTGGGATGAGTTACAGATCACCGTTTCGATGGGTATCGCGGCGAACAAGCTGGTCGCACAGATCGCGAGCAAACTAAGGAAACCGAAGGGATTTGTGGTCGTTCCGGTGGGAGCGGAGAGAGATTTTTTAGCGCCGCTGAGCATCGGAAAATTGCCAGGGATCGGAGCGAAGACGGAAGCGTATTTAGCGGAATTTGGGTTGAAATTAATCGGCGATATTTTGGGGCGCAATGAGCGTGAGTTAAAGGCGGCGTTCGGCAGCGATTGGGCCGCGGTGGTGGCGATGGCTCGAGGCAAAGATGATCGTCCAGTCGAAACGATCCCGCCGGAGGCAAAGAGTTACTCCCAACAGGAGACTTTTACGGAGGATGTCGGTGAATTTGCTAAAATTGAGCGCGTAGCGAAACGGATGATAGATGAATTATTGGCGAAAGTGCGGGCCGATGGGAAACGCGTCAGGACGATCACAGTAAGGGTGCGCTATGGAGATTTTACGCAGACGTCACAGGGCAAAAGTTTAGTAGAGGCGAGTGATTTGGAGGCGCCATTTTATCCGCTCTTAGGGTCGTTGCTAAGCGAAGTCTGGAATCAACGACGCAAATTGCGTTTGGTGAGCGTACGTTTTTCGGGCGTGGAAGAGAGTGGGACCCAATTGGAGATGTTTACACAGGGTGATGAGAAGCGGCGGAAGCTGGCTGCAGTTTTGGATCGGTTGAATTTGGGCGGCACGTCTGCTGGGGTATCCCGCGGACATCAATTGGGCGGCACGAAGCGGAATTGATTGGGTTAGGCCGGCGACAACGAGTAGGATTTTGCGAACGCATTTACGAAATGGATTGGTCTGATAGCTTTCGGTGTGTTTGTTGCGGAGATGGCGAACGATGAAATTGTAAAACGGATCGAGGCGGCGAAACGCGCGGTCACAGCGCAGACGGCTTTGTTGCATGCCGAATTTGGTCGGGCTGAAAGTCGCTGGAAAAGTGACGGTACACGAGTGACGGCGGTCGATGTCGCAATCTCAGAAAACATTTTTCGCGAGTTAGCCGCACAGTTTCCTGATGACCAGTTTTTCAGTGAGGAACTGACGGAGTCGGCAGCTGCGATACCTGTGCAAGCGACGTTTTCTTGGGTGTTAGATCCGATTGATGGGACCAATAATTTTGCGCTAGGGATTCCACATTGCGCGATTTCATTGGCGTTGTGTGAACGCGGTGAGCCGATTTATGGCGTCGTGTACGATTTGAGTCGGCGGGTGTTGATGCACGGCGGGCCGGGATTTGGAATGCATGATGGAGAGCGTTTGGTATCGGTCCTTAATGTGGCGCCGCATCGCGAAAGTATTGTGGGTTTTCATCGACCATTCGATCCGGCGTGGTTGCCGGCGACGCAGGCGGTACTCGCTCAATTTAAGATTCGCGGGCTAGGGAGCGCGACCTTGCATCTAGCTTATGTGGCAGCCGGATTGTTCGATGGCTGTATCGATTTCAATGTAAAGATCTGGGATTTGGCGGCGGCGATTCCACTTGTGCGCGCGGCCGGCGGCGAGGTGACGTTTATCAATGGCGCGCAATTGCCGATGCTAACGTTTGATCTAAAAATGGGTCGGATCGTTTACATCGCCGGTGGGCCCATCGTGGCGGCGCGTTTGCGGGAGTTGGTGCGGAGCCAATAAAAAAAGCCGGCTTTACGGCCGACTTTTGTGAGGTGCAGGATGGGAAGCGCCGCGGCGCGTTTGCTTAAACCTGATAGGTTTGGAGCGGAACAGGGTCTAGAATGGTGCTGTTGGGCATCTGTGCTTTGAGCTGCGTCATGAACCAAGCACGGGCGGCGGGGTCACCATGGGTGAGCACGACGCTGCGCGCTTCGGTCTGGACGGCGAATTGCACAAGCTCTTCGCGATCGGCGTGGCCGCTGAGTTCAAAGCGTTCCACGCGGGCTTTGATTTTGGTTTTAACGTTGGCGGTTTTGAAGAGGAAGGTGTCGCCGGGGGCAGAGGCGAGGAGTTCGCCGCCAGGAGTTTCGGGATCACAGTAGCCGACGAAGCCGATGGTGTTGCGGGCATTGCCCAAAAGGCCGGAGGCAAGGGTGTAACTGGGCGTGCGCTCGACCAACATGCCGGAGCTGATGATGTACAGGGCGTTCTGGCCGGGATCTTGGCCGGCTACAAGTTTGCGCGGCGCGGGTTTGATTTTGAGTTCCTTGATGATGCCGCGGTTGAATTGGACGTGCTTGGTCTTGCGACTAATTTCATCGAAATAATCGGCGAGGTCCATGCCGAGGCCGGAGGCGAAAATAGGGAAGTCGATGAGTTTACCAAATTTTCGGGCGTCGTGGATTATAGTCAGCACTTCCTGCATGCGCCCGAGCGCGAATACGGGAATGAGAAAGGAGCCGCCACGTTGAATGGTGTCGTTGATGCTAGCGACCAAGCGGATCATTTCCTCGGAGCGACTCTTGCCAAGCGGGCGTTCGGTGGTGCCACGAGTGGTTTCGGTGACGACGGTATCAAAATGGCCGGCAGGGAAGCGCGCGCCTTTGAGCGTGCGTTGATCGGTGAAAAGGACGTCACCGGTGAAAAAGATAGCGCGGTGTTTGTAAACAAGTTCGACGGCGGCGGCGCCGGCGACATGGCCGGCGGGATGAAACACGATCTCGATCTCGTCTTTGGCGCCGCGGAAGTGTTTGGCTTGATTGAAATTCAGGCCGATCATGCGTTTACCGCAGCGATCAATTTCCTCGTGGGTGAAGAGCGGATAATCGGGGATGTTGGCCTCTTCGCGTTGGCGCATCATCACGTTGGCTGAATTATGGAGCATGCGCTCGATGAGCATGCGACTGGAAGTCGTCATCAACACGGGGGTGTTGGGATGCTCACGCATCAGGACCGGCAGACTGCCAATATGGTCCAAGTGACAGTGCGTGATGATGATGAGATCGAGGGGCTTATCGCGAATCAGCGAAAGATCGGGAGAGGCGGCACGGCCGACTTCTTTAGGATTTAAGCCGCAGTCGATGACGATGCGGAGTTCGCCGAGCTCGATGAACATCGAATTGGCACCGATGCCACCCGCGCGGTTGAGGTCTGTTAACTTCATGAAAGGAAGAGCAGACACGAGTTCTCCGACGAGAACGAGAACGAATTTTCGAGTTCGGCCGCGCGAGGAGCCCCAAATGAGCAAGCCGCGATGAAAAAGGAAGCGTTCGCCGGCTTAAGCTGGGATCTTGAGCTCGAAAGGCGGTAAAACGACGTGAATTTTACGCCCGGTTTCGTCGACGCCATGGAAAGAACCCGTGGCCCGAGCCTCACAGCCGGTCACGTGGTAACTGTTGTAGGAGAAGCGTTCACCGGGGGCGAGGCGCGGGGTTTCGCCGATGATTTTATCACCTTCGATCACCAGATGCGAACCATCAGCGTGTTCCAAAACCCACTTACGGCCGAGCAAGGTGATCGTGTGTTCGGAACTGTTGTGAATAGTCACGAAATAGACAAACGCATGCGGCTTCTCCATGGGCAGACTGACACCACCATGATGGTAAGTGATTTTATCAAGAGAAGCGGACAGACCGGGTATTTCGAAGGAACTGCAAGACACGAGATGAAGTTGAAGCACAATCCCTTCGCGAGCAAGCATACGCTAAGGCTGACAAAACTCAGCTTCGGGCTTGCGGCGCATCGTCGGCCTGCGCAAAAAACGCAGCATGGCTAAATACGCGCTACTTTCGGTCAGCGACAAACAGGGTCTGGCAGAATTCGCGGCGGCGCTGGTGCGAACGCACGGCTACACGCTCTTATCTACCGGCGGCACGGCAAAATTGCTCGCAGAAAAAGGCCTACCCGTCACAGAAGTGGGCAACCACACGGGATTTCCTGAAATCATGGAAGGACGCGTAAAAACGCTTCACCCCAAAATCCACGGCGGTCTCCTTTGCCGCCGCGACAAGCCTGAACACCTCGCCCAAGCGCGCGAAAATCAGATCGAACTCATCGATCTCGTGGTCGTGAATCTTTATCCCTTTGAGGCCACGGTGGCCAAACCTCACGTCGAGTTCGAGGAAGCTATCGAAAACATCGATATCGGCGGGCCTTCCATGTTGCGCAGCGCGGCCAAAAATCACGCCAGTGTCACTGTCGTGTGCGATCCGGGTGATTACGCCAGCGTACTGACCGCGCTCACCGCGGGCGAGGGGAGCGAAGCACTCAACGGCCTACGTCGTCGCCTCGCGCTCAAGGTGTTTCAACGCACCGCCAGCTACGACGCAGCCATTGCCGATTACTTAGCGGCTCAGGCCGATGCACCCGACCTTGAGGCGTTGAGCGGTCTACCAGGCACGCTTTCGCTTTCTTGGAAAAAAGCGCAAAACCTGCGCTACGGCGAAAATCCCCACCAACACGCGGCTCTCTACGGCACATTTCACGAGCATTACGAGCAGCTCCAAGGCAAGGAGCTGAGCTACAATAATATTCTGGATATCACCGCCGCCACCTACCTCATCGGTGAGTTTGAGCGCCCAACTGTCGCGATTTTGAAACACACCAATCCCTGCGGTGTGGCCAGCGCGGATACAGTCCTTGAGGCTTGGGACAGAGCCTACGCGACGGACCGGCAAGCCCCTTTTGGCGGCATTATTATCGTCAACGCCACGCTCGATGCCGATCTCGCCAAGTTGATTGCCGAGATTTTCACCGAGGTCATCATTGCCCCACGATTCACCGCCGAAGCTCTTGCTATTTTTGCCAAGAAAAAAAACCTGCGCCTCATGATTGCCAAGGCGGGAATGGGCGCGGATGCGTTGCAGGAAATCCGTTCCGTGATCGGAGGCGTGCTGGTGCAAGACCGAGACCGCACTCTCGGCAACGTGCGTGAATTCAAAGTCGTGACCCAACGCCAACCCACAGCCGAGGAATGGAGCGCAATGCTGTTTGGCTGGAAAGTTGGCAAACACGTCAAATCGAACTCGATTGTTTACTGCCGCGGCGAACAAACCCTCGGCGTCGGCGCTGGCCAGATGGCACGGGTGGATAGCTCGCGCATCGCGGTGTGGAAGGCAGGCGAGGCGGGCCTCGATCTGCGCGGCTCGGTTGTAGCAAGTGAAGCGCTTTTCCCCTTCGCCGACGGTTTGATCGCGGCAGCGGAAGCTGGTGCGACGTGCGCGATTCAACCCGGCGGTTCTGTGCGTGATGCCGAGGTGATCGCAGCGGCCGATGCCCGTGGTATGGCCATGGTCTTCACCGGTTCGCGTCATTTTAAGCATTAATCGAAGGCCCGACGATTTCCGGTTGGCGGTCTGCACGAAACGCCTCCAAGGTCATACCATGTTCGATCCGGTAGAAAAACTCAAAGAATTCATCCGCCATCCCTCGGTTTCCGCCGATTCCAAATTTCGTGAAGGTATGCGCGGCGCGCAGAACTTCGTCTCAGAATTACTCGGCTCGATGGGATTCAGCGTTGAGGTCGTCGCGACAGATCTGCACCCCATCATTCTGGCCAGTCGTGGCACAAACCCAGCCTGGCCGCATGTTGTCGTTTATGGGCACTACGATGTGCAACCAGCCGATCCGTTAAACCTCTGGACGACGCCTGCGTTTGAACCCACCGTGCGGGGCAATCGCATTTATGGCCGTGGAGCGGCGGATAACAAAGGTCCGTTGATGACCAACATCACCGCTATCGCTCGCCTGCTCGAAAAGCACCCCGATCTGCCGTTACGCATCACCTTTCTCATCGAAGGCGAAGAAGAAATGGGCAGTCCTAGTTTCCCGAAATTTCTAGAAAAATACCAAGATCGTTTGCGAGAAGCGGACTTCGTTTATTTGTCGGATACGGCTTTGCCCAACGAACAACAAGTCGTACTGACCTGCGGACTGCGCGGGTTAACTCTATTCGACGTACAGATCACAGGAGCAAAAGGGGATCTGCACTCGGGTTTACACGGCGGGGTGTTGCGTAATCCGATTCAAGCTCTGGCGGAAATTATGGCCACGCTACACACACCGGATGGCCGCGTGAATGTGCCCGGCTTCTACGATGACGTGCTCGACGTGCAACCATGGGAACGCGATGAATTAAAAAAACTCGGAGCCGACGAAAAAGCTTATGCTGAATTCCTTGGCATCGACACCTTCTATACCACACCGGGCTTTTCACCGTTTGAATCCGCCCGTTTTCAACCGACGCTAGAATTCAACGGCATCGGCGGTGGTTATCAAGGTGAAGGAACAAAAACGGTCATCCCCAGCAAGGCCTTCGCCAAAATCAGTTGCCGGCTCGTACCCAATCAGCAGCCGGATAAAATCAAAAAGCTCGTCATGGATGCGATCCGTGCGCGCACGCCCAAAGGGGTGAAACTTGAGTTCATCGATCAGCACAAAGGCGACCCTTATGTCGTGGTGCCGCCGGGACGTTCTAACACGCCGAGCAATCAATCCCCAGTATTGGCGCGGGCCTTCCAGGCTGCCGACACGGCGATCACCTCTGTTTGGGGACGTGCCCCGCTTTATCTGCGCGAAGGCGGCAGCGTGCCCATCATCGCCGACATCAAGCGCATGACCGGCTTGGATTCCGTGATGTTTGGCCTCTTTCTGCCCGAGGATAACCTCCATGCGCCCAATGAGAGTTTCAATTTGGACGTCATGAAGAAAGGCATCGAGACAACCGAGAGAATTTTCGCCGATTTGGCGGGCGTGCGTTGAGCCACGCTTAAGCCGCGCCTAAGCTTTGAAGTATTCGCACAAAAAAGCCCCAGCTGCGAAAGCTGGGGCTTCATTAAAATGATCGAAGGTCGCTCGATTACTGCTTTTTGATAATCACCAATTCGACGCGGCGATCTTTCTTCATTTCTTCATCGGTACCGCTCTTCTTCGATTCCTCGCTGCCCTTGGAGAGCGTTTCGAGTTTATCGACCGAGACCATGAGCGTTTCTAGGTATTTTTTGGCGCCATTGGCACGGCGATCGCCAAGGCCGAGATTGTATTCGGAAGTACCGCGCCAGTCAGCGTGACCTTCGAGGAGCAAGCGCTGATCGGGATTTTTATCCAGATATTCTTTGGCCGCTTTAAGTTTAGCGCGTTCATCGGGTTTCGAGATATCCGAGCGATCGAATTCAAAATAGACCGCACCGAGCAAGCCGCGGATGGTGCGGCCATCATCAATGACGCCATCGCCGAGACGTTGTTGTAGTCCGGAGTTTTGGTCCGCTGTGGTGGAGACGTCCTGCGGGTTGATGTTACCGCCGGTGTTAGGCCCGATCAGCGTGGCGCTGGGGTCCGGACGTACGGGCTTCTTGGCGCAGCCGCTTAGAACGACGGTCGCGCTGAGTGCGAGAAGGAGGAAATGCTTCGAAACAAGTTTCATGGCGTGGATTTAGATAAAGTAAGCTGGTAAAGCTATTGGCCCAAGCATTTGGCGCGGCAAGAAATTTAGATAGGTTTCTGATATTCGGTAATGCCAACGTCCAGCGCGTGGTAGCTACGCAGGTGTTTGCCAGACTCAAACGGATGCTCACCGGTGGTGGGCTGGCCGGGATTCGAACCCGGAACCAACAACTTAAAAGGATGCTGCTCTACCATTGAGCTACCAGCCCTAGACCGATGGAACTGCGGAAAATGGGTAGCGCGCGCTGGGCTTGGCAAGAAATTTCTCCATAACGTTGCAGTCTCGATTGACCGTGGGTAAAGCTAGGAGCTATCTGCTAGGACTCCGTTAAAGAAATTGGGAACAATCGAACAGTACACGCGTCAGAATGAGGCAGAACGTATGTCCTCAAAAGCTCAAGAAGTTGCCCTGGATCATGCCTTGGTAGCCCGCTTTAAAAATGGCGATCAATCGGCATTCGACGAAATGGTCACTCGTTATTGGGACCGGATTTATGCGATGGTGCATCAACTTCTGCGTAATCAGCAAGACGCCGAAGAAGTCACCCAAGACGCGTTTATTCGCGCGCATCGCGGCCTAGTAAATTTCCGGGGTGATTCTGCGTTCTCCACTTGGCTTTATCAGATCGCGACCAACTTGGCGCGTAATCGCTATTGGTATTGGTGGCGCCGAAAGCGCGATAAATCTGTCTCCTTCGACGCCCCACTTAGCGACGATAACGAGACGACCCTCGCTGATATTATTCCTGCCGAGGTCGAGACTCCCGGCGATATCACGGTAACGACCGAGTTTGTCGCACGTATCGCCAAAGGTATGGAAAAAATTAGTGCCAAACATCGGGAAATTCTCACGCTGCGAAACATCAAGAATCTATCTTACGAGGAGATCGCTGAGATTTTAAATATTTCCGTAGGTACCGTCAAAAGCCGCATAGCCCGAGCCCGCGATAGCCTGAAATCAAAACTAGGAGAGGATTTTAAATGAAAGACGCCGAATTCATCGAACTGCTAAATCTTTATCTCGACCATGAGATCAGCGCCGTCGACGCGCGCCGGCTAGAAGTGGAAGTAACCGGTAATCCAGCGCGTCATAAAATTTACCGCGAGTACTGCCAGATGCAGAAGGCTTGCGTGGTCCTGGCTCAGGCGTCCGCGCTCGAAACTGCTGCCGCTGCTGCAGATTCAAATGTCGTGCGCTTCGATGAGGCCACTCCGCGTTGGAGCTTGGGCTTTTACGCGGTGGCGGCGTGTGCCGCAGCGGCCTGTGTTGCGGTGGTAGCGGTCATGCGTAACGGACACGGCTCGGCTAATTTGGCCACCCTCGCGCCTGAAGCCTCCGCGATCACGAGCGTGCAATTTGCGGCGGTCTCACCCCTCGCCAACAACGCGCGAGATTTGCCTCGTACCGTCTCGGTCGCGGCGAGAAATGCCGATTTGAAGCCTGCTTTTGCGGCTTACACGCCTCGATCCATTGCCGAACAAAACTCAATGGCCGCACTTGATCGCAGCGATACTCGTTTTGACTGGATGCAACGCGTTCAAGTCAGCTCCATGCCTCGCGTCACGGCGGAAGATTTGCGCTTCGACCAAAAGGCCAATCTTGCGCCTGAGAAAAACAACTTCCGCAACCGGCGCCCGATTGACGCTCGATTTGAGCAGGCGGCTCATCAGTTTCAACGTTGAGTAGGACGGTCTAGTGCGGCGCAGAGCGCGGGGCTATTTAGCTCAGCGCTTTTTTAATGAGAGACTCCGTTGAGGCGCCCGCGCCTAAAGCGAGCGCGGCTTGCCGAATGGCGGCATCGGCATCGGGTGCTTTGTAGCCGAGGGCAACCAACGCAGAAATCGCATCACGATGCGCGCTAGCAGGCGTAGCAATTGAACCTGCAGTTACTTGAGGGCTGTTTTTAGCTCCGCCGCTGGGTAATTCTACCTTAGACTTGAGTTCAACCACCAGACGCTCGGCGGTTTTTTTACCTATGCCGGGGCATTTAGCCAACAAGCCAATATCGCCGCTGCGAATTGCCGATTCTAAGGATTCCACGGAAAGGCGGCTCATGATTCCGAGCGCGCTCTTAGGGCCGATTCCCGTGACATGATCGATCATGAGACGGAAAAAATCTCGATCCGCAATGGTCGCAAAACCGTACAGGGTCTGCGCGTCCTCTCGGTAAATCACGTGTGTGTGTAGTCTCACCTCGGAGCCTGCAGCCGGAAGCTTCTCCGCGCTGGTGAGAGGGATGTTAACCTCGTAGCCGAAGCCATTCAGTTCGACGATGGCGTGGAGCGGAGTGGCGGATATAAGAGTTCCTTTGATGGAGGTGATCACGATGATGTAAGGGCAGCAGAGGTTGGTTACTGCAAGCCAAGCACGTCTTGCATATCATAGAGCCCTGCTTTGCGACCAACAAGCCATTGAGCGGCGCGCAGAGATCCGCGGGCAAAAACACCCCGATCGCTGGCCTTGTGCGTCAGCTCTAAGCGTTCGCCCATAGCGGCAAACATGACCGTGTGATCGCCCACCACGTCGCCCCCACGAAGCGCATGAATTCCGATTTCCGTCGGCTTGCGCTCGCCAGTGATGCCTTCGCGGCCGTGGCGTAAAGCTGCGGCGGTGAGTTTTCGCTCCTCCATGATGATCTCAAGCAGGCGAGCTGCGGTGCCGCTAGGAGCATCTTTTTTAAAGCGATGATGCATCTCCACGACTTCGATGTCATAATCGGAGCCTAGAATCGCGGAGGCTCGACGCGTGAGGGCGAAAAGTAAATTTACGCCGATGGAAAAATTTCCGGCCCACACGCAGGGCACTTGTTGAGCGAGGCCGAGCAAACGAGTTTTCTCTTCTGCAGAGTGACCGGTGGTACCGATTACGATAGGTTTTTTGTGAGCTAAGGCGAGTTCGAGTAAAGCCTCGGTCGCTCGATGCGAGCTGAAGTCGATGATCACATCGCACGCGTCAATATGATCAGCCACCGCATCGTCTGCGTCCAAGCTCGCACAGAGGATGACGCCGGCTTCGGCTGCGGCAGCGGCGATTGCTTGGCCCATACGGCCGCGCGAACCATTGAGTAATGCATTGATGGACATGTGGAGATTTTAGCGATCGAGCGCAGCTAGGACTTGGCTTAATTTCTGCGCACTTTCTTTACTGATTTCGCTCAGCGGCAAGCGGACCTCAGCGCTGGCGATGATGCCCGCCCGCACTAAAGCAAATTTGATCGGGCTGGGATTAGACTCGATGAAGATCGCTTTGAACATCGGGTAGAGGCGACGATGCGATTTGAGCGCTTTCGTAAAATCGCCAGCCAAAGCGAGCCGCACCATGTTACCAATGTCGCGCGCATAAAGATTCGAGGCCACACTGATCACGCCCTCGGCGCCTACGGCCATGAAGGGCAGGGTGAGGGAGTCATCACCGCTGAGCACGGTAATGTCAGAGCCGAGCGCGTGTTTAAGTTGATCCACGCGATCCACGCTGCCGCCCGCTTCTTTGATCCAGCGCACGTGTTTAAATTTAGCACGCAGACGTTCCACAACGGGGATGCCGATCTCGATGCCGCAGCGTCCGGGTATGGAGTAGAGAATGATCGGTTTATCGGTGGCTTCAGCGACAGCACAGAAATGTCGGAAAAGTCCTTCCGCTCCGGGCTTGTTGTAATACGGAGCCACCACGAGCATAGCATCAGCGCCGACGGCATGGGCTTGCTGGGTTAGTTCGACCGCTTCCTGTGTCGAATTAGAACCCGTGCCAGCAATAACAGGTACGCGCCCCCGCGTTAATTCCACGGTGGCCTGAATGATTTCAATATGTTCCTCGTGGTTTACCGTCGGCGATTCACCCGTGGTGCCGACAGGAACCAAGCCATCAATGCCTCCACGGATTTGGTGTTCGATCAACCGCTTTAAATCGCCATGTGCGATTTTACCCCGCTGGAAGGGCGTGACAAGTGCGGTGATGGTACCGGTAAGCGGACGTGTTTTCATTAAAATGTTAGCGTTGTTTTACAACAAACTTGAGGAACGGCGCCTTGCAAAGCGTTTTATGATTGCTATTTAATTGCTTTTGATCGTGAAATTTACGCGCTACCGTCCGATAAAAAATTTAAATACCCTGTTCAAGCTCGTCGTACAAATCTAGGGCGAATGATTTTTTAAAAAAAAATAGCCCACCTCAAAGGATTCTAATCGGCCCAATATTTTTAGGGCTTGGTTTCACTGCCGTCGGGCGCTTGTCTTGGCGGTTTCTACCATGGGATTGGCATTATTATTCGCAGGGCAGGGTGCTCAAAAAACGGGCATGGGTAAATCGCTTTACGCGGGTTCGCCTGCAGCGCGTGGCCTGTATGATGAAGCGAATCGCATCTTGGGTTGGGATCTCACGCAGCTGAGTTTCGAGGGCCCCGATGCAGTACTCACGCCCACGAAAGTGTGCCAACCGGCGCTTTTTGTACATGGCCTAGCGTTGCTGGCGGCCCTGCGCGAACAGGGCAAGGCCTCCGAAATCAATTTCGCCCTCGGCCTGAGCCTGGGCGAAGTCACGGCTTATGCCGCCGCAGGCGTTTTCGATTTCGCGACGGGATTGCGCATTGTGGCGGAACGCGGACGCTTGATGCAATTGGCCTGTGAGCAAACTTCAGGCGCCATGGCGGCGGTCATCGGGGAAGAACGTACCAGCGTTGCCGAACTTTGTCGCGACTTCGATGTCGAAGCGGCAAATTTCAACGCCCCAGGCCAAATCATAATTTCCGGTGAAAACACCAAAATCGCTGCGGCGGTCGCCGGCGCCAAAGACCGCGGCATGAAAAAGGTCATCCCTTTGAACGTGGCCGGCGCTTATCACTCGAGGCTCATGGAGCCAGCCCGGGTGGCTTTTGCGGCTTATCTCGAGAGCGTGCCGTTTGCGGCGCCGAAGTTCACGGTCTTCACCAACACTACGGGTCAAGCAATCGCCGATCCTGCGGCCATCAAAAACGCCTTGGTGCAACAAGTCGTTTCATCCGTGCTTTGGGAAGATTGCATGCGCCAGGCCGCTGCGGCTGGAGCGACCCCATTTTGGGAACTAGGACCGGGAGGCGTGTTGGCTGGACTCGCCCGTCGCACCGAAAAATCCTGGTCTGTAAAAAATTTCAGCGAATTCACCGACCTTTCTAATGCCTGAGCCGATGTCTGCCAAAAACACCCGCAATTTCTGCATCATCGCCCACGTCGACCATGGCAAAACCACGCTTTCCGACCGACTGCTTGAGCACACCAACACCGTTTCCCAACGTGTACTGACCGCGCAGCATCTGGACTCGATGGACCTCGAGAAAGAGCGAGGTATCACGATCAAGTCGCACCCGGTTACGATGACGTACCGCGCGAAAGATGGCCAAGATTACAAACTCAACCTCATGGACACACCTGGCCACGTGGACTTCTCTTACGAAGTTTCGCGCAGCCTCGCCGCGTGTGAAGGAGCCGTGCTTTTAATTGACGCTGCTCAAGGTGTCGAAGCTCAGACCGTCGCCAATGCCCAGTTGGCCTTCGGCCAAAATCTCAAGATCATCCCGGTGATCAACAAAATCGATCTGCCAAGTGCTAATCTTGAACTGTGCACCCGCCAACTGGAGGACATTCTCACAATTCCCGCCGAGGAAGCGATTCTCGCCAGCGGAAAATCCGGTATCGGCATTGTCGATATTCTTGAAGCCGTCGTCGCACGCGTGCCTTCGCCGCGCTGGAGCGATTATCCGCAGGCTAGAATTCTGGTATTCGATTCCCTTTACGATGCGTACCGCGGCTGCATCGCATACGTGCGCGTTTTCTCGGGCTCGATCAAAGCACATGACATGATGATGCTCATGAGCACTGGCCAAAAAGCGGAAGTGAAAGAAGTCGGCATCTTCACTCCGAAGATGGAGAAATGTACGGTGCTGAACGCCGGCGATGTCGGCTACATCGTTTCTAGTATCAAAACTCCTTCCGAAGTAAAAACCGGCGATACCATCACCATCGCCGCACGACCCGCCACAGAAATGTTGCCGGGCTATAAAGAAGTTCGCCCTATGGTATTCTGCGGACTCTATCCCCTTGAAAGCGACGACTACGAAAAGTTGAAAGCAGGTCTCGGTCGCCTCCAACTCAACGACGCTGCCTTTGTTTATTCCTCGGAAAGCTCACTCGCGTTGGGTTTCGGCTTTCGCTGCGGTTTCCTCGGCTTGCTCCACATGGAAATCATTCAGGAGCGCGTGCGTCGCGAACATGATGTCGAAATCATCTCCACGTACCCGAGCGTTATTTATCACATCGTCAAACAAGGCGGCGAAGAGATCGACGTGGATAATCCCGTAAATATGCCCGATCCCGGCACGATCCTTGAGATTCGGGAACCGACGATTCGGGCGTCGATTATCATCCCTAACAGTTCGATGGGCGACATGCTTTCGATCATCATGGAAAAGCGTGGCGTCTGTGAGCATACCGACACGCTCGACATGAATCGCGTGATGCTGCGCTGCGTTCTGCCGCTCAACGAGATCCTCGTCGATTTCAACGATCGTCTGAAGAGCGTCACGCATGGCTATGGCTCCATGGATTACGAACTCGGCGACTACATGGCCTCCGACCTCGTGAAGATGGACATCATGATCAACGGCGATCCCGTGGATGCCTTTGCTTGTATCGTGCATCGCGATAAAGCCGAATCCAAGGGCCGCCAGCTTTGCGAAAAACTCGCCGAGATCATCCCGCCCCAGATGTTCAAAGTCGCCATTCAAGCCGCGATCGGCGGTAAAATCATTGCGCGCGATAACGTGAAGGAAATGCGCAAAGACGTCACCGCGAAATGCTACGGCGGTGACATCAGCCGCAAGCGCAAGCTCCTCGACAAACAAAAAGAGGGTAAAAAGAAAATGAAACAGATCGGTAAAGTTTCGATCCCACCGGATGCCTTTATCAAGGTACTCCAAAACAACTAAGTTCCCTTAATCAGCTCCGCCATGTTTGGTTTTTTCCAGTCGCAGGATAAGAAGATGCTCGAGAACGCCGCGAACTGGCTCGAGCTAGCGGAGAAGATTTACCATTTCCGTCGCGATGTCTTGCCCGCCGCCCAGCTCGGTAAACTCACGCAACAAATCGATTCCCTGCGCGAAGGCATTAAGCAGCGCCTCGATGCGGCCAAACTTAAGTTAAGAATCGAACAAGCCGAAGAGGTTATGCGTGAAACCGGCGGAGCCGTTTATCCGAAAAACGCCCTCGTTGAAAACGTCGAGTTTTTCGTCGTCGCCGCCTTGGTGATCTTGGGCATCCGCACCTATGTGGCCCAACCGTTCAAAATCCCAACCAACTCGATGTGGCCGACTTATTACGGGATGACGGGCGAAAACCACACCGCCGCCACCGAGCCTCCAGGTAAGTTAAGCCAAGTCATTAGATTTCTGGCCTTTGGCGCGCAACGCTTTGAAGCCATCGCCCCGCGCGGCGGCGAGGTCACCGCGCCATTTTTCAATAATGGCCGCATGGCCTATACGATTCAGCCCGATAGGAGCTGGTTCATTTTTCCGACGCAGGTGAAGGAATATACTTTCTATGTTGATGGTGCGCCGGCCACGATGCGTGTCCCGATGGATTTCGGCGATTTTGATCGCATGCTGTTTGAAACCTATTTTGGCAGCGAACGCGATTTTTCGGCTCAATGGCCGCGTTTATTCCGAGCGGTCGCAGGTCACGAATCTTTACTCAAAATTGATTCTAAGACGGGCGCGACCGCTAGCGTGAGACTCATTCCCTTGGGACGTACCGTTAAAGCCGGCGATGCGTTGTTGCGTTTCGATCTCTTAACTGGGGATCAGCTCTTCGTAGACCGCTTAAGTTTTCATTTTGTCCAGCCCAAGACGGGGCAGGGATTCGTTTTTCGCACCGACAATATCGCCGGAATCGGTCAAGACCAGTACTACATTAAACGATTGGTCGGCGTTCCGGGTGATGTTCTCGAAATCAAAGAGCCTGGTATTTTTCGCAACGGTGCGCCCATAACTGGCTCAGATGCTTTTGACGCCAACGCCAAACGAAGCGGCTTGTATCGCGGATATTTTTACGCCGATCCGCGTTACGGATCGAAATACCTACAGGTTGGCGAAAAACTGACTATCCCCAAAGATGGTTTCTTCTCCATGGGTGATAATTCAGGCAACAGCCAAGATAGTCGTTACTGGGGCTTTGTTCCGCTCAAAGATGCCGTTGGTCGACCCTTGATCATTTATTATCCCTTCACAGCACGTTGGGGACTAGCGCGCTGAAATACCTCTGGGCCAGATTCGGTCGAAATAATAAGGACATGGAGTTTCAGTTCAGGGCAAAACCGGTGGTGGCCGCGATCTTTACTAAGGCACGTGCTGAAATTCGGCCGTGTTGAGCGCGACGAGCATGTGGTCTTAGTGGAGGCTTGTGGCAGTGATGAGACGGTCATGCTGCCCCAATCTTCAGCTAGTTGTGAAAACTCATTTTACAACTTAGGGTTTAGATCATCGATGAAGCCGGATGCAACTATGCCAACAACACATTTAAGTCATGGTATCATTTGAACCCACGCGAGCAGCAGGACAGGCCCGGTGGTCGAAGTTTTTACCCTCGGCGGGTGGCTACGCTGATAATCGGAATTATGTGCGGCAAGGTCATGAAAACGTCGCCCAAATTTCGCCGTGGCTGCAGAAGCGAATGCTTTTAGAGAGTGAAGTAGTGGCCTCGTTACGTGATCAATGGACCTTTCCAGCAATTGAAAAATTAGTACAAGAGGTGTATTGGCGGACGTATTGGAAAGGTTGGTTGGAGCATCGACCCGAGGCATGGACGCGGTGGAGGGAAGCGGTGCCGCGGCTGCGGGATACTTTAGGCCATGAAAAGCGCAGTGCGTGGGAAGCAGCGTGCGCGGGACGGACCGGTATCTCGGGTTTTGATGACTGGTCGCAAGAGTTGGTGACGACCGGCTACCTTCACAATCACGCGCGCATGTGGTTTGCTTCGATCTGGATTTTCACTTTGCGGCTACCTTGGGAGCTGGGCGCAGCGTTTTTTTACGAGCATCTGCTCGACGGCGATGCAGCTAGCAACACGCTCTCGTGGCGCTGGGTCGCGGGGCTGCAGACCGCGGGTAAAACCTACTTAGCGCGGGCCGACAACATCGCAAAGTATACGGAGGGCCGGTGCGTGCCGAGCCCAGGACAACTTGCGGGTATCGCGCTTTCCATCACAGAAGATCCTCTGCCCAAGGCGGGGGCTTGGATAGAAGACAGTTTATGGAGCACACCCGAGACGCTACCCGGTACAGGAGAACGTGTGGGACTGTGGCTTCATGCGGAAGATCTTGTGGTCGAAAAGGGGGACCTCGCCGGAACGAAATATACCGCCGTGAACGCAGCTTGGCCGACGCGTCTTGCAGCGCAGGCGGGTTGGGGGGAGGTGGTAGAAAAGTGGACTCGTAGTGCGATCGGCGACGGTGCGTCGCGGGCCGAGACCCACTATGGGGTCGAGGTTGAGCGGGGTGCGAGGGAAGATCTCCCGGCGGAGCTACTGGCTTGGGCGCGAAAGCAAAATCTTCACAGCGTGGAGGCATATCGCCCATTTATCGGTCCGTGGCTGGACGAGGGCCTAGCAATCGAACGAGCATTGGGCGCAGCAGGAATTACGATGAAGTGGAGGCGCCGTTCATGGGACTCGGAGTTATTACCACACGCAGAGCGCGGCTATTTTCCGTTTTGGGAGCGGGTAAAACGAGGGCTCTAAACCGCAGAGGTTTATAATTGGAAAAAAGGTTATGGACTGGCCGAGCGCTGATGGATGGGTCCATCACCGATTTTAAAAAGAGCCCTACACTCATCGGGGAGCCAAGAAACACGATCCGTGATCTTGCGCATTTTGACGGTGAGGGTCGGACCTTTTCTAGGCCAGAGCAGATTAATTGTGGGCAGGGCCAAAAGTTCACTCTCCTTAAGGATAGGGCGCTTTTCTGTGGCCCCTTTTAGGCCAGCCATACGGACCAACACATCCGCAAGATGGGTCGCCGCGGCAATCTGCTTACCGTTGGGGGCATTAACAGGGTCGTGGTGAAAGCGGACCGCTTCCACTATGTCTGAGGGGAAACGATAGGCTTCTAAATAAAAGGCACCGATAGCGGCATGATCCCAGCCCAAAAGTGCACGCTCTGCGGCGATGACGTGAGCTTCGTCTTTATAAACGGTGTGGGCCAGCTGGGTAAATTCCACCGGAAACGCTTTAGCCATGACGACTTTACCGAGGTTTTGGAGAAGTCCGCTAATGTAGTCGGTGTCGTTATCGAGCTTGTGCCCGAACTGGGTGAGGATTTCGCGAGTGGCGAAAGCGCAGGCGAGGGAATGCAACCAAAATTGCCGCCAGGAAACTTTCGTGCCGTCATTGGCCATGATTTCTAAGTCATCGATGGCGTGAGCCGTGGTCATGAGCAGGCGCACGTTGCCCAGACCCAGATAGATAATCGCGCCTTCGATGGTAGTTATTTTTTCACTTAGCCCGAAATAGGCGCTATTGACCATGCGTAAGAGCCGCGTGGTTAGGGAGGGATCCCGAGCAATGACCTTAGTGAATTGCTCAACATGGGTGTGCTGGTTGCGAAAAAGTTCTTCGAGAGCGGTGATGTTACTGCGTAAAGAAGCGAGATCAGAGCAATCGATGATGCGTTGTTGTAATTCTGATTCTGGGATCACCCGTTTTTCGGGGCCGGAACCAAGTGTAGAAGTAGGAAACCGGATAACCACAAATTGCCGAGACCAAGAAAAACGGGTAAGTATGACAATATTTTTCGGGGTTAGGTCGTCGATTTGAAGACAAAGAAGTTTCTTCCTGCCTTTTTACCCGACTCGGGCCGAGGCCAATAAGCCAAAAGGATAGCTGTACTGTATTAAAAAATGCAGGCGACGGACGCTTTGGAAGTTGCGAATACGGCAAATTGCCGGGTGTAGTTACATGGCTACTTTAACGCAAAATCCACTCAGGCACACACGCCGACAGCTCGACTGGAAGCCCGCATTTCCCGTGATCTAAAAAAGATGTTGGAACGTGCGGTTGCGATCAGCGAGCATCCGACCTTGACCAGCTTCATGATCCACACGTTACAGACAAGCGCATGTAAAGTGATCGAGGAACACCAGCGCGCCAAGCTCACGGCGGATGAATCAAAGAATTTCGTGGATGCGTTGTTGGCTCCGGCGGCTCCGAACGCTGCCCTTCGCGCCGCGTTCGGGCGCTACCAGCGGGAAGCCTAAGTCTGATGATCTACCGCTTTGAGCCGCTGACCAAGCAGCATGATCGCGCGGGCTTTCGTTCAGCGAGTCCCGCGCTCAATACCTACCTGCAACAGCTTGCATGCAAAGACACAGAGAGGCGCGTTGCCGCCAGCTTCGAGGGGTCTCAGAAGATGAATTAGCGTTAGCAATTACAATGCTTTTGGGGGGTGGTTCGGGTCTAGGGTAAACCGAACGGCTTTCGCCTGTCGCCCGGAGGTGTAAACGTCAGGGGATTCTGGCAGGCGAACTGAAGATCAGATCACCATTAGTGGCGACCAAGGTTTTGCCGAGGCTCTCGGGCTTACGCCCTACAACATCCCGGAGTTACCCTACTCGTCTTGGGTCAAATTTGCACCGCGCCGGGAATACCGGTATCAAACGTGGCGAGCTTCAGGCCGGCGGATTCAGCAAGCTGCACCAGATAGGCGTCGGAGGTTTTTGCCGCGGTGCTGGCCCACGAGGCGAGCGAGGCCGATGGCGCGGTGGCAACGAATCCACCCGTGTGCTTCTTCATTTCGGCCAGAGCTTTTTGGGCATCGGCGAGCGAAAAGCGCAGCGTGTGCATGGTGACGCGGATGAAACCAAGCTCGACGTGGGCGCAGGTGGCGAGCGCGTCAAAGCCGGCGGCCTTTGCCCACGCGTGGAAGTGGGCGTGTTCAGCGGCAGAGGGATGGCTCCACGCCATCAGCGCGTTGACATCCAACAGGTATTTCACGGGAAGTCAGCCAGAGCGGCCTTGATGTCGGTCAGGCTGACGGTGGGCAGTTTTTTTCCGCCGGCGTTGTAGGGGAGCCCGGAAACCGGATGGTAGCGCAAGACGAGCCGGGGGCGGGGCGCGGGTGCAAGAGGCAGCAGTGCGGAGCGAATATGAGCGGAAACGGTGCGATGAGCGGCCCTGGCGGCGGCGCGAATTTTACGGGCCTCTTCCGGTGAAACTTTGAAGGTGATCGCAACCATGAAGTATGACGGTCTTACCGGCTCGGGTGGATGTCAACGCTGACCCTGTTTCTTTCTGTCACGGCCAAAATCTGATTTTGGGTCGGGGACTAATAGGAAACTGGATTTTCAGGGGAGGGGGGGTGTAGGTGTT
The DNA here is from genome assembly GCA_945906965.1 of Opitutus sp. GAS368. Taxonomy (GTDB): domain Bacteria; phylum Verrucomicrobiota; class Verrucomicrobiia; order Opitutales; family Opitutaceae; genus Tous-C4FEB. Next base: position 2,220 of record CAMDRP010000001.1, on the reverse strand, counting down.
TGAGCGGTAACCTTTATGTTAAAGTGGGCGAACGGTCGCCACTGTGCGGGGAGGCTTGGAGGCAACTCCTGCCAATGAACCGCGAATCCCGGTCATTCCAACCGGGGATTGTAGGGGTAGTCTGAGGGGCCGGTGATCCAGCGCAGATCGAAGTCCGGGTGTGCTGGGTTGAGCAGAACGTTATCCCCGATCGGTTGCAGAACGGTTGGCACGACGAGTCCCACCGCGGTCAACCCACGGAGGAAATTGGTGCCAAAGTCCATAGGCCCTGTGGGGACGGGCTCGATATCCCAGTCTGGCGGCAACTCTTTGAGCGCTGGCCTCCAGAGAAACCGGTCAGGAATATCGACCACGTAATAGACGCTCTTGGGAAACACCCGCGGCAAAGGCCGGATGTGGACGAGGGTTTCCATGCAGGCCAGAGCGAGCGAATCCGAAAGATAGACCGCGCGCAGATCGCTCGCCGCCCGGTTCCAGCGGTGGAAGTATTTCATCGCCGACTCCCCGCTAAAAGCGAGTGCGGGCGTCTTATACTTCGCTCGAGCGATGCGGTAAAACCTCACAGGTAGCCGCCATCTTCGATGGCGCCGAGGAGATTCATAACCTCGGCCACGCCCACGTCGCGAATGAGAAAGGACATGGGCGGCCTGTTGCCGAGGGCGCGCTGCGGCGTCACCAACCACGCCCGAGCGGTATCCCCATCCTCCAGCACTTCCTCTGCGCGCCGGAAAACCCGATAAACGCGATAGGCCAGTTCAGTTTCCGTGGCAGTGAGCGTGAGCCGATTTCGCATGGTGCGCGGGCTGAGCCCAAGCAGGCCGGCGAATTCTTCCACCGGCACTTGCACGAGCTTTGCCAGTTGGGCAAAGGAACTGGCTGCGATCCCCCGGTTCATCTGGTCGATCAGTGCGGCACCCCGGAAGTTGGTGAAGCGGTCGAGGGCGGCGATAGTCATGGCTAAAACATAACGGCACTTTTGCCGAATTCAATCGGAATAATTACCGGTATCTCGATGTCGGCAAGTTCTGGAGGTTTTATCGGTCCCGCAACAGGGGGCCATCGCTATGAACTGGCGCGACTCGTGACGGCTGAATCCGCTCGGCGGCGCGTGAATATGGCGGCGCGCATCTCAAAACGGCGTGGGATTTTCTAACCAAAAACCAGATCGAAGCATCTTGGAAGACGCTGGGATTTCTCACAGCATTTCGACAGGCAATTCGCGAAGACCACGCAGCTTGCAACACGGACAGCCTTGATGAGCTGCTTGAGGGGAATCCGACGCGAAATAGGGTGTTTGAATACATGCGTGGAGCACGCGCCCGAGATCGTGTTCATCATGGTTGTCACACGTTTTGAAAGTAAGGCTGCGGTGCCAAATGTCCTATTGACTTCGTTATGTTTACACATTGGCTATACATTCAAATGAAATTAACAGCCCAACTTTGGGGTAACAGCCTCGGATTTCGAATTCCTGCGCCGGTAGCGCGCGACACAAATCTGGCGCCGGGTTTGGAAGTCGATTTGCAGGTTGAGAAGGGGCGAATCGTTCTTACGCCCTTGCGTCAGAAGAAACGATTTGAGCTGAAATCACTCCTCGCAAAAGTGAACAGCTCCAACAGCCCATCGGGGGATATTTGGGGCGCTCCGATCGGCAAGGAGGCCTGGTGATCCCCCCGAAAACACCGCGGCGCGGCGACTTGGTCTGGCTGGATTTCACCCCACAGTCCGGCCACGAACAGTCCGGTCGGCGCCCTGCAATCATCCTCTCTCCCGAGAACTACAATAGGAAAACCGGTCTGGCTATCGCCTGCCCGATCACGAATCAGGCAAAGGGATACCCGTTCGAAGTTGCGCTACCGGCGAACCAGACAGTTACGGGCGTTGTGCTTTCCGATCACGTCCGCAGCATTGATTGGCGCGCTCGACGGGCCGAAAGGGCCGGGCGGGCCGACGTGGCCACTCTCAACGAAGTGGTTGGCAAACTGACCGCTCTCCTCGGCGAGTGATTGTAAGAGAACGTTGCCAAGCTGTTTTCGGGCAATGCGCGCCGGCTGTTCAGGATATAGACTCGCGGTCAAACCAAAGCTCACGCATCCTTCGTATGAAACCACCCCGCCAGAACATAGGTAAAGCACGGGCAAAAGGGACAAAGCCTCTGCCCAATGGTGCGACGCGAAGCCTCTTTTCTTGGCCGAGGAGTGTGTAGAACGAGCCGGTATT